>JAZRXF010000054.1:0-21960 GCA_045600085.1 Lachnospiraceae bacterium
GTCTAGCCTTGCTATAGCTAATTTCAATACACTTGTTAATTCACTAGATATTAATCTGAATAAACTATCTAAATATCTAGGATATGATTCTTCTTTTTTATATCGAATCAAGACTGGCCAACGAAAACCTGGAGACATTGATGCCTTTATAAATAACACATGTCTTTATATAGTAAACAATTACGATGATTCGGATTCCATTTCAGCGATAGCTGCTATTATTGGTTGTAATTCAACCGAATTACATGATAAGCAGTCATTTCTTTCTATCCTTACACAATGGTTCACAAATAACACCGAAAAAGCAAAGCCTTCGTCTATTAATAATTTCTTATCAGAATTGGATTCTTTTAACCTAGACGAATATATTAGAACTATCCACTTTGATGAATTAAAGATTCCTAACGTTCCTTTTAACATCATTCACTCAAAGACCTACTATGACCTCGACGGAATGAAAGAAGCCGAACTTGACTTCTATAAAGGAACTGTTTTATCCAAATCAAATGATCCTATCTTTATGTTTTCTGATATGCCTATGGAAGACATGGCTGAAGACTTGGAATTTGGCAAAAAATGGATGTTTGCTATAGCAATGTCAATAAAAAAAGGGCTGCATTTAAATGTTATCCATAATCTAAATCGTCCTTTTAATGAGCTTCTTCTTGGTCTACAAAGTTGGATTCCACTATATATGACAGGACAGATATCTCCATATTATTTTGCGAACAAAACCTCATCTGTATTCCATCAGCTCACGTACGTATCAGGAGTTTGTGCTCTTGATGGACAATGTATTGATGGTCATCATAAAGACGGAAAATACACACTTTATTCCTCCAAGCAAGATGTGAAATATTATCAAAAACGCGCAAAAAATATGCTTGCAAAAGCTTCACCTCTTATGGATATTTATTTCAAGGAAGATAGTCAAAGCATCCTAGATTTTATTGATTCCGAAAAAAATGAAGAAGGAAATTTCAAAAGCCAACTATACTCTCTTCCATATCATACAATTAACAAGAACTTCCTCATCAAAGTCTTGACACGAATCGATAAATTAGACTATCTCGATAAGCTTTGGGAAAATATAACTAAAATCTCTGATACTATAAAAACAATTACTTCTCACAGTGAACTAAATGAAGAAGTTGCTGTACTTACGAAAGAAGAATTTGAGGCATATCCTCCAACATTCTTAATTAAAGGCTTATCAGAAGATATTAATCTTGAATATACATATGATGAGTATCTTGAGCACTTACATTTAACTGAAAGCTTTGCGAACAACAATCCAAATTACATTTTGGTCAAAAATAACCATGCTCCTTTTAGAAATATTCAAATACGCTCAAAAGAAAACTCTTGGGTGATAATTTCAAAGAGAACGTCACCTGAGATTCATTTTGTCATTCATCACCCAAAGCTTGTTAATGCTATATGGAATTTCGTTCCTTTAATAACCGAATAATGCATACGAATTTATCAAATAACTCATATTAGTATATTCCCCTAAAATAACAATATCCCCGTCAATGACGAGGATATCTTCTATACTTGTATGCAGTAATCTGCTTAATATGATAAAGTTGTCGATACTTGGTAATGATTTACCGGAGATCCATTTGTAAATTGCCTGTGGATTCTCAAAACCCATGGCATTTTGAATATCTCTTACAGTATAACCATTATCATGTAGCATTTTCTTGATATGTTGTCCAGTTGCTACTGGCTGGATTGTTAAATACATTGGTTCCATATTCCACCTCCGTAATATACACTAACATAATCTATCATAGCAACTTATTATATCGTACCATTTATAAATAATCATTATACTATTAGTTTAAAAAGTATTTGATATTTTATTTCTCTTATCCTAGGCGTTTACAGAAAGGTTCACAATCCACCTTTCCTTCTTAAGCTGTATATGGCCTATGATTATCTTCACTATATCAAGTGTTTTCACACCTATATATAATGCAACTGGTCCCATACCTGTGAACCTGGCCAGTATAAGAAGTAGTACTACAGTACATACAGCCACTACACCATCAACCCACATACACGCCTTGGTATCACCACCTGCCTTAAGTACTGATAACTGAGTATTGATATATATCCAAAGTGGTATAAGTACTGATACAGTGTCTATCATATTTTTACATATAGTCTGTGATTGTATACTAAGATTGCCGTATACCACTGGTACAAGCAGCTTCGTTGAAAATCCAATTAAACTCATGGCCAGTCCAAACACTATGGCAGCCGATAGCATCCATCTCTTCTCATCCTTTGCCTCATCAAGCTTATTGGCTCCAAGGGACTTGCCTATAAGAACTGCTGTGGCTGTATTAATACCCGCAAATGATATTAGTATTAAATTGAGAATTGAAAAGCATGATGACATACCCGATACTACATCGGCACCACCACGGCTGTTATAAATGGCATTGGCCACACTTTCGGAACCTACCCAAAGAATCTGAGATCCAATAACAAGCCAGCCCTTTTCAAATATTTTTCCAAACAATCCAAAATCAAGCTTTTTAAATGCTGATAGGCTAATAAAGCTTGGTTTATCAAATAAAGCATATGCAATGAATAGAAGAACCTCTACACTTCTTGCGACAATCGTTGCATAAGCAGCGCCTCTTACCTCAAGTCTTGGCATTCCAAGGTTACCGTAGATTAATAGCCAGTTAAGGAATGTATTAACAAGAGTCGCTATTACAGTGATAACTAATGGAGCTTTTACTTTACCAATCTCTCGGTAAGAAGATGCTATGACGGTGGAAATAATACTTTGCAATCCTACAAATCCCATTAATGACATGTACATAGTTCCATAATCTAGGATCTCATCGGCCTGACTGTTACCAAGCACCATGAGTGACAGAACCTGTCTTGGAATCACCATCGTGACTATGAGATATAGGATAAATACAAACATAGTTACACATATCTTAAAGGCAAATGCCTGCTGCATTCCCTTCTTATCCTTGGCTCCACTAAACTGTGTTAAGAATATTCCACCTGCCGAGCAGATAGAGTTTAGTATTACCATAAATACATACATAATCTGTCCAGCTATATTAACGCCAGACATTTTAATATCGCCAAGTCCTGCTACCATAAAACTATCTATAAGCGAAACAAGACTCTGAATTAACGACTGAACCATAACTGGTATGGCTATCATAATAGCTGCTATATAAAATTTACCAGGTCCAAATATCTTACCCTTACTCATATATTTAACTCCAATTAAGTAGCTTACTTGAAAAACAAGTAAGCAATATACTTGTCTTTCTCTATTAATATAAATATAATAATATCGTGCAATAAAGGTAATTTATATCTATTTTTGTCCAATTTATATCAGAATATCGTTTTGTAGAGGTGTATTATGACAGAAGTGCGTGATATTATAACAATTCGTAATGACTTGTCTCAGATTTTCCAATATAACAATCCACTTTTTGAGTGCTTTTCAACTCATGCATATTATCCTCCATCAGTACATACAAGAGCCACCGAGCACTGGCACGAGGACCTAGAATTCATGTATATTTCCCAGGGGGAAATTAACTGTATTGTCAATGGACGCAGCATACATCTAGTTGAAGGTGAAGGAATCTTTGTTAATTCCAAGCGTATCCACTCCAATAGTTCTATTCCTGGCAAAACCTGTGCTTTTTACTGCGGTATAATACATCCTACTCTTCTCGCTGGTAATAAATACGTGGAGCAGAACTATATACGTCCATTAACTGGTGTTAACTCGTTTGATTTCATCAAGCTCACGCACGATGACTGGACTGGTGAAATAATAGATTTAATTCTCACGCTATTCGAAGACACTCCTGAAAAAGGGTTGGAACTAGCCATAGTATCCGGACTATACAAGATCTTCCAAATAGTATCACTACACTTCGAAGTATCTTCTATTGTGCCTGGTGTTAACAGTCTTCAACTTGAAGCCTTTAGAAGTATGATTACATATGTCCAGACCAATTATGCTAGTAAGATATCTTTAGAGGATATCGCTACTTCTGGTAACGTTGGCAAAACGCTGTGTGCAAAGCTCTTCAAAAAATATGCTGCAAAAACACCTGGGGAATATCTTATTCATTACAGGATACAAAAAAGTTTGGAATTCCTGGCTGATACAGATAAAAGCACAACAGAGAT
Source organism: Lachnospiraceae bacterium (assembly GCA_045600085.1). Lineage (GTDB taxonomy): Bacteria > Bacillota > Clostridia > Lachnospirales > Lachnospiraceae > NK4A136. Next base: position 4,195 of record JAZRXF010000054.1, read on the forward strand.
TGGTTATTTAACAGGATTTTCAAGTGCCAGTCACTTCACAAAAACCTTTCATGATGAAATGGGAATCACCCCAGCTAACTATCGCAAAAATATCAATTCACATATTTCAATTTAAAGGCCATTTATATGGCCTTTTATTTTGGCTGTCTTAACATACTATTCATTTCAAAAAGCTGCTTAGTTGTCTATTCCAAAATCTATGCTCACTAATCACGAATGGCTATCATATGCTTATTAGATGAAGTGGTAATACCACAAAAGTAAACGTTTACTCGAACCCTAATATTACCATTTACCATATTACCACTTCATCTAAACTAATAATCGATTCTTTAAGTTGGGGGTGATAGACATATGGATCTAATCGAATTAAGTAATGATAATTTCAGAAACATAGTTAATGATTCGGCCAGTCGTGTTCTTGTATTTTTCTGGGCACCATGGTGTGGGCACTGCCACGAAATGTTGCCAACTCTTGAATGGGTCAAAGATACTCTTAAATCCAATATAGTAATTGGCAAAGTCAATGTGGATAAAAATAGCAGTCTCACAAAAGAGTACCTCATAAGATCTATACCTACGCTTCTTCTTTTCGAAGACGGCTTACTAAAGAAGAGAGCCGTTGGAAGCATGGATAAAGAACAACTAACTAGCTGGGTATATTAATCATACGAAAGGAGCACAAAGATATGAAACAAAGATTTTTCAAATGTCAAAGATGTGGCCAGATAACTAACGTAGTTAACGACACTGATCTTACTATGATGTGTTGCATGGCAGATATGCTAGAGCTAATACCTAACACTTCGGAAGGCTCGTCTGAAAAGCATATTCCAGAGATAACTGTGCGTGGTAATGAGATAACTGTCAAAGCAGGGGCTGGTAATCACCCTATGGATGAAGGTCACTATATTCAGTGGATATGTATTCAGACAAGAAATGGATGTCAGCGCGTTCACCTAGAACCTGGCGATAAACCCGAAGCAACCTTCCTAATAACAGATGATGACGCACTAGAAGCCGCATATGCTTACTGCAACCTTCATGAGCTATGGATGAAGGAATGGGTAATGTGCATGTAATTAGTTTTAAGATATGAGGAGGTAATCTATGAATAAAACAAATAACAACGGACTAATGATTGTTGGGGGAATATTGGCAATACTGGTAATAATACGAACCGTCCAGCTAATCATTCTGTTCAAGCACAAATGTTATAGACCATGTAAGCCACTAAAGAATTGTAAAGATGTGGTAATAGCTGACTATGATGATGATTTTAATTACAGCAGCAATGATGGCGATGACAACGAGTCATTTAAAGAAGAAACTATGAATAAAGAAACTACCAATAAAAAAACTATCAATAAAGAGGTTTAGCCTATGACAAATACTACTATATCAGATCAATCTAGTCTCAAGCCCAGTATCTTCTGGCGGCTATTAATATTCATGATATTTCTTGCAATTCCTCTTGGGGTCGGTTTACTAGCAAGTGCATTGACATCGGATGCCATGGCGGCCTTCAACAAAATGAATAAGCCGCTTCTTGCACCGCCAGCCATGCTGTTCCCAATTGCCTGGACAATACTTTATATTCTTATGGGATTGGCTTCATATATAATTTACAAATCCAGCACGAAGCATACTGTTATACGTTTCGCAGCCTTGTTTTTATATGCAGCGCAGCTATTTTTCAACTTCGTGTGGTCACTAATATTTTTTCGTGAGTCTGAATACTGGGGCGCTTTTATTTGGTTAATATGTCTTTGGGGATTAGTGTTATTAATGTTACTCTCCTACCGCAAAATATCCAAAACCTCATTCTACTTAACATTACCCTATATTCTCTGGCTCACATTTGCAGGATACCTCAATATTGGTATCGCATTAATGAACTAGTGCAATTCATTCTTTTTTCAAAACGGGCTTAATGTCAAATTCAAAAGACCTCATAATCACTGGATTCCAGGCGTCCTGATTATGAGGTCTTTTTATATTAGCTTATAACATTCTATCTTCTACGCACCTTTACCACATACCCCATAACACTCTCTATGTCATCGCTCGTAGCAAATAAGGTGTCATCCCGAAGTGTATAGTATCTGGTAATAACTCGTTTATCTTCACTTGATACCAGTTCTCTTCTGGCCCGTAGTATCCACATGCATCCTGCAATGCACACTACAACAGCTTCATCTTCCCTTGGTCTTCTGTCATGTGCAATATACAGTATATCCCCGCTAAAATAATACGGTTCATAATTCCCACATGGAATAGTAATGCCCATAAATATCTTGGTTCGAATATCCGGCGAGTAATCTGATATATCGGATACCTCCATATCGCTTGTGACAATTAGATTACCTTCTCCGTTGCACCTGGCCTTCATGACCTCTACAGCCTTTTCTTTTACAGGATTGGCCAGAAGTATGTCACGATAGAACCTGATAAGCCATCTGACAAAATAGGTGAAGCTTTCTGGAAGCGTGCGCATAAGCTGAAGCGATTCACAGGTTTGACTGGTTATAGTCCCTGAACCAATTAGTTCATCCACACTCACATTAAATACCCTTGCCAGCTTAATAACTGTAGATATACGACAATCCTTGGCATCGCCGTAGCATAGAGTTTTGAGAGTACTGATAGGAATATCAGCCTCGTCAGAAATTTGTTGCAGTGTAATGTTTTTCTCACCAATATACATATATAAATTGGTCCTAAGACTATGCATATAGTCATCGGGGTCTGCAACTAAACGCCTTGATAATTGTGACATGTTTTTCTTATCCATACAAATACCTCGTATGTGAAAATACTGCGATAAAAATCACCCTATCTTCACAAAAACAAACACAATTACGCCCAACTGATACCCTATGATAACACGAATAATATTTAGTTACAATTATGATTACTCTACTGTCTGAGGATTCATATATCCATGCTTCTTTTGAACCACTGCCTCTTTGGCTGATTCTATAGACTTACGCAAAAGCTCCACATCTGGCTGTATATTATCAGGCCGAACCTCACTACCCATAGCTTTGTTAAGCTCATAATTCTCTGCGATATGTGTCGCCTGGCCAATACGGTCTCGAAGAGGACACTGAAGATGTGCATTCATAAGATTCAGAACTGCCGTTGGTGAGCTTCCATGATTGCCAAATAAAATATAAAGGAGCTGTCGTTTTGCCATGTTTGGAAGCTGATCTACCAGCACTGAAAGAGCGTCTTCTATCCTCTCATCACCATCACTACCTTTTATATCACCAACATCATCCGGAAAAAGATATGACAGATAATACGGCATTGGATTAAGACCAAGTATCCTAAACCATTCCATACTTTCAAAAAGTGTTGGTGAGCTGATTCCTTTTTCCCAGTTCTGTATGGTTTTACGCGATACACCAAGTCCAAGTGCCAGTTTCTCTTGGGTCATATGGGCATCATATCTTGACTGCCACCATATTTTCGAGAATCGCTCTGCATTAATTATTCTTTCATCCTCCATAGTAGTCTCCCCCACTTTTTCATAAAGCTACGCCTCGTGCACTAGCACAAAGTACGTGTAAAAATCTAGCGATATCCCAATTGTAACACCAGTATCACCTTCGTCAACGAGTACGACCATATCTTCATTCTAAATTCCAAAAGAAGGAAGATACGAACTCATTTATCACAAATAAATGAGTACAAATATTCTCCCAATAAAAAAATAAAGCCGTTCCTCGAAGGAACAGACTTTATTCCAATAACTTTATATAATAGCATTGCAGTGAATGGTGAGATGCATAACTATATTGTATAAATTACGCCCCTGATAGCCATCAATCTATTCACTGCGACTTAGAACCCCACAACAATTAGTATCTATGACACAACAACATTCTTTCCATTGTTCTTTCCAACATATAACTTTTGGTCGGCACTCTGAATCCACTTATCTGTTGACCTTTCGGCTTCATAATCAGAAACACCTATTGTAACAGAAACCTTTATATCAGTACCCTCATATGAAAAAGGTTCCTTGCATATTTCCATGCGAAGCTTTTCCATAATCGATGCATCCAATGATGTATCCTTACATAAAATAAGGAATTCCTCGCCGCCCCATCTTGATACTGTACACTTATCACACACTGATACTAATATTTCAGCCAAATGAACCAATACAAAGTCCCCTGTATTATGACCATAAGTATCATTAATATTCTTAAAGTCATCTATATCAAGAAGAGCTATCCATGAACCTTCTTTCTCATCCTGCCCGCTAAGTACATCCATCATATAATGTCTGTTGTATAGTCCCGTCAGTTTGTCATAATGAGCTATTCTTGTAAGTTTACCCTCAGAATTAATAATCATTCTGATAAGTATCCTGGCATAAATAATAATAAATGCGAAAACAACACTAGCATTTATAGCAAGCATTATATTGCTATAAATCTTAGGTGTCTCATACATTGGTCCATTCCAAACTGCAACACCAGTACTACAAATATATATAAGAGCAATACCAATGCTTATAAGCACTACTCTAGTAGCTCTACCTTTAAGTTTATATGCAAGATAGTCCGTACAGAATAATACAAGAATCAAAGATAAGCTATACAAATGGAAGCCCATATTAAAGCCTAGTGCCACCGTTGTATAACTCATATAAAGTGTAATCCAAAAATATGTAAGCCACACGAAAATATCAAGCTTATTAAACTTGATAAGGGCATAATTGATAAGATAAATACAGGCTGTTGGTATGCTAAAGATAACTAAAGCCTGAGCTTTGCACAGGTAAAAAAAGCCTGCTAAACCTATTACCAGAGATAATATTACAGTATTAACTATATATGACATTTTTACTGCTTTAGAATTTTCCATATCGCCCCTCTTGATTTTAATAATACCATAAAAGACTATTCTACTAAAAGCATAAAATATAATCAGCTAGCTTTTATATGTCCTGGCCTGACAGTCACTGCAAGAAGAACTGCCTTACATATATTATCAGCAATCATACACATCCATACTGCATAGAGGTCAAGCCCAAGCACTTTAACGCATACAAATGTTGAGATAAGTCTGACACACCACATACTAAAGGTTTCTATGATAAAGACGCCCTTGGTCCGTCCCATTCCATATGCAACGCCCTCAAGAACTATCATTAGTCCAAAGAAAGGCTCTGAAAAAGCTACAAGCTTTAACATTTCTGAACCAAGAACTGCTACTCTTGCTGAACTTGTAAATATGCTCATAAGTGGTAATGCAAATATATAAAGAAGCACACCGTTAACAACCATTATTATCATAGTAATAATAATAGATAATCTTCTGGTAAGATTAAGCTTACGCTCATTCTTTTCGCCAAGAGCATTGCCTATCAGTGTGCTAGTAGCCACTCTAAGTCCATATCCTGGAATATATACGATTTCCTCGGCTGCTACTGCAATTGAATGGGCTGCAAATACTGTCGTTCCCATGCCTGAAACCATCCCCGCAAACACCACATATCCAAGGCAGCTTGCAATATTGGTACCAAGTGCTGGAAGGCCTATATGAACACATTCTTTTATTATCTCAGCATCTGGTTTCACGTCCTTAATTGAACACCCAAGATACTTATTTCTTCTAAATGCAACATACATTGCAAAGCCACCTATCCCATAGCTTATAGCCGATGCAATAGCTGCACCTATAACACCCATTCCGAGTCCATAAATAAAAAGTGCGTTAAGTCCGACATTTAGCACATTCTCAGCCACGCTAATAAGCATCGGCGTCTTGGTGTCCTTGGTTGCACGTATCATCGCAGCAAAAACTCTACTACTGTTACGTATAAACAGTGCCGTAGATAGAATCGCAAAATATGTGGTAGCTGGCTTCCATATATCCTGCTCGGCGCCCATCCATATTGGAATAAATGGAGAAAGAGCCAGTGCTATTATTTCAATAACAATACCTGACATAAAGCCCAGGAATATAGCCTGTCCCGACAATTTTCTTAGTCTTTTTTCATCCTTCGCACCCATGGCCTTAGCAGCCATTGCAAGTAAAGCTACAGATATTGCGCCAGTTAATGCATAGGTCAGCCAGTTAACTGTGGTTGTTGTACTTACTGATGCAGTTGCCTTCTCTCCAAGTCTTCCAACCATGGCTGTATCCACATACTGAATAAGTGTAGATAACACCTCTTCAAGTACTGTTGGAATCGAAAGGCTGACAAGTGTTGCCAGTACGCCCTTCCAGCTAGTCACACTATTCTCTTTTGTTTTTACTAACTCTTTATTCATTGTCTACTCATAATAAAGGGGCGATCCGCTCTAAAGTGGTCGCCCCTAAACATTAACGTAAATTATTGTATATCATTTTAAAAATCATGATATTGGCACTATTATCAAAATGAATGCCATCAACAAAAGGATATCCTCCTGGATTGGCTTTAATCACACTATATGTATCTATCCATATAACACCGCCCTGAAGTCTTCCTGGCATAGATGCATTAAAATTCTCAATAGCCGCTGCCTTTTCATTGATATATGGCTCTTCTACTGGATTAACTGATACATAATACACCTTGGCTCCTCTGCCTACCCAGCTCCATACATTATTATTAACACAGCTTGCATAATCACTTACTCTGTCTGGATCATTAACTCCCATACAAATAACTACTTTTGTACCAGCTCCTATCAATGGATCCGCTTTTTGTATGGCAGTGTTAGCAAACCAGTCATACTTTGCTCCGTACTGGCACACCCAGTCAACTCCGCTACCACCTGTTGCTTGTTGCATCTGGCATGTTCTTGAATCTCCTATAAATACAACGTTACCTGTTGTTACTGAAGCTGGTGCCGGTGTTGCAACTACCGGTGGAGTAGCTACTTGCTCGGCTGCCTGCGTAGTAGCTGCCTGCTCCTGTCCATCAGCACCATCTACTGGCACGGGAGCTTCAACGACAACTGGAACTACTTCAGAATCACCAAGAAGCCCGCTATAAACAAACGCCGAATCATTGCCTCTTTTAATCTCAAACCAGGCCACAGATTTACACTTGCCTATAACTTCGACTGTATCATTCTGTTTAAGGCTACCTACTATATCGTAGTCAGTTCCAGGTCCTTTACGAACATTGGCAGCTGACTGAACATACATTGTTACTGCTTCGGCCAGAACCTCTATATCGTCGCGGTCAACCTCTTTGACCTTAGGTTCGTCATCCTTAGCTTTATCTTCAGTATCTTGTATATCATTATCAGATACTGCATTATCCGATACACTATTGTCTGATGCTGAATCTGTCTTTTCATTATCTATCTTGGCATCAGTATCTTTATCATCAGTTGACTTCGTATCTTGCTTTTCTATGCCAGAATCCTGACTCACACTACTGTTCTCCGAAATAGTAGTACCAACTCCAGGTGTTATCTCAGTAAGTCCAGAATCACCTGTTCCTTTGCCGCAAGCGACTAAAGCCATGACTAACACAGCCAACACTACAACTACTAAACTCTTCTTGTTTTTCTTCATTTTTCGTTACTCGATTCTTTTATTTTATTGTTGTCTTTCACGCACGCTTTCTAGTAATTGGTTGGAATATTCTTCCCAGGAAGAATACTTTGGATCATCAGTTCGATCTGGAATATCATAGTATTCTTTTAGCTGACGACCAAGATAATCAGAGAATTTTACACTTCCCCAATAATTAAGATGAGAATTATCATTAAAATCAGATGTCACATCTATACCTATATCGTACAAAAGGTCATTATAATTAACATACTGCACCGAATTTTCTTCGGCAATCTGCGAAATCTGATTATAGGTAATATTGTCACGCCCATCCATATTATATGGTATTACTACAAGCATTAATTCACTGCCATTTTCTTTGGTCAGTTCAATAATTTTTCTAAGATATTCCTCGGACTTAGCGCTAAGTCCATATTCATTTAATTCTTCCCAATAGTCAAATGGAAGACTTTGATCAACTCGCTGAAATCCCGGGGTAAATCCTTTAAAAATCGTTTTTTCTTTGGCTCCACCAAAAATATTAGCAAAATCTTCTCTGTTAAGATCCTCGTATCTCGTATGATATGTATAGAAATCAGGCATATAATATCTGTAATATTCCTTATCGGCGCTGACCTTCAACATTTCGTATTTATTAAGCGATGGTCTCAGACCATAAAAGCTTTCTCGCATCCATCCATAATGATAGTCGCTATTTACCCTGGCCGCCATAAATAAATCAAGTATAACAACCTTAGGTTTCTGATACTTATATGCTTCAACCAGATAATGGTATGTTTCCCATAGTGGCTGCTCTGCTGCACTATAGTCGTATGCTGCAATACCATAAAAATTCCAAAGCATTGCTGGATTAACTCCACAGTGGACATGACTACTACCTACAGCCAACACATCAATACTGTTCCTTGGCTGATAATAAAAAGCCCTGGCCTGATCTATACCATGCGGTGATTTTACGCTTAAAACGTTGTAACATATTCCAATCGATATAACTAGCAATAATGCAGTTATAACAGGTAAAATCCATTTTTTCATAATTCGTTACCTTTCTAAAACTGCATATATATGAAATCGGCTGCAACATATGTACCGCCATATATACCAAATATAAATAACAACATAATCACAATATATACTATCAAATACTTTATAACAGGTTTTCTCTCGCTCATAAGTATCGGCACTGATTTATTCTTTTTATACGCGATACCATCAATAATCATTAGTATAAATATAAATATAAAGCCAAGTATCACCTGCTTAAAGCTTTCGCCCATACTTATATATAGTCCCTTTTTGGATTCAAACCAAAAGCCGCTACGAATCATGGTTTTAATATATTCGATAGCAACTCCTGTCGAGTCAGCCCTGAAGAATATCCATGCAAAACTAACCATAATAAAGGTCAATATCCTGCCTATCACAGGCTTACACTTACCAAGTGTATATCTATCGATTATAGAATAAATACCATGAAGTGCTCCCCATACAAAGAATGACAGACCATTGCCATGCCATATACCACAGAGTACGAATACTATCATGGTGTTAATGTATTTGCGAAGGAGGCCCCTTCTATTTCCACCAAGTGGAATATATACATAATCACGAAGCCATGAGCTAAGTGAAATATGCCATCTTCGCCAAAACTCCGTGATAGTAGCCGACCAGTATGGACTCTCGAAATTGTTCATAAGATCAAGTCCAAAAAGCCTCGATACGCCAATGGCTATGCATGTATATCCTGCAAAATCGGCATAGACCTGAAAGCTATAAAATATAGTACATATAATCAAGAATGATACATCAAATGCTGTTGGCATCTTATGAACCACATTAACAAGAAGTGCCAGTCTGTCTGCTACAATCATTTTCAGTGCATATCCCCAAAGGATATACATTACAGCCTGCCATATACGGCTACTCTCTAAAAGCTTAACTTCGCGAAGTTCACCAAGCTGCTTTGCAAATGCGCCCTGTCTTTCTATGGGTCCACTGACAAACTTCGGGAAGAATAACATATAAAGAGCAAATCGAATAAAGCTATGCTCTGCCTGGTCCTTACCATTATAGACGTCATAAATATAACCAATTGACTGAAATGAATAAAATGAAAAACCAACTGGAAGTATTAATTTCCGAAGTAAATGATCATCTGAAAGCCCCATACCACCTGCAAACTTTATGGCCCATGGTATATTTTTTACAACCACAAGAATACATGCAAATACCATGATTCCTACTACTGCTATGGCCTTACCATTTTTACCTGTTTTTTTGGCTTTCTCTATTAGTAGACCACACAAAAAAACTAGTGCAGATGTTACAGACACAGCTACCAGCGCTTTAACCGAGATGTAACCAATAAAAAGAATACTTGCAAGAAGCAAATATCCTTCACGTAATTTTTTAGGGACTAATAAATAAAGTGCCCAAATCAATATTAAAAAAATAAAAAAATAAATTGAAGTAAACATGCAATTATGTTATCACATTTAGTAAAATAAACCAAATAAAAAGAGATGATTCTAGCAAAAAGAACCATCTCTAAAAAAAACAATCCTAGTTTAGTTAAACCTTACCGTCTGTCTTTTTATACTTCGCGCAATCATAAATATTATGACTGCCATCACTGCTGCCCCAATGATACAAGGTAGTAATGACCATATCTGATAAAGCTTATTATCAAAATCCTCTAATTTCCAAAGAAATCTTTCTATGGTAGCATTGCGTTCCGCTAACCAAGAAAAGAATAAAATACAATACATTGGGGCAAGTATCGCCACAACGCACCCGATATCATTAAATTTTAGTGATGCCCATCCAAGATAAAAACGAACTAGTAATGCACCAAAGAAATACAATATAACCACGCCACTATCAAAAATAGAATCGACAGCAGTGTATCCGTCTAAACCTGTACCTACTCCAAGCCAAAACAGTATCCTATCCTCTATAAGCAAGGCTAAATATGATAGCAGATATAAAACCAGGCACTCTATAGTAAAAACAATCAGCTCTGATATTATCAGGTCACTTCTCTTTCCACTCATCGAGATATGAATATTGAATTTTCGTTTAAAATACATCCCCCCAATAAATGATAATGCACAAAAACCGCCTATCACTATGAGCGTAGAAACAAAATAATCTGTCGTCGAACCGCCTTTTGCTGCAACCGTGTCCATAATTATGCCGCAAATAATACTGAAAACTAAGATGATGCCTGTCATAGTCATATCTTCTTTAAAATCGAATAATATTTTATTTTTCATGACAAACCTCCTTATACTCTTACTTCCATGCGCTCAATATCGAGTTTTGAAAGCAAACTGCCTGATACATATAAAACAATTGCTAAAAGGAATATTCCTCCTACAAAAGCACTAAGCCTGTATGACTCCAGTAAATCGCCAATTGCAAATCTGCCATAAAAACATAGAACCGCTATTATAAATATGGTTATTGCCATAGAAATGCTAAAACCAATAACTCCATACTTTCTTTCAATAAAGCTCATAATCATTCCAAGGCCAAGCCCAGCAATCATAAGACTGATACAACTCATAAAAGTAAACTGAACGTATCCATCAATATTACTTGCATAATTGGTATCTAAAGCTTTACCAATTAAGAAAATGGCCGCACCTTCTATCACACTGGCAGCCGACGCGAACTGCCTTCCTAAAATAATATGCCTTCTTGTTTCACCCATAGCCAGCATAACAAGACTTTCCTTACGAGCAAAAGAAAACTGCATCAAAAAAAAGTACACAAATGCAAATACTGGAAATATTTGCCAAAGCAGGCCAGGAATAAGTGATACAAACACACTATCGCCCTCTGAAGCCGAAATAAATAGTATGAATAAGACGAAGAAGAAAACCGATGCTACAACGATTGCCATACCCTTAAGCTGTTCTCGCATACAGTAATGTAATGTATTCTTCATAGGCACCTCCTAGTCCCCGCAAAGAGCTATGAACAGATTTTGAAGGCTCACACTCTGTACGCTAATATTCTCCGAAGACTTTACACTTTGACCTTCTTTTAACATAACCGTAACACCCTTGGATCTTCCTACCATCTCTGTATGATATGTATCAAGACCAGCTACGGCTTTATCAACATCACTTTCCTTACCACTTACGTGGACACATCTTGAAACTAACTCCTCGGTATTCTCCTGAAGAAGAAGTTGTCCGTCTTTAATGATTATTACATCCTCAAATACTGAAGAAGCCTCATCAATAATATGTGTTGATATTACAAATGTTCTTCCTGTTTCCATGTATTCCTCGAGCAGTAGCTTATAAAATTTATCTCGCATAATAACATCTAGCCCAGCTACTGGCTCATCGAGGAATGTATAGTCACACTTGCTTGCAAGCGCTACTATTATTGTAACGGCTGATAGCATACCCTTTGAAAGCTTGGATAGTCTGGTATTAACATCCAGTTCAAAATCTACTGCAAGCTTATCAGCATATGTCTGATCCCAGTTCTTATAAAAGATTCCTGCAATCTTAAAATATTCTTTTATTTTATAACTAGAGGTCAGACTATTAACACCTGAAGGTAATTCTCTTGAAAAGCATATCCTCTCTAATACTTTCTTGTTCTCCCATATTTTATCGCCATCAAGTCTTACCTCTCCTCCACTTGCAGGATTCTGAGCTGAGATAATTGAAAGAAGTGTGGTCTTACCAGCGCCATTTCTTCCTATAAGGCCATATATCTTACCAGACTCAAGTTCAAGATTAATTCCATGAAGAACATTCTTACCCTTATATGATTTACGTATATTAGTACATGTTATTTTACTCATATCATTCACCATCCCTTAATCAGCCTTCTTATTAATCATCTCAATAAGTTCCTGCTTAGATATACCAAGATTTTTTGCTTCATCTACAAGCTTTGTTACATAATTGTCCATGAATTCTGACTTTCTTTTATCTTTAATCATTGCTTTGGCCCCCTTTGCCACAAACATTCCTATACCACGCTTTTTGTAAAGTACCCCACTATCAACTAAAATATTGATTCCCTTGGCTGCTGTTGCTGGATTAATGGAATACAGCTTGGCAAAATCATTGGTACTAGGTGCTTTTTCTTCTTCTAGCAATATATCTCTAAGAATATCGTTTTCTATCATCTCGCTTATTTGCAGATAAATAGATTTTTCACTGGTTAATATCTCGTTCATAAGCCCTCCTTTTTCGTATTATTTATCAAAAACATATTACCGGTTCATAGGTTCATTACTTATGTAACTAACCATACAACCAACTAACGTGAAAGTCAATACTTTTCAATTATTTTTTTCAAAAATAAAAAGGTCTATCTCCAAACGGAAATAGACCTTAGTAATTAATAATATCTTTTATATTAGTTAATGGTTAAATGAGTTATTACTTCAGTATGCTGGCGCCAACATGAATTATTACATCTACCGCAAACACGGCAGCTACTGCAATTGTCACACCATAAAATGGTACTTTCCATGTTCTAAGCTTATCAACTACTTTAGCGGTGATAGGCTGAATAAGATACAAACCAACTACACCCATAATACCAAATCGAAGACTCGATACAACCGAAATACGTCCTTCAAAATGAGGGCCATAATTCAGAGTTGAGTAATCCCATAAGAAGCCATTACCATGAGTAAATATCTCAAGTATATAACTGGTAATAAGTTCTGTAACAGTAGTGATAAACACTATGATGAAAAACATAACAACTGGCATGAGGTTAATCTTACCAAGCTTAACCTTCTTGGATCTAAGCCCAAGAAGCATTAATAGCACTAACAGCTCGCCGCTTCCATATACAGGTAAGTATGGTCCAAACAAAAAGCCTCTGTTGATAAAGCCCTGGTGATACTCGAAAGCAAATACAACAACTTCGTATATCCAACCAGCAACATTGAATATCATGAAACACCAGAACCATGTTTCAAGATACATTTTCTCTTTTTTAAACACTTCACTCATTAACATTTCTCCTAGATTTTGAAGTAGTTAGTTTTCCTATTCAATTCTTCTGTCCAGTTCTTCCTGAACCTCTTCGATAAATGCATCAGGATTGCACTTATTATATGCAGTAATATATGCATTCCATGACTTATCAAAATCCTTGGCCATAACAACCTTTGGAAGTTCTGTGGATTTAAGATCTTTAATATCATATAATGCCTGACCGCCAGGAGTTGCATTAGACATAGCATTGGTATATGAATACAGTGGAGCCCAGCTTTCTCTGTCTTCAATAACTGATCCAATCATATCGCAATAACCACCAGCACCATATGCCTCAAGACATCTAGCTGTAGACTCTGGTAAAGTTGAGAGGAACTCTGAGGCCTGCTCTGAAGGCTGCATTGCATTCTTACCATCTCGCGATGTACCTCTCCACTGAGGGAAATACATATAGCTACATAGATGACTTTCTATATACGAAGAATCATTGGCATTGTCTCTCATATCCTCAGTTCTATAATACATTCCATCAGAATCAACAAGATAATCAACATTGCAAACTCCCCAGAAACGAAGAACATGAACATCCTGAGCAAGTAAATCATTTATAAAGCTGAAAGCAATATCTGGATTCACGCAACTAGTTGTAACACCTAATCCACCAAAATAATTCAATGTATCAGTATAATTATGATAGTAATTAGTCATCCCCTGGTCTATTGTTAGTCCGAGTGGAATATAACCACATCCAAGATCATATAAATCTTTGCTAGTAAAACTATAATCAACAGAATAATAAAAATCCCAGTACTGATCAAACATACCAAGTACACGACCTGTAGATAGCTTAGTTATATATTCATCATATGTTTGAGTACTAAAATCAGGATCAAGAATACCATCCTTGTACGCCTGATTAAGCTGACGATAATATTCTTCGGCAGTTTCTGTCACACTATAATCGAAAACTGTAGGTTCCTTTGCACTAGTATCTACTGCAACCTCACCATTATCAGGGTATCCTGCAAGAAACATAGGTGGAGTTGTCAAACAAAAATTACGCCAGTCATCACAAAGTGTTGTAAATGGAATAATATCTTCACCATCTGGCATTGTTGGATTCTCTTCCACATAGTCACTAAGTAACTGGAAATATTCATCAACTGTTTCGATATTAGGATATCCAGCCCACTCAAGTACTCTGGCCTGAATCCAGAATGCACTCTCATTATGAGAAGTTTCTTTACTTAGGCCATATGTATTATTAAAAACAGGAGCCCAGTAAATATGACCGTCATCGGCTCTTATCTTATCCCACTCTTCTGCAGTATATAGTTCCTTGATATTTGGATAACTATCTAAATAATCATCCCATGCTACTAAAGCACCTGCATCGTATAATGTAAGCATCTCATCCGTAGAATAAATGAAATCTGGATAGGCACCAGCAGCTATAATAGTGTTTATGGCATCCGCTGAAGTCTGTCCTACAAGATACGTTTCCTTTACCCTAACGCCTGTAAGATTTGCAATGATTTCCTGAACTTCGTTATCATAATCCAGTTCATTACCTGGAAAATCAATAAACATAGTCATATCGATAATCGTAGGCTCGTCTTCATCAATAAGAGGACCGTCTGCATAATCAACAGGACCATCGAAGTCATCGACATCATCATAACTAACATCATCATAATCTGCATGATTCTTAGTAAACTCATACATATCATCATACATGTACTCAGCAAGCTCAAAGTAATCATCAAAATCCATTTCATCCATCATATCTTCGATGTCTTCAGCTTCAGAATCATCACCCTCTTCAAGAATGATTTCTATGTATAATTCAATGGTGTTGATCATATAATCATAGTTGTCACTAATAATCCAGTTGTCACCATCCTTGGTAAGTGCAAGCTCATAGCTATACTCTTCATCATTAATATCAATAGTATAATCAATTGATGCCGCGTCTTTGCTAGCATCAACCTTGGCTTTGGTTATCTCAGGCTTTAATTTGTTTACTTTAACCACGTCACTAAAGCTTTCGAATAGACTCTGAACCAGTTCAACATTGATATCGTAGTCATCATCATCTTCATTGAAGACCTTAACAATCTTCTTGTCCTTGGCCGCAAGAGTATTATTTACTATCTCGTCGCCAGCACTCTTAATCTCGTCATTACCACAGCTAGTCATACACATCACGAGCATCATAACAAGCATAAGTAATAGACTTCTCTTCAAAATCTTTTTCATCAAACATTTCCCCTATATATATTATTTTTACAACAAAGTAATATTATCAATATATATATGTAATATGCAAGTTTTATCAGTCTTTTATATTTTAGTCTTTTTTATTTAGTCTTTTATTATTTTAATCTTTTCTATGCTTATCATACCAGCTAGGTAGTACATAAAATCCAAGAATCAAAACAGCAAGTGATCCAAGTGCAGCGACAACGCGCTCTAGAGTACTTTTTCTCTTCTTCATAGTTTGCCCTCTCAAATCTTATTCATATCTTATTTATATCTTATATTCCACCTTGAATGTGTATATCATTATTTTCAATATCATGGAAGTTTTCATTTGTTTCCATACCATCAACATACAGAGTAACATATAATGAATCTTCTTCTGGTGCGCCAACCACAATCTCGATATCAATATCACAGTGATCCTGCCAGTTTGTTTTCATAATATCAACCTGTGGTGAGATTATTTTACCATTAATCTCTATATCAAAGGTATATGTATATAATCCATATGCTGCCGATGAATGATTAACACTATATATTCCCCATTTATCATCCTTTGTGCTATACCTTCCTTTCGGAAGCTTCACACTACGCCCCATTTCATATGTACATCTTACATTCGAAATATTGGTCCCAGGATGTACTTTATTGAAATAAGATATTTTGAGGCTGGTATGCCCTACAATATTGAAGATTAATACGCCCAAAAGAACTGTAAAAAATAGCACCAATATTATAATTATATTTTTCTTTTTCATTTTCGTACCCGAATCCTTTATGAATTTCTCTACTAATAATACGAATTCCAATATGTATTTTATGGTTCTAAATCGTAAAAAACGGACATTCACACGAATGTCCGTTTTTTATGTCCATATTATATAGCTTTAATTATTCAAATATCTCAGCGGCTTCTTTTAGTAAGTCACGGATTGGTAAGTGCTGAGGACATACCTTCTCGCACTGAGCACAGCCCACACAGTCACTGGCTTTTCCAGAATAGCCTGTAAGACTTCCATAGAAGAATGCTGGACGATTATCATCTGGGAATTTTCTCTTAGTATTAACTGCGCTGAAGATATCAGGTATATGAATCTTCTTTGGACAGCCATCACAGCAGTACTTACAATTAGTACATGGAATAAGTGGAATATCAAGCATCTTCTTTACAACTGTATCCACAACCTGCTTATCCTCTTCTGTGAGAGGCTCAAAGTCCACAAATGTAGACAGATTATCCTGAACCTGATCCATATTGGACATACCACTTAAGATAGTAGTTACACCATCTAAGCTACCTACAAATCTCATGGCCCATGAAGCCACTGACTTATCTGGTCTAGCTGCCTTATATAAGCTTTCAAGATCTGGATGCATGTTGGCAAGTGTACCACCCTTAACAGGCTCCATAATGATGATTGGCATATTACGCTCTTTTAATATCTGATAAAGCTTGCCAGAATGAACAACCTTATTGTCCCAGTCTGCGTAGTTAAGCTGAATCTGTACGAACTCTATTTCTGGATGCTCATCAAGAACCTTTACTAAAAGCTCTGGTGTTCCATGAAAAGAAAAGCCAAAATGCTTAATCTTGCCTTCTGCCTTCTTCTGAATACCCCAGTTAAAGCAGTCAAGCTTCTCATATACATTATAATTGTTACCATCTTCAAGTGAATGAAGAAGATAAAAATCAAAATATTCTGCTCCTGTTCTTTCGAGCTGTTCATTAAATACGCGGTCTCTATCTTCGATATTATGAAGTTCCCATGCTGGGAGCTTTGTTGCCAGAGTAAAGCTAGCTCTATCATGACGCTTTATTAAAGCTTCTTTTACAACTTTCTCTGAGTTACCACCATGATATACATAAGCTGTATCAAAGTAGTTAAAGCCTGCATCGAGATATGCATCTACCATATCGCATACAGCCTGTAAATCAATGCTTCCATCCTTTTCTGGTAATCTCATCAAACCAAAACCAAGCTTT
>JAZRXF010000055.1:0-14735 GCA_045600085.1 Lachnospiraceae bacterium
TGAGAAGATTGATTACTGTAAGGAAATGATGGCTAAGGCTGAAAAGCTTGGTAAGAAGCTTCTTCTTCCAGTTGATACAGCAGTAGCTGATGGATTCCCTAACCCAATCGATGCTGAAATCGCAGTTGAATATGTTGAGTCAACAGCTATCCCAGCTGACAAGGAAGGTCTTGATATCGGACCTAAGACACAGGCATTATTCGCTGCAGAAGCTAAGAATGCTAAGACAGTTGTTTGGAACGGACCTATGGGTGTATTCGAGAACCCAACACTTGCAAAGGGTACTATCGCAGTAGCTGAGGCTCTTGCAGCAGCTGATGGAACAACAATCATCGGTGGTGGTGATTCAGCAGCAGCTTGTAACCAGCTTGGTTTCGCTGACAAGATGAGCCACATCTCAACAGGTGGTGGTGCTTCACTTGAGTTCCTTGAGGGTAAGGAACTTCCAGGTGTATACGCAGCTGATGATAAGTAATTAAGACCCTGTAATCACTCGGAGCAATGGCTCCTTCGCGAACAGGCTCTAAATTACTGTACAATTTGCTAAAGCAAATTGCACTTGAATAAAAAATAAAGGCTCTCCGTTTTGGAGAGCCGGTTATAAATATTAAGGAGATTATAATAATGGCAAGACGTAGAATTATTGCTGGTAACTGGAAGATGAATATGACTCCTAGCCAGGCAAAAGAGCTTTGTGCAACACTTAAGGATTTAGTAAACAACGATGCTGTAGACGTAGTATACTGCGTACCAGCTATCGATATTACAACAGTCGTTGAATGTGTTAAGGGTACTAACGTTAAGGTTGGTGCTGAGAACTTCTATATCGAAGATAAGGGTGCTTACACAGGTGAAATTTCAGCTCCAATGCTTAAGGAAGCTGGTGTAGAGTACGTTATCATGGGCCACTCAGAGAGAAGAGATATCTTTGGTGAGAACGATATCCTTATCAACCAGAAGGTTAAGAAGGCATTCGCTGCTGGACTTAAGCCAATCCTTTGCTGTGGTGAGTCACTTGCAGTTCGTAAGGCTGGCACATATGCTGACTGGGTAAAGAGACAGATTACATGGGATCTTTACGGTGTAACAGCTGATCAGGTTAAGGAACTTGTTATCGCTTACGAGCCAATCTGGGCTATCGGTACAGGTGAGACAGCTACAGCTGATCAGGCTCAGGAAGTATGTAAGATGATCCGTGAGACAATCGCAGAGCTTTATGATGCTCCAACAGCTGAGGCTGTAAGAATCCAGTACGGCGGATCTATGAACGCTTCTAACGCAGCTGAACTCCTTTCAAAGGATGATATCGATGGTGGTCTTATCGGTGGTGCAGCTCTTAAGCCAGACTTCGGTCAGATCGTTAATGCATAGTGAGGAATAAAAACAAGCGGCTGCGTAGCAGACATTTGTTTTTACCGAACGTATGACGAAAAAATTATAAGCTGCGAAGCAGCGACAAGTGCATAGTACGTAGTACATTGCACTTGAATTTTTGAGTCTATACTGTGATTATAAAACAAAGGGTTTTCTTAGTTGATTATACTAGGAAAGCCCTTTTATTTTTTTGCGTTGACATTACAGCAAAGCTGTATTACACTTAGATAAAGCAATGCTGTAGGAGGGCGAGAAGATGAATGATATTACAGTAGAAATAAAGAGTAGTGAAACAGAGGCACAGAGACTTGGAAGAATGATTAAGTATCTAAGACTATCTACGGGGATGAAGAGAGAGGATTTTGCCAATTATTTTCATATTCCACTTGGTACTGTGCGCGATTGGGAACAGGGAAAACGTAAGATGCCAGAGTATGTTTATGAGTTGATTGAATATAAGGCTTCGCAGGAATTACTGATGGAGAAGGAGAAAAATGTAGATGGAGAATGAATTAGTTATTTTTGAAACAAAGGACAAAGACATTACACTTAATGTACCTGTTGATGGAGAAACTGTATGGTTAACACAAGCACAGATGACTGAATTGTTTAAGGTGGATCGTACTGTTATTACTAGACATGTTAATAATGTGTTTAAGGAAAATGAATTGGTGAGAGAAAGCAATGTGCAAAAAATGCACATTGCAAATTCAGATAAACCAGTTCAATTCTATAGTTTGGAAGTTATAATATCTGTTGGTTATCGCGTGAAATCGCAAAGAGGTGTCGAATTTAGACAGTGGGCAAATAAGATTTTAAAACAGTATGTAGTGAACGGCTATGCTATCAACGAAAAGCGCTTGCAGGCTCTTGAGAAGACAGTTGATATTCAGACGAGAATGATTGCAGATGCATTAGATATAGAAGAGGTAGATGTGCTAAGAGCAGTAAATGAATACACTGAGGCATTGCTTCTTCTTGACAAGTACGATCATCAGGCTTTGGAGAAACCAAATGGCGCCGTTCCAGTTTATAGAATTACATATGATGATTGTAAAGAAATGGTTGGAAAAATGAGAGATTCCTTTGATACTGATGTGTTTGGTGTCGAAAAGGAAGCTGGTAAAGTTGCTGGTATAATAGCGGCCGTTTATCAGAGCGTGTTTGGAGAAGATGCTTATCCATCTATAGAAGAGAAAGCTGCAAATCTACTCTATTTTATGATAAAGGACCATCCATATGCTGACGGATGCAAAAGAATCGCAGCATCTTTGTTCTTGGAATTTTTGGATAGGAATAATGCATTGTTTATTGATGGTACAAAGAGATTGAGCGATGGAACGCTGGTTGCTATTACACTAATGATTGCTGAGTCAAATCCAGATGAGAAAGATACAATGGTAAAAATGGTAATGAATTTATTATCATTGAACTGACTGTGAAGATGAGAGGAGTGGTTTAAAATGAAAAAGAAAAAGCTACCTAACGACTTTGACTTATTAGTGGCAAGTCATGATATGAATTCATTTGCCAGTTTTTTCTCAAAATATGAAATAACAGCGACCAATGTGGGGAAATCCACATCGAATGCTTTTTATTATAAGAATTTGTCTGCGGAGCAAGCTCAGTTTTTGATTGATAATGGACTTAATCCCAATATGGATTGTGGATTTGGGTATTCAGCGGTGGCTCATCAAGCAGATAATAAAGACGTGCTGGATGTACTTATAAAAAATGGCGCGGATATTAATTTGGCAGTTAAAAGCTATAATGGTAATGCGCTGGCCAGAGCTTGCACTACCTGTAATGTTCAGGCTGTAAGAAATTTGCTGGATGCAGAAGCTTCTGTTGATATTGCTTGTGGTTTGGATAATAAAACGTTGATTGATGGTGTGCTGGCAGGGTGCCAGAATATATATATTCCTAGTGCGCTAGAAATATGTGAAATGCTTTTGAAAGCAGGTGCTAAAACTTCAGCAAAAACAAAGGGATATGTCGAAGAAATCGGTAAAAGATTCGAATTCTTTAGAAACAATATTAGTCAGGATATTTTGCCTAAGTTAGATGAGGCATTAGCAGCGTTGTATGCTTTGTTTGATGTTACACCTGTTGAGCCAAGAGTGATGAACAGTATTGAAGAAGAAATAAATGTGAAGCAGGGAAATTGGACAGCTCAGTATGAGGAACTGAGACAGAAGCTAGTTCCAGGGCGCGGAAAAGCAGAAACTCTTCAAGGAGAGATGATTAGAATTGTTGGGAAGATTACATATGAAATTCTGGACAATGGAGGAATGAACTGGGATACAGAATATGCAAAGATGACGAATGCTTTGAAGGGATATTTGAAGCAGAACGAAAAAATGGATGCTGTATTAGTAGATGAAGCATGTAACATTGCGGGACACATTAGCTCATATTCTGGAAAAGGAGAGTTATACCGATTGACTGAACTAGTTGTAAAATGGGTCATCAGTAATTCGATGCCTAAAAAATTGGGAGAGGTTGATTATTTAAGGTGATATAGTATACGCATATTTTATTAATAGCTATTTTGGGAGGCGAAAGTAATGGGATTATTTAATAAGAAAAAGCCAAAAGAAAAGAATGAGATTGAAAACAAAGTATTAAAAGAAAAAATTGCCAATACAGCATTGGCAGGGCTGTGTGAAGGTGAAGATTATGAATCGCTTGCCTATACAAAAGTGGAGTTTGGTTATTTATTCGATATCGAGAATCATGGTATAGAAGCATTATTTAAAATTATTACAGATAAAAATACATTTTATTTTGCTGTTCAAGGTCCTAAGCTCCTTAGATTATCGTTAACAGAAGAACTATTTTCTGCGTATGTAGACGGCTTTTATGATGCAAGAAAGGAGCCATAATATCTTTAAGATTAGAATGAGGTGATTAGATGGTTGATGGACACATTCATATAGAACGTGGAGATTATACATTAGAATGGATTCAGCAATTTGTTGATAAAGCAGTAGATAGAGGGCTAGATGAAATACGATTACTTGAGCATTGCTATATTTTTGATGAATTTTTACCAATGTACACTTCTGTATGTGAATATAGTGACTATGTAAAAGAATGGTTTAAAAGAAGCTCAGGAAAGCATAAAATATCGGATTATCTTGAACTTATTGATAAAGTTAATAGTAGACAGTATCCAGTTAATATTAAATTTGGTCTTGAAATATGTTATTTCAAAGAGCAAGAGGAGTTTATCTATGAGCAGGTCAAAGATAAAAA
Organism: Lachnospiraceae bacterium; assembly: GCA_045600085.1. Classification (GTDB taxonomy): domain Bacteria; phylum Bacillota; class Clostridia; order Lachnospirales; family Lachnospiraceae; genus NK4A136. The sequence goes on from JAZRXF010000055.1 coordinate 4,633, forward strand.
TTTTGATTTCCTGCTTGGCAGCATTCATTTTGTTGACAACTTCGCCTTTGACCATAAAGCAGAGCATTGGGATAATGTTAATGTGGACAAGATATATCATAGATACTTTGAAGAATCGTGTAATCTTGCAAGCTGCGGTTTGTTTGATGGGATAGGCCATCCAGACGCTATCAAGCTCTTTGGACATCGACCATCGTATTCACTTCTTGAGTATTATGATAGGCTAGCTAGTGAATTGTCGAAGAGTTGTATGTATGCTGATCATAATAGTGGAGTTATGAGAAGATGCCCTGACAGCCAGTCACTTGGCATGGATGCCGGGCTAATAAAGGCTTTAAAGAAATATTCTGTTAAGATTATTACTTCGTCGGATGCGCATTGTCCAGAGGATGTTGGCGATAGAATATCAGAACTGGAAGCATGTATGGAGGATTGATTATGATAGATGGCAGTAGTTTTAGATTGGAGATAAAGCTTTCCACAGGTGAAACAATATCTGCTCATGGAATTAATGCATATCCGAAAGGATATCAAGAAGCAAATACTGCGCTTAATGAGATTATAGAGGAAGCTAAAGAGTAGATAGTTGAGGGGAATTAATTATTAAATTTCAGGATAAATAAAAAAACAAGGATTAAGTATGAAAATATTTGTAGATACTTCAAAGGTGTCAGGTATAATTGCAGGAATCCATAGCTTTAGTGATGAGATTTGGGATAGCTGGTTATATAAGGACATTAAGCTAGATAGTGGAAAAATATATGGTTTGGTAAGTGAATATCATCAGGGATGTATGTACTTATCATATTTAATAGGTGGAAGAATTGATTTTGGCGAGCTTAAGATATCAATGGATGAGACTGAAATTGTCCAGGAGGATTTAGCGAAGATTAGCTGGAATTTAGAGCCTATTAATGAGAAGTATAAAAATAAAACTGTCAGAAAATCCATTGAAAAGGCTATAGCGCAATCCGGCTGTAAGGAATGCTTCGATGAGATCGCAGAAGCATTTTATCTTAGTGATTCAAGATACAGTTTAAAATTAAAAAATCTTAGTGGCGAACGATGGAGGGCTTCGGCGGCACTTGGATATACGAGTGGTAAAAAGATCTTTTTTGCGCCATATGAGAGTTCTCATTTTTATCATAGTATGTACGATAGTAATTTGTTTAAAGCTTTACGTTTTTTGGCTGATCATGGAGCAATAGTTCTTCTGCCAGTCGGAAGCGATGTCTTCTTGAAAGACAAAGTAGATGAATGCATTTATTTGGATGCATATTATTGAATTATAAGATGCAAAACGAGGGCAAGAAATGTATCTTTCATAAATTGGTGGATAGTGTTAAAGTATTAGGGGAAAAAATGACAGGGAGATTATATTATGAAAAAGAAATTACTCGGATTAACACTTGGAGCTATGGGACTTGTTTTAGTAGCGTGCACACCTCAGAAAAATGATGTTAAAGAGGCTGAAAGTGGTGGAAATGATATTGAAGTAATCGAGCTTGAAACAGCAGATGATGAAGTATATGAAGGAATGAATACTATCAATCCTTGGGTTGATTCTGATAAAGAAGGCGTTCTCGAGGCTACGGGATTTAATTTTGTGGCACCAGCGGAAGCTGCTAATGTAGCATATAGCTATATGCCAAGTACAGGTATGGCACAGATGAACTATACTCAGGATTATTCTATGTGGGTATATCGAGCACAGAAGACGGATGTTTTAGAAGATATCTCAGGTATGTATTATGATTGGAATCTTATAGAAGAGACTAAAGTGGCAGGTATGGATGCTGTGGAATATAGTTATTCTCTTGGAGGCACAGATGGCTTTATTGATACTGAAGAGGCCACAAGAGTTATAAATTGGTATGACGCAGAGAATAAAGTGACATACTCTCTTTCTGTAATAGGAAACGATCTTAATGGTTTAGATACTGCGGTATATGCAGAAAATCTCTATAAACTGGCTGATTGATTGGAGTTATATGAGTGCTGATTTTGAAAATAAGGTAGTGATAATAACAGGGGGAGCACAAGGGATTGGTAAAGCTATTGCCGAGTCTTTCGCTAAAGAAGGCGCTAAAGTGTGTATTATAGATATAAAGAAAAAGCCTGATTATGAATCGTATTATGACTACTATTATGAGGGTGATATTAGTAAGCAGGATGTGCTTGAAGCATTTGTGAGTAGTGTTGTTGCCAGATATGGTCATGTGGACTATTTGATTAACAATGCGCTCCCTATCATGAAGGGGATAGATGAGTGCAGTTATGAAGAGTTTCAGTATGCTCTTTCGGTTGGCGTTACCGCACCATTTTATCTCAGTAAATTATTGAATCCTTATTTTAATGAGGATGCAGTTATTATAAATATGGCATCATCACGAGATAGGATGAGTCAGCCTCAAACTGAAAGTTATACTGCTGCCAAAGGTGGTATAGCATCGCTTACTCATGCACTTGCTGTTAGTTTGTCAGGAAGAGCAAGAGTTAACTCAATATCTCCAGGCTGGATAGATACAGACTATACTATATATGAAGGCCCAGACGCTATTCAACAACCTGCAGGTAGAGTTGGCAATCCAATGGATATAGCGAATATGGTATTGTTCCTGTGCTCTGATAAGGCAGGATTTATTACAGGCGAAAATATATGCATCGACGGCGGTATGACCAAGGTGATGATATATCACGGAGATAATGGCTGGAGTCTTAACTAAAAGGATATAAAATGAATACAAGCAATGAAGTCAGAGTGAATAAAAAAGAAATAATCATTCGATATATTGTCTTTATAATAGGTCTATTCTTCGCCGGTGTAGGAGTGGCTTTTACGAAGCGAGGAGATCTTGGAGTATCACCCATATCATCGGTGGCCAATGTCATAAGTATTAAATATGAATTCCTTACTATGGGTGATTGGCTTATTATATGGAACTGTGTTCTTATTGTTGGGCAAATACTCATTCTCAGGCGTAATTTTAAGTTGTACCAACTTTTACAAATTCCTCTATCATATCTATTTGGAAAGTTTACCGATTTTGGAATGTGGATGGTATCGTTTATAAATGTTAAGCATTATGCTGGCAAGCTTGCGATGTTATTTATAGGGATAGTGGTTCTTGCATTTGGAATCTCTCTTTCTGTAATTGCTAATGTAATAATGAATTCAGGTGAAGCTATTGTCAAAGCGATGGCTGATACTTTGAAGAAAGAATTTGGATATGTTAAGGTTGCTTTTGATATATCCTGTGTAACTGCTGCAGTGATTCTGTCACTTGTTATTTTTGATGGACAGATTGTTGGTGCGAGAGAAGGTACTATAATATCAGCATGTGTTACAGGACTGGTAGTAAAGTTTATCACCAAGCATATACGAGGTGGGATAGAAAAAATAATTGCCGCAGTGATAATCCATGAGTTTTCAGGTTGAAAATTCATGGATTATTTTATTTATATCATTTGGCATAGGGGCTTCCAGAGCTAGTATTTCACCGGTGATAGGATGTGTGAAGCTAAGCGCGGAGCAGTGCAGTGCCTGCCTATTCATAAGTTGATTATCAGGATTGTATATATAGTCACCGACAAGTGGATGACCTATATGTTTCATATGAACTCGTATTTGATGGGTACGGCCTGTTTCAAGACGGAGCTTTACTAGTGCATGTCCACGAAGATTTTGAATGAGCTCATAATGAGTCATAGCTTCCTGGCCGCTTTCATCGACAATTCTCTCTATTGTAGAACCTTCTTTTCTGGCGATTTTGGCACTGATTGTTCCACTTGTTTGATCAAGCTCACCTTCGCAAAGGGCGGTATATTCTTTAATGATTTTGCCCTCGACCATATCTTCAGAAAGAATACTTGAAGCCAGTATATTTTTGGCAATTAAAACTAAGCCACTGGTGTCTTTATCCAGTCTTGTCAGACAGCGAAAAACGAAATTGTCATTTCTATAATAGTGCATAAGTACATTGGCCAGTGTGTCTTCGTGATGACGCTGTGAAGGATGTATTGGCATCGATGCGAATTTATTCACAACCAGGATATCTTCGTCTTCATAAATGATATCAATAGGAAGATTGGTAGGAGGAATACAGCTGTCTGAACTTTCTTCAGGTATATTAACCATCAAAATATCATTAGGCGAGAGAACATGGTTGAGCGGAGCGGATGCACCGTTGATTTTTACGGAACCATCTATGTGCTTTAGCTTAGTTAATAGATGGGCAGAATATCGTAGATTCTTTAGGTAGTCTAAAATCCGAAATCTGTCCCCAGCTATATCGTCATATTGAATTGTATATTCAAAATTTCTGTCCATTTTTTTATCTTATCATATTTGCATGTGATATTCACTTGTGATAACATAAGTACGATTGCGAGTAAATAAATTTATTTATTAAATATAGGAGAATAAACAATGGCAAAGAAAACAGAAGTATTATTAATTCTTGATGGCTATGGACTTAATGACAAAACAGAAGGTAATGCTGTAGCTCAGGCTAAGACACCAGTTATGGATGCACTTATGAAAGATTATCCTTTCGTAAAGGGTAATGCTAGTGGTATGGCTGTAGGTCTTCCAGATGGTCAGATGGGTAACTCAGAAGTAGGTCACCTTAACATGGGTGCTGGTAGAATTGTTTACCAGGAGCTTACAAGAATTACTAAGGAAATTCAGGATGGCACATTCTTCGAGAACGAAGAGCTTCTTAAGGCAGTTGAAAACTGTAAGGCTAATGATTCAGCTCTTCATATGTATGGTTTACTTTCTGATGGTGGTGTTCACTCACACAACACACATCTTTACGGCTTACTTGAGCTTGCTAAGAGAAGTGGACTTGAGAAGGTATATGTTCACTGCTTCCTTGATGGTCGTGATACTCCTCCACAGTCAGCTAAGGGATTTGCTGAGGAACTTGAAGCTGAAATCAAGAAGATCGGTGTTGGTAAGATTGCTTCTGTATCTGGTCGTTATTATGCAATGGATAGAGATAACAACTACGACAGAGTTGAGAAGGCTTATCTTGCTCTTACAAAGGGTGAGGGTAATAAGGCTGCCAGCGCAGTAGAAGGTATTCAGGCTTCATATGATGCTGGTGTTAACGATGAGTTCGTAGTTCCATTTATCGTAGAGGAGAATGGTGCTCCAGTAGCTACTATTAAAGATAAGGATTCAGTTGTATTCTTCAACTTCCGTCCTGATAGAGCTAGAGAGATTACACACTGCTTCTGTGACAATGAGTTCACAGGATTTGATCGTGGCAATAGATTAGATGTTACTTATGTATGCTTCTCAGAGTATGATGTTACAATCCCTAACAAGAGCGTAGCATTCAAGAAAATCGAGGTGACTAACACATTTGGTGAGTGGCTTGCAGCTAATGGTATGAAGCAGGCTAGAATCGCTGAGACAGAGAAGTATGCACATGTTACATTCTTCTTTAACGGTGGTATCGAGGCTCCAAATGAAGGCGAGGACAGAATTCTTGTTAACTCACCTAAGTATGTTCCTACATACGACAAGAAGCCACGTATGAGCGCTTATACAGTATGTGATAAGCTTTGCGAAGCTCTTACAGCTAAGGATGATAATGGTGATGCATTATATGATGTAATCATCTGTAACTTTGCTAATCCAGATATGGTTGGTCATACAGGAGTTCTTGAGTCTGCAGTTAAGGCAGTAGAAGTTATCGATGAGTGTGTTGGCGAAATCGTTAACCTTGTTAAGGAAGTTGATGGTACATTATTCATCTGTGCTGACCATGGTAATGCTGAGCAGCTCGTTGATTACGAGACAGGTGCTCCATTTACAGCTCATACAACTAACCCAGTTCCATTTATCCTTGTAAATGCTGATCCTGCATACAAGCTCAGAGAGGGTGGATGTCTTGCAGATATCATCCCTACAATGATTGAGCTTATGGGTAAGGAGCAGCCTAAGGAGATGACAGGTAAGTCTCTTCTTGTTAAATAAGGTATTGCATTTACATAAGTTTGGTGCTAATATTTTTATAGTTAAATATTGCTAGATTATGAAGAGTAGGTTCCGGCCTACTCTTTATTATTGGGTAAATACAAGATAACAATCCAGTAAAGGAGGAAGCATGGCAAAAAAGGATTACGAAAGTAAGACAGAAGAACTCCTTCAGCCCATAGCTAGTGCATGTGGTGTATGGATCTACGATGTAGAGTATGTGAAGGAAGGCAGCGACTGGTATCTTAGAGCTTATATTGAAAAGGATGGTGGCGTTACTATTGAGGACTGTGAGACAGTATCAAGAGCATTATCCGATAAGCTTGATGAAGAGGATTTTATTAGTGATAACTATATCCTAGAAGTTAGCTCCCCAGGACTTGGTAGACGCCTTACAAGAGATCGTCATTTAGAGAATAGCATCGGTATGGATGTTGAGGTTAAGCTTTTTGAAGCGATAGATGATTGCAAGGAATATGCTGGTCAGCTAGTTTCCTATGATAAGGAAAATATTACTATTGCTGGTGAAGATAAAGAGTACACATTTGTAAGAAAAAATATTGCCGTTATTAAGTTGGCGTTAGATTTTTAAAGATTAATTAAGGAGGATAAAAGGAAAATGAATTCAGAATTAAAGTTAGCTTTAGAGGCACTCGAGAGAGAAAAGGATATCAAGAAGGAGACAATGTTAGAGGCTATTGCTAAGTCACTTATCTCAGCTTTTGATAAGCAGTACAAGAGCTCAAGCAATGTTCATGTTGATATTGATTATGATAATTTTGAGTTTCATGTAATTGCTTCCAAGGAAGTAGTTCCTACTGAAGATGATGTTATGGATCCTGCTATTGAGGTATCTATGGATGAAGCTATGAAGGTTAATCCAGATGCTGTTGTAGGTGATTTTGTTGATATTGAAGTTGAGTCTGATGAGTTCGGCCGTATGGCTGCTCAGGCTGCAAGAAACTATGTGACACAGAAGATTCGTGAGGAAGAGAGAAACGTAGTATTCAACCAGTTCCAGGCTAAGGAAAAGGATATCGTTACAGGTATTATTAGAAGAAGAATAGTTACAAATCTTTCAGCAAGACAGAAAGAGGAGATGAGAGCAAAGGGACTTCAGCCTAAGGATTATACTGTTAGCTGGAGCGTTAACCTTGGTTCAGCAGATGGTATTCTTACAGAGAAGGAGATGGTTCCTACAGAGAAGTACAATGTAGGTGATCGTCTTAAGTTCTACGTTGTTAAGGTTGAGAATGGACCTAAGGGACCACGTATTACACTTAGCCGTACACATCACGCTCTTGTTGAGAAGTTATTCGAGACAGAAGTTACAGAGATTAGAGATAATACAGTAGAGATTATGAGTATTGCAAGAGAAGCTGGTAGCCGTACTAAGATGGCTGTATGTTCACACAATGAGAATGTTGATCCAGTAGGTGCTTGTGTTGGTGTTAATGGTGCAAGAGTTAATGCTATCGTTAGAGAGCTTAAGGGTGAGAAGATTGATATCATTACTTGGGATGATAATGTAGGTAATCTTATTAGAAACTCACTTTCTCCAGCTCAGATCTGCAACGTATTTGCTGATCCAGAAGAGAAGAGTGCTAACGTAGTAGTTCCTGATGATCAGTTATCACTTGCTATTGGTAAGGAAGGTCAGAATGCTCGTCTTGCAGCTAAGCTTACTAATTACAAGATTGATATCAAGTCTGAGTCACAGGCTAAGGATGCTTATGGCTTTAGAATTGAAGATTACATGGATGATGAATATGACGAAGAGTATTCTGAAGACTACGAAGAAAACTATGATGCTGAGGCATCTGAGGGCGACCAGGAATAATTAATATTCTATATAGAGGTACAGTATATGTCTGAAAGAAAACCGCAAAGAAAATGTGTAGGTTGCGGTCAAGTGCAAGAAAAAAATAACATGGTTCGATTAGTAAAAGCTAAGGACTCAGCGAATATTGTTCTTGATAACGACAGACATATGGATGGTCGAGGCGCTTATATTTGCAAGGATATAAAGTGCCTGGAGAAAGCCAGAAAAAGCAAGGGTTTAGAGAAGTCATTTAGAATGAGTGTACCCGCCCTAATATATGATTCACTAGAAAAGGAGTTTGTTTTTGGAAGTAAGTAAAAAGGTTTATTCACTTCTCGGACTGGCGGCGAGAGCTGGCAGGCTAAAGAGTGGCGAATTCAGCACGGAGCAAAGTGTTAAGGAAGGCAAGGCGTACCTGGTAATAGTCGCTGATGATGCATCCAATAACACCAAGAAGAATTTCAAAGATATGTGTGCATTTTATGAAGTGCCAATATGTATCGTAAGCAATAAAAATGCGTTGGGACATGCTATAGGCAAAGAGTTTCGAGCGTCAATAGCGGTAAACGATGAGGGGTTTGCTTCGTCAATTCAAAAACAGATAGAGTTAAGTTCAGATAATAGAAGCGGAGTACAGGAGGTCAATATACATGAGAATTAGAGAATATTCAAAAGAATGCGGATTAAGCAACAATGAAATATTAGAGATATTAGAGAAGAATAATATTACTGGTAAGACTGCAGCTAGCGGTATTAGTGATGAGGAAATAGCTATCATCAAGAAGGCAAGTGGCGCAGCAGCACCAAAGGCTGAGGCACCAAAGGCAGAAGCTCCAAAGGTAGAAGCTCCAAAAGCTGAGGAAAAGAGTGAAGCTGGTGATAAGAATGGTCAGCAGCCACTTAAGAAAAAGAAGATGATTATTATTTCAGATAATGGTAATAATAAGCCTCAGAATCAGAACCAGAATCAGGGTCAGAGACCTCAGGGAGATAGAAGACCTAATCAGCAGGCCAATGCTCCAAGAGGTCCAATTAAGCCAAGAGAAAATATGGTTGATAGAGCAGCAGCAGCTACTAGCCGTCGTGAAATGGCAGAGCGTGAACAACAGAAGGTTGAAGACGAAGCAAGAGCACGTGAGCAGGCAGCACTAGCTGCAGCAGAGGCAGCTAAGAATGAAGCTAAGAATGAAGCAGCTCAGACTCGTCCAATCGTAAGAGATAATATTTATAACAATCGTGACAACCGTCAGGGTGGCTTTAACAGAGACAACAACCGTGACAATCGTCAGGGTGGTTTTAACAGAGACAACAATCGTGATAATCGTCAGGGTGCCTTTAACAGAGACAACAACCGTGACAATCGTCAGGGTGGTTTTAACAGAGACAACAATCGTGACAATCGTCAGGGTGGTTTTAACAGAGACAATAACCGTGACAATCGTCAGGGTGGCTTTAATAGAGATAACAACCGCGACAATCGTCAGGGCGGTGATAACAGAAATAAAGGCGGCGTAATCATTTCACAGGGTAATGTTGGTGGAAGAGGATTTAACGCTAGACCAGGCCAGAAGCCTAATATGGGCGGTGGAAAGGGATATGCTGAGAGTGCTATTCCAGAGAATAACGATAGACGTCGTGATAAGGCTAGTGGTAAGGAAAGAGACAGCCGTAGCAAGAAGGATCAGCTTTACGAAGATGATGAAATCGTACTTGGTAAGGGACGTAATAGCAAGGCTGGACGTTTCATTAAACCTGAGAAGGTTAAAGAAGAGGTTGTAGAGGAAGAAATCAAGGTAATTACTATTCCTGAAATGATTACAATCAAGGATCTTGCTGAAAAGATGAAGATTCAGCCATCTGCAATCGTTAAGAAGCTTTTTATGCAGGGTAAGATGGTAACTGTTAACCAGGAAGTTTCATTTGAGGAAGCTGAAGAAATCGCTATTGAATACGAAATCATGTGCGAGATGGAGGAGAAGGTTGATATCATCGCCGAGCTCCTTAAGGAAGAGGATGAAGCAGAAGAGAACCTTGTATCACGTCCACCTGTAATCTGTGTTATGGGTCACGTTGACCATGGTAAAACATCTCTTCTTGATGCAATTAGAAATACACATGTCATTGATCGTGAAGCTGGTGGTATCACACAGCATATTGGTGCATCTGTTGTAGACTGCAATGGTCAGAAAATCACATTCCTTGATACACCTGGTCATGAAGCCTTTACTGCAATGCGTATGCGTGGTGCAAGTTCAACTGATATTGCAATCTTAGTAGTTGCTGCCGACGACG
>JAZRXF010000056.1:0-12390 GCA_045600085.1 Lachnospiraceae bacterium
GCTGGAGTATCATCATAGCCCTCTTCAGTTGTGATGATAAGCCTCTTCATAACAGCGTCCTTCTTCATACCAAGTGTCCACACTGTCACATCTTTAGTTATCTCATTGTCGCTGTTGTTAACAAATACCGCTGTCTGAGCAGCTCTACTGAATCTGCCATAAGCTATGTAACCATAATCCTCGCCTATAGCCTTAATAGAACCTGTCTTTAATTCTGGACACGCCTTACGAATAGCTATCATCTTCTTATGAAAGTCAATAAGCGACTGGTCTTCTCGTCCCCATGGATAAGCACGTCTGTTATCAGGATCGGTAAAGCCACAAAGTCCAGCTTCATCACCATAATAAATGGTAGGTGCACCTGGCCATGTCATTTGAACAAGAACTGCCTCTCGCATACATGGCATGCTAACACCCTGATTAGCTGCTTCTGGTCCAAGATTATTAACTCGACCGATTCTACGATTGGTTCTTGTCAAAAATCTCGAATGATCGTGATTGGATAATTCATTCATAGCAACCATCATAGATGGCATTGTAAAGCTTGAATTGTGATGCTTCATGGCACCCCAGAAGCTCGACGCATTGTTAAGCTGGTCGCCCCTAAAATCATCACTATGCTTTTGCATACCTGTAAGGAACCAGGTTAATGGCTCCATAAAGGCATCATAATTCATAACCGAATCCCACTGGTCACCCTGAAGCCAGCTCTCAGCCTCACCATAATGCTCTGCTAAAATAATGGCTTCTGGATTGGCTTCCTTAACAGCCTGCCTAAATGCCTTCCAGAACTCATGATTGTATTCTGGCGAGTGTCCGAGATCAGCTGCAACATCAAGTCTCCATCCATCAGCATTGTAAGGAGGAGACACCCACTTGCGTCCAATATCTAATATATAATTTCTAAGCTGCTGAGATTCTTCATAGTTGAGCTTAGGCAATGTATCATGGCCCCACCAACCATCGTATGTATGGTTATATGGCCACTTGTACTCATCATAGAACTTGAAATAACGCCTGTAAGGACTACCGCCATCTACATAAGCACCCTTGGCATATCCCTCAGCGTTCTCATAGATACGCTCTCTATCAAGCCACTTGTTAAATGAACCACAATGGTTAAATACACCATCAAGAATAACCTTCATTCCACGCTTATGAGCTTCCTTTACCACCTTGGCAAAAAGCTTATTGCTGGCATCAAGATTCTTCTGATTAGTAACACGATTAATGTACTTAGACGCTAGTCTATTTTCCTGACAACCACCGCTTAATAATTCACCATGGTCATCAACTATCTTACCGATATGTGGATCAATATTGTCGTAGTCCTGAATATCATATTTATGATTAGATGGTGATACAAAAAGAGGATTGAAATAAATAACCTCAACACCAAGGTCTGACAAATAATCCATCTTATCAAGAACGCCCTGAAGGTCTCCACCATAGAATTCTCTAATGCCCATGGTAGCTGGGTACTTGTACCAGTCATCTACTTTATTAGAATAATCACCTATATAAAAGTATTCATTAGTTTCAACATCATTGGATGGGTCGCCATTATAAAAACGATCCACGTATATCTGATACATAACTGCGCCTTTGGCCCAATCAGGGGTTTTGAAACCTGGAATGATTTGGAAATTGTAACGTTCCATAGGCTCATTAACGGCACCGCGGACATCAAAATAAGTAACCATCTTACCCGAATGAACTTCGAAGTAATATGATATCTTCATGTTGTCTAACTGAATTTCATGGAAATAATAATCGAAAAGATCGTCACTATATTCCTTTTCCATATTGTGGCATTTCTGCTTTTCAACAATAATCACGTGATCTGCATTGTTTTTTGCAGTACGGAATCTAATGGTCACACGTCCATAAGCTGTAGGCTCAAGTGGTGAAACATAGTCCGCCGTAGTGTCGGAATAAAGTGCTTTTTTATTAAGAACAGGTCGCATGGCCTCAATGTAAGAAGTAGCATTGATGTCCATGAAAGGTGTTTTACTGTTAAACATAATAACCTCTTTATGATACTTAATATCCTATCTGATATTTTACCATAAAGAGGCCATATTCACAAGTTAGTTGGCTGTATCCTCTTTCTTATCAGAAGACTCTTTGCCATTAAGAAATGGGATTGCAAATTTGTTATTAAAGAATGTAATAAGTGGTCCCATAAAGAATGCTGTAATGATTGTACCAACGCCTATAATCGTTGGGATATCCTTGATTTCACCACCACCAAGAACAAATATTACCCCGCCCGCAATAACACAAATAACATCAGTGATAATACGAACATACTGGAACTTGCCAATCTTCCAGGTGTTAGTAATGATAAGTGCAACTGCATCATAGGTTGATACGCCCAGATCCGAAGTCATATAAAATGCCGAACCAAAGCATATGATAACTATGGCAATTAAAAGACAGGCCACTCGAACCCAAATACTTGGCTCAATTATGACTGTTTGAAGTAAATCATAGGTCCACTGTGTAATATAGCCAAGCATAAACAGATTGATAAAGGTAGCTACACCAATGTAATGACGATCAGCGATAAGAGCAAATGATAAAAGAACGACATTAACAATGACATACAGAGTTCCAAACTGTATTGGTATAAGCTTATCAAGTCCTGCCATAAGTGACTGGAACGGATCAACGCCAAGTGCTGCTATTTTGAAAATACCTACGCTAATAGCACAGATAATAACACCAAATGTTGTCATACCAATTCTTTTTGTTGTACGATTCATAAATTACCTCTTTCATTATGTTTATAACAAATATTGATAACTCAAACAGTGGCTATTCTATCACAACTATCCCAAAATATACTCATATTATCTTGATATATTAGTTACCATATTTTGCTTTAGTAAATACAAAATACACAAAAAAATCCCTATCATTTGCGATAGGGACTTTCTATGAAAATTATAATCTAATTCTTACGCTCATCTCGTGTGCTGCAAGACCTTCTGTGTGTGCCATGGTCATACATGTATCAGAAAGATTAATTAACCCTTCCTTAGTAATATACTGAGTAAAAGATGTCTTTAAGAATGTACCTACCCATACACCATTGGAGAACTTAGCATTCTTCATTGTAGGAAGAGTGTGGTTTGTACCTGAACAGTAATCACCAAGTGCTACTGTTGCATTCTCACCAATAAATAATGAACCATACTGATAAAGCTTTTCGCTGTATGCCTTAGGATCCTTGGTGTGTACCTCAAGGTGTTCTGGAGCCTCATCATTAGCGATATCCGCCATTTCATCCATATTGTCGGCAATGATAATAGTTCCGTTATCCTCAAAACTCTTCATGGCTGCTTCACCAGTTGAAAGTTCCTTGCTGAGTCTATCCATTTCATCAAGTACAGCCTGAATCTTGCTGTCATCAGTTGTTACCCATGTAGACTTGGCAAATGCATCGTGCTCACTCTGAGCAAGTAAGTCAATGGCAATGTATGTTGGGTTAGCACTCTCATCAGAAACGATAAGTACCTCACTTGGACCAGCAAGTGAATCGATACCTACTGTTCCCATTACTTGACGCTTAGCCTCTGTAACATATCTGTTACCAGGTCCAGCAATAAGATCAACCTTACCGATTGATTCTGTACCATAAGCCATGGCTGCTACTGCCTGAGCACCACCTACTGTGTAGATTTCATCGACACCTGCTATATCAAGAGCAACTAATGTTGCTGGGTGAATCATACCATACTCTTTATTGGCTGGAGAACATGCGATTACTCTCTTTACTCCTGCAATCTTGGCTGGAAGAGCAAGCATAAGAGCTGTACTTGGAAGTGGAAAACGTCCACCTGGCACGTAAAGACCTGCAGCATCAACTGGAATTAATCTGTGTCCAAGCTCAACTCCTTCGATAGGACTCTGTACATTAAGAGGCTTAATGCAGTTAAGCTGCTCCTTAGCATAAAAGCTGAGCTGAGCTGCTGCCTTCTTAAAGCTTTCTACTACCTTATCATCAACGAGGCTATAAGCCTTTGCTATTTCCTCTTTTGTAACTCTAATATTGGTAAGCTCGGCATTGTCAAACTTCTTGGCAAGATCCTTAAGATACTGATCTCCCTGCTGTCTAACTCCGAGAATAATGTCTGCTACCGCTTTGGTTGCTTCAGCGTCGCGCACTTCTTTGGCCTCTTTGGCTTCTTTATAAAACTTCATGCGATGTCTCCTTTCGTATATATAAAAATGTTTTCCGTCCTCTTGCACTCACAAAATCCGATTGCTTCGCAATCCCGCCTCTTCGAGGCTCATGATTTTGTTTCGTATACGCTCGGTTGAAAACAAATGTCTACTTCGTAGCCGCTTGTTTTCCGTCCTCGCTATAAAAAAAAGCTTGCCAAGGTAATTTTCCCTGACAAGCGTGGATCAGACATATCGTCTACTATCATGATGAAATATAACAAATATCAAAATAACTGTCAAGTATACTACTAGTATCAAAACCTTTTGATATACATTAAATCACACTACTCTTTTTGATAACCTTGCATATATTGAAGATATGGTCACCAATTCTCTCTGTGTTAGAAGCAAGTGACATATACTGAGCACCAACTATAGGTGTGCATATACCTTCGTTAAGTCTTGTGATGTGATTCTTGCCCATCTTCTCTGTGATAACATCAATCTCTGACTCAATAGCTTCAGCTTCCTTGTACTCTTCCTGGCTACCGCTTGAGTAAGCAGACATTGTTTTATCATAGAGCATATTGATTTTCTCCTGAACATAGCCTATCTCTGAAACAGCTGATGTTGAAAAGCCCTGACCATCGGCCTTAAGTATATTGGCATATTCCAAAATATTCTCAGCATAGTCACCAATACGCTCGATATCACTAATTGTATGGAAAGTAGTAGAGAGATATTTATAATCTTTCTCTGAAAGAGGAAGTCTTGAAAGCTCTACTACAAAACGAACAAGTTTCTTATTGATAAAGTTGATTTCTTTTTCTGTTTCTTCAAACTTTTTCTCATCTCCAAAGTCCATCTTGCTTATAATTCCAAGTGAACGATTGAAGTTGTCCATAGCAAGCTTCGACATATTGATGATTTCATTCTTAACCTGGGCCACAGCGATTGGTGGTGTACGAAGCATATTTTCGTCAACAAAGTGAAGCTTAAACTCTTCGCCACTCTCCTCGCTACCAGTATCTGGTGAAATCTTCATTACTAACTTAATAAGAAGGCCTGTAAGTGGAAGCATGATAACAACTGTTGTTATATTGAAAACTGTATGGAACATAGCCAGCTGAATCTCTGGCGAGCCCACAAATATCTTGCCAAACATTGCGCCATATCCAAGCGAACCTCCGCTTACTGTGTCAAGAACAACTCCGATTATGGCAAATATAACTACACCACTTACGTTGAATAACAAGTGAATGAGAGATGTTCTCTTAGCATTCTTGCTGCTAGTAAGTCCTGCAATCATAGCTACGACACACGAACCAATATTAGAACCCATAGTAAGGTAAATACCCTGATTAAGAGTGATAAGACCAGCAACTACCATGGTGATTGCCACTGAGGTCATTACTGAAGAACTCTGAACAATAGCTGTAAGAACTGCACCAATTATGATAAGTAAGATAACACTGTTAATCGATGCAAGAAACATCTTGACTTCATCAAGCTTCGCAAAGCTGTTCATAGAACTGCTCATCATACTAAGCGCTGCGAAAAGCATACCAAAGCCAGTGATGATACCACCCACATGCTTGGTTATATCTTTCTTCGCAAATATCGATATAAAACCACCAACACCTGCAAAAGCCGCAAATATCGCAGTAGTCGAAACGCTGCTACCACCTGACATACCAAAAGCAACCAACTGACCAGTAACAGTTGTACCAATATTGGCACCATATATAATAGTAGCCGCCTGCTCAAGAGTCATGATACCTGCATTAACAAAACCGATAACCATGACGGTTGTTGCACCAGAGCTCTGAATGGCTGCAGTACCAACTGTACCTATACCAACTCCTAATAGCTTACTGCCTGCTGCCTTAGAGAAAAGACTACGAAGCTTGGAACTGCTTAATGTTTCAAGGTTCGAGCTCATCATAGAACAGGCTACGAGGAATATACCTATACCTGCAAGCAAATTAAGTATGGAAGTAATAACATCTACTGTACTCATAATACGCCTCCTAACTGCATTTAATTATACAGTCTTTCACGGATGTACGACAATTCCTTTTCTGGATTTGTACGAACAAATTCCATAACTTCAAGAAGAATCATTTCTTCGGTTACATCTCCTAGACTACTAACAAAACTCATAGCTTCTTCATCTTTTGTAATGTCATATGAATAATCTATTCCTAAATCTTTCATTATTTCAAAAAGATTCGTCGATGTATTTTCATCAATATATCCCATATCCTTGAGCTTATGCACAAAATCGAAGGCATTAAGTGGTTTATCAGGCTTAGTATATGGAGCACATTCAAAATCTATTACAGTTTCAACCAGGTCCTCGTAGGATTTCTCCATATCATTGTCGAGATGATGTGGCTGATGCATTATGTGATACTGAATGCACTCCTCCCAATCAAGAAACAGATACATAAGAAGCTTATCAAGATCATGAAGCTTGGCTCTTCTTAATATGGCCTCTAACAGGCTCTTATCCTTTATGTATTTTCTTGCTACATATTCAAATGCCCGTCTATGTTTATAGGTATAGACGCACCAATCATAATTTTTCATCACCATTATTACTTGCTTTATTTATTAAAAACATTTATCGTTTATTTTGGATTACACAAATATTATACTGAAAGGTAACTGACTATGGAAAGTAAATATTTACTTAATAAGAACCACATTAAAGCAGGATTTGTAATCAAGCTTATAGCAATCATATCGTGCATTTATGGATTATGCGTAGGCATAAAGACACCTCAGGATATGACATACTTTACTAATCTTTCCAATATCCTGATATTAATAGCACTTATAGCATCATTCATTTTCGATGTTGTTATTATAAAAACTGATGGAGCTAAGAATCCTAAAAACAATATATTCTTTATTACTAAGTTTATCTTTACACTTTGTATAAGCATTACATGGCTCATATATATGTGCATACTTGCTCCAACAAACGATGCTGGATTTATAGGATCATATATGGGCAACCATTACGGAAGCTTATGTCTTCACATGATTACCCCTGTTTTTGCACTAATTGATTTTATACTGTTTGACTATAACTACAAGTCAACTGGTATACACAGTGTTTATGCTGTAATACCTCCTCTTTGTTATGTTGGTTTAATTGTTATACTTGCTAATGCTGGCATGAGATGGAGACATGGTATGTCAGCACCTTATAACTTCCTTAATTTTGGAGCTGAGGTTGGCTGGTTCGGATTTGACCTTTCAACAATGAGTTCATCATCTCTTGGTATCGGTGTTGCTTATATGATAGTAGTACTTGTACTGATATTCATTGGAATCGGAAGACTTTTCCTTTTATTTAAGGATTTAAGATATAAGAAGGTTAGTAAATAAACAAATATCCATATAAAGGCAATCGAGTAGGAGGGAATATTAAAAAAATTTTCCCGACCTCTCACACCACCGTGCGTACGGTTCCGTACACGGCGGTTCAATCAACTTAACAAGTAACACACCTATCGGTGTAGTAATCTAACAAAGAGACTAATCAAAATGCGGTTAGTCTCTTTGTGCTTATAGCCTTTTGTACCCATCCATTATGGGCAAGCCTGGCATATCTGTCGCCACAGTATGCAATCTTAAAAGCCGCCCATCTGGGTACATCTAGCTTCATAAGATTCTTTGCTCTATCTGTAATATCTTTTTTATTATGTGTAGCTAAATGGACCAAAGTACACATCCTCGTGTCAATAATCTCAGGCATGCCTGAGATGCCCGTCCCCGATGTTAAGCTGGGCAAACAAGTTAATAGTTTCCTTTTTCTTTGATGATACTTTTCAGCCTACTGTTTTTATCAAATATATCCTCTTCAATACTGTTTAAATTTAGTAAGCTTTTCACACACCATTCCGGATCTTGCGTATGATACGAATAATATACATCATTCATTTGTTTATAGTTAAACAATTTCATAATATAACAAGTGTCCTGTTCTCTAGTATAGGCAATATACCTATACATATATCCAATCCAAAATAAAGCTGCTTTCGAGTACTTTTCTTTACCATATGAAGAGTCTCCAAATTGTTCTAAAATACATTGAATCCCTTCACTTATATCAAGCGATATAGATATATCGTTATCCATTTTATTTAATAAATCAGAATGTAGAAACCTTCTCATAAAAATTGGGCTAGAACAATTCAAATCTTCTGACTTTTCAAATAACTTGCCTTGGTATTCGGCTAAAAGTAATCCATTGTGATCAAATTCTCTCATTTCAATATTTCCTCTATATATAACCCTGTTTTATATTCTCGTTTTGCTAATTTTAGCTTAGTATCAATCTCGAACCCTCTTTCAATTAAGACCTTTCTACAATCCTCTCGTTCTGGCTCACTAATATAATACTTTTCAATTGGCATTATCTTATTGATAGCTTTATTAGTCCTAAAAATATACTGCATACCGAGTTTTGATGCAGACAATGAATGTAATGCAACATCTGCATTGATATCTCCATCTGTAAACTGAGCCATAATATAAAACATCTTATTATCAGCTATCGGTGCTATGATCACATCAGCACTCTCAACATCCGCTATTATATTCTTTACTTTCTCATCATTCTCAAATGCTTTTATCGTTCCTCTATAGTGACAGATTGCAAGCATCCATTCCAAATTA
Source organism: Lachnospiraceae bacterium (assembly GCA_045600085.1). Taxonomy (GTDB): domain Bacteria; phylum Bacillota; class Clostridia; order Lachnospirales; family Lachnospiraceae; genus NK4A136. Next base: position 8,866 of record JAZRXF010000056.1, read on the forward strand.
CACTCAAACCTCTTTATCTTTAATCCGTCAAGTGAATATCTAAATGAATAAACAGAGGAGCCTTCCTTTTCACATATAAATGCCAATGCATGATTATATGTTTCTCCCATATAAAACCCTTTACCGAAATCGCAATTGTCTCTAGAACCATTTACTGTAATCTTCGATAAACCATCTTTAGAACCATGAAACAAAACATTTTGATACTTTTCTCTTAGTAATTCTTCTTTTACGGAATTAATTCGATACCTCTTATCATATGCATGAGAATAAACTTTCTCACATACATCATTTCTAGCCTTTCCACTTTTTAATATTTCAATTAAGGTAGTTCGAGATATTTTTGTTCTTGTAGCAAACTCAGCATTATTAATATTTTCTGACTCCATAAGGAATCTTATATCATCATCTATCTTATAATCACAATTAACATTTATCATATTGGATTCATCTCTCCTTTTCTAAATTAGATTATACAGCGAAAAACTTGTTTGTTCAACTTGAACAAACAAGTTTGTGGTTATATTGAATTAATATCTACCAAAAAAGAACCCTAGAAACACATGTTTTCGAAGTTCTCACTTTAAATAATTCTCTCTCCTCTTGCAATTATTATCTCAAAAATGGATCATCTATATATCTTGGAAGAATAATATTAAACATGTTTGTCCAACCTACGCAAACTTTTAAGAATGCCATTAATCCTAGATTTATATAAAACAAAAAGGACGTTTCGATTAATGAAACGTCCTTTAAAATATTAATGTAATATGTATTCCCGCATGTGAATATTTACTAATGCAGGTCTTCCCGTTCTTCCATACCCGGTCGTCCTTACGAGTATTTCAGATGACTCTCTTACCTTTTCACACTGCTCGTTAAATATTTTTTCAAATGTACTACTGTTTCTTTTTTGATGATTATCATTCCCATTTCTTCCATCCCTTGAAGACTTTTGAGTCTGACTAACACCTGCTACTGAACTTAAAAGATATACTGCTTCTGAATATGCGTATGCTGCTTTAATCCCTCCTTGGACGACAGAATCGACTTATATCAGTTACAATATATATATCGGCACTGGTTTACATAATATTTATATTTCTTATTAATTTTATTGAATTTATGATTTCATCTTAGCCCTAATGCTATCGGCTATTTCATCTGTATAATGTCCTCCTACAGAAGGATATGTCCATCCAAATCCATCACCCTTCGTTCTAGGAAATACATGGAGATGAAAATGTCCAAAATCACAGCACTCGCCTCCATTTTGCATTATGCTATATCCAAGGTGACCGTAGTCATTCTCAAATATTGAAACGAGTTTTCTGGCAGTATCAATTACCTCTGTCAAATAGTCCGAAGGAATCTTGGTAATAGAGTCCGCGTGAAACTTTGGAAGAACAAGTACATGTCCATCTGAAATAGGCTCTATATCTAAAAAAGCTATTACCTTGTCTGTTTCATATACTATCTTCGCTTCTGCCTTGTGATTAATAATGTCGCAAAATACACACATCTCTTTTTTCTCCTTATGTTCTATTTATATTAACCAGCTATATTGGCCTCGCCATATGAGCCGTCAGCTTCTATCTCAATCTCAATACCCCCTAGCTCTACCCTCTTCTCTCACTATATATAGTTACTAATATTTTACTATAAATCTATGCCGATAGGTGGTGTTTTCAGTATAAAAAAAGATACTACAAATGGCCTTTTAAACCATCTGTAATATCTATGTTTTTATGTTTTAAAACATTAACTAAATTCAGCATTATTCTCTTTTAAAAATACAATATCATTGCCAAACATTATAGCTGTATCTTCATCATTACTAAGGAATAGTTCATATAATTCACCCTAATTCCGCTTGCACTTACCTTTATGACTTGCCAGATTCTCTCTTTCCTTCTCGAACAATTCTTTGAATACTTTTCTCCGAAAGCGAAAACTGTTTGGCAAGACTTACAGTAGAACAGCCCCCTTGATATTTCCGGGTAATCTCACGATTTCTCTGCATCAAGTATTGTCTGGTATCAGTATGACTCCCCCACTCTTTTTTTGATGTGCTGGGAATATATATTACTTTTCCATTTACATATTGCTGAATCATTTTTATTAATTCTCTTGGCAGAACTTCCTCTGCTCTTATATAGCTCATCTTATCCTCCTAAATATGATTTCTTAGGATTCATCTGAGCTTAACTATTCATTTATTTTAAGCTCAGACTACTGAGCCAAAACATATCTTTTTTTCATAAATAAAATGCCCCTTTCCTTTATTAAAAAGACTTCCCTAGGCAATTCACATCACCATTATTAAGTCCACATTTTTTGTAAAACTCTATATTGTCATTTATGGATATCAATTCTAATGTATGAATATCCTTTGCTTTAAGCTGCTCCTCTAAGGCGCTAAGCAGCTTACGCCCTACTCCCTTTCTCTTCCACTTTGGAGCAACAAAAATCTCTGAGATGAAAAACATGTCATAGTCTGCATAAGGATCCACAAATCCCAAAAGACCACCTATAATTTCACCGTCTTCTACTGCAGCTAATCCCAAAGCTTCAAATCCACACATAATGGACTGTACTCTTCTTACTGCTTTTTTCTGCTCCCAAACCTCATTCCAAGGCTCATCTGAATATGCCTGCCCCATTACTCCAGCAAGTTCCTCTATATCCTTCTGATTAACTACTCTTATCTCCATTTACTTAACCTCCTGCCTTCGAATCACATAGAAACGGTATAGCTCATCCCCCCGCTGTATGGAACGAATAATCAATCTATCAGTTTCTAGCCACATATAACACACCTCGTCCAATCAATTATAATCGCCACCTCAGAATATATAAACCTCAACTTTAAATATAAATAAACTTGCTCCGTATTTTCAATACTCAATTCTTATTAAATATATGCCACACACGACCTGGGCCATATCCAATTTTCTTATAAAATGGATCGTCGCCACCCGTCATATGAGTTGCTCCAAGTGGCTTAAGTGTACGATACTGCTTCGTAAGTGCCGCCTCTGCAAGTCCTTTACAACGATGCTCAGGTACAGTGCATAATGGCTCCATATATGCCAGATGATTTTTCTCTACCCACCACATACCGCAAAAGCATACATATTCATCATTCTCATCTGCGATGATAACATCATACTGTGAAGAGGCATGCGGGGTTGGTGCAAGTGCTGAAGCTTCATTATCTCTATATGACTTGGCCGGAGTCCACTCATCACTGTCATCCTCTGCATCCCAATTTTCAAAAGGGCCTTTTTCGCCATGGCCAAATCCATACCAGCAGCACTTTGATATCTTTACAATATCGGCCTCCTTTGGATCCACAAAATGATATCCTTCCGGCAACTCTCGATTTAATTCATTTTCAAAATCATAGTAATATGATTCGTACGAATACTCATCCTTATAACCTCTTTTTTCAGCCACTTTCATAAGAGCTTCCTGCCCATTGAACAGAATGAATTTCTGCTTACCAAAGTTAGGCATATGCTT
>JAZRXF010000057.1:0-6937 GCA_045600085.1 Lachnospiraceae bacterium
CTCCTGATAGAGATGCTATTGCAAAGGCGTTTAGCTTTGATAGCTGGGATGATATGAAGCAGCTTGCTAATGTATCAAATGGAACAGTAGACGACGACATTTTAGCTATTCTAAACGCTTTTGATTCTGATGTTAGTAGAACTGCAGAGGTTTCTGGTATGCAGTACACATCTGGTACAGCAGTTAAGCTTTATTATGATGAGGCTTCTGGTAAATTGAAGGGTGTAAATGATCAGTCGGGTAATTCACTTGCATTTAACCTTTCTGTTACCCCAATAGATGGTAACCCAGAGACTAATCCATTTGAAATCGTTGAGATTAATATGGCTGATTCACTTAACTTCAACAATGAGAAGAATTCAACAATCAGCTGTACAAGCGGTGATAAGGATGGATTTGGAACAGGTTGTGCAATTGGTGCAATGACAGGTGTTGCTATTCAGAACGATGGTAAGATTTACGGCGCATATGACAATGGACAGACAAAGCTCCTTGGTCAAATAGCAGTAGCTAAGTTCTCCAATGCATCAGGTCTTGAGAAGCAGGGTGATAATCTTTATGCTGCAACTCGTAACTCAGGTGAGTTCGATGGTATTGGTCTTGATATTACCTCTGATGGTGGATATATGCAGACTGGTGTCCTCGAAATGTCTAACGTAGACTTATCAAGTGAGTTTACTGATATGATTACAACACAGCGTGGATTCCAGGCTAACTCACGTATTATCACAGTTTCCGATACTCTTCTTGAAGAACTTGTTAACCTCAAGAGATAATTGAAGACTATATTTATGGCCTTTGCTTTATGGCAAAGGCCATTTTTTCTTATCAATGATTAATAGTATTTATGTAAAATGGCGAAAGTTTTTATGTAAACGAGTTTTTTTGTAGACATAATGTCATAAATCGTGTAAAATTATTGTTGGGTAATTGCGTATTTTTTGCGTACATTTTTAAGGGAATAAGAGAGAGAGTTTTATGGATTTAGCGTCTTTATTAGGACTTGTCATATCATTATTATTGGTTATTTTCGGTATTGTCTACAGTAAGACAGGTATCGATTTTTCAGTTATTATCAACTTCCTCGATGTGCCATCAGCACTCATCACATACGGTGGTGCCTTCATGGCTATGCTTTGTATGAATTCATTTAAGAGTTATACATCAGGACTTGGTAGTATCAAACTTATATTCAAGATGCCAACCCTTAACACAGTTGAAATTATTCAGAAGATCATTGATCTTAGTAACGTGGCTCGTAAAGAGGGCCTTCTTTCATTGGAAGAAGCAGCTAGTGATATCAATGATGATTTTCTGAAGAAAGGTATTATGCTTATAGTCGATGGTACAGATCCTGAATTGGTTAGAGGCATCATGGAGACAGAGCTTGACAATATAGAGGTAAGACACAAGACGAACATTAAGTTCTGGCAAGACCTTGGTGCAATGGGTCCTGCCTGGGGTATGATTGGTACACTTATTGGTCTGGTTAACATGCTTAACAACATGTCTGATGCATCATCAATTGGACCTGCCATGGCAGTTGCCCTTCTTACTACTATGTATGGTTCACTTCTTGCTAACTGGATATGTACTCCAGTATCGACAAAGCTTGCAGTTAACAATGATCAGGAATTAACAGTTAAGACCATTATGATAGAAGGACTTTTATCAATACAGGCAGGCGAGAATCCTCGTGTTATTGAGGAAAAACTCAAGTCGTTCCTTGCACCTAAGGATAGACCAAGTGGTGAGGAAGGTGGTGAGAAGTAGTGGCTAAGAAAAAACAGGAAGATGCACCAGCTGGATCACCAGCCTGGATGGCCACGTTCTCAGACCTTATGAACTTGCTTCTATGTTTCTTCGTATTGTTGTTCTCAATGTCTACGGTTGATGCTAAGAAGTTCGAGGAAGTGGCTGCTTCTTTTTCACAGACATTTAGTGTGTTTACTGCAGGAGCGTTATCTATTGGTGATGGTATGCTCGTTAGTAATGGTGTGAGTCAGCTCAATCAGTTAGATGAATATATAAACTCAACAGGAAAGACAACTGATGATGAAGAGTCTGATCCAGAAAACATTCTTCAGGCAGTAGAAGCTCAAAAACCCCAGGAATCAGCTGAACTAGCTGAGAAGGTTGGCGAAGCGATTAGTGAGGCAGGAATGGATGATTTAATTGAGATGAGTTATACATCACAGTATGTTCAGCTTACTCTCAATGGAGCACTTCTTTTCGAGTCGGCTAGTGCTGATTTATCAGAAGAGGCTAAGCCAGTGTTAGATCATGTCGGTGTTATTTTGGAAAGATATTCTGAAAGTATCATAGAGATAGAAGGCCATACAGATTCTGTACCGCTTGTTAATAGCAAGGAATTCTTCAGTAATAATGAACTTTCTGATGCGAGAGCGCTTTCAGTATTTTATTATCTTATTGGTGTTACTAATCTTGATCCTGCATATGTTAAGCATTCAGGTCGAGGTGAGTATTGTCCAATAGCTGATAATGGCTCAGCAGAAGGACGTGCACTTAATAGACGTGTAGAGATTAAAATTTATAATTCACTTAGTGGATATTAGGGTATCGTAGTTTCCGTGATACCAAGGAGGAAAAAATTAAATGAAAAAGAATTTACTCTCAATCATCATTCTTTCTTTGTTAGTTGTAAATATTGCACTTACAGTAGTTATGATGTTCTCAGTAGTAAAGACAAATCAAAAGACAGCAGAAATAGTTACTGATATTGCGGCTATTTTAAAACTTGAGCTTGACACAGGAGAGGGTAGTCAGGTAGGTGAGGTATCAATTGCTGATACACAGGTTTATACAATTGCTGACCAGATGACCATTCGTCTCAAGAATGATGAAGGCGATGAAAAAGATCATTATCTTATTGTTAAGGTTTCATTTTCGATGAATACCAAGCATGATGATTTTGCTACATATGGTGCACTTGAAGAAAAAGAAGATCTTCTTAAAGGGGAGATAAACTCAGTTATAGGTGGCTATACATATACCGAAGCTAAGCTTGCTCAAGATCAGATGTGTGATGATATATTAAAACGTGTTCAGGCTATGTACGGCTCTGATTTCATTTACAAGGTATCGTTCAGCGAGATTATATTTGGCTAATAAAACCTTGTTATTCTTATAGGAACGGAGGTGAGATAGCATGGGCGAAGTTCTGTCCCAAGAAGAAATAGACAGTTTGCTTTCAGCTTTATCTAGTGGTGAAGTTGATATGCAGGACATACAGAATAAAGAAGATAGAAGTGTTAAGAATTATGACTTCAAGAGACCAACTAAGTTTTCAAAAGAGCAACTTAGGACTCTGGAACTTATATTTGAACACTATGGCCGATTGTTATCTACAAACCTTCCGGCATATCTTCGAAAGAATGTTACAGTTTCTGTTGTCACATCGGAAACCATTACATTCAATGAATTTACTAATTCATTGTCGAATCCAGTTATACTTGGAATCGCCAATTTTCAACCATTAAAGGGCAATATTATTATTGATATGGGATCCGAGGTTGGATATGCGATATTGGATCGAATGCTTGGTGGTCAGGGAAGAACTATTGAGAAAATGAGAGATTTTTCAGAGATAGAGCTTAATATTCTCAACAAGATTATGACAGTGTGTACTGACCTTCTTAGAGAACCTTGGAAGAATGTATTAGATATTACTCCATATATAGAGAGAATAGAAACTAATACGCAGTTCGCACAAATTATTGCACCGAACGAAATGATTGCGTTAGTTACGCTAAGCATAAAAATAGGTGAGGTGGAAGGCTTCCTCAATATGTGTCTTCCATTCATTACAATTCAGGACATTGTAGACAATCTTAATACAAAGTTCTGGTTTACGAATAAGAATAATTCGAACGATGAGGATCAATCAGTATATATTGAGTCTATGCTTCGTAAGGTTGATGTTCCAGTCAAGGCAGTACTTGGAAAGAGTACAATACCTGTCAGGGACTTCTTAGGACTTCAGGTTGGAGATGTTATCAAGCTTGGAACCAGGGTTGATTCTGAAATGGATGTTTACGTAGATAAAATTAAAAAGTTCTCGGCAGTACCGGGTAAGGAACATGATAAGTATGCTGTACGAGTAACATCAATTTATAGAGAGGAGGGTGAAGAATAATGGATGGAATGTTATCGCAAGATGAAATAAATGCATTACTTAATGGCATGAATGTAGAAGAATCACCTGCAGAAGCACCATCAGGAGATAATCCTTCATCTTCGACTAATTATATCGATGAAAGTTTATTATCTGATATTGAGAGAGACGCAATAGGAGAGGTTGCCAATATTAGTATGGGTACCTCCGCTACAACTCTTTACTCATTGGTTAATCAAAAGGTTAATATTACAACACCTAATGTAACGCTTAGTAACTGGGAGCAGCTTACAAAAGACTATGCAGCTCCATGTGTATTTATCGAGATTAAGTATACAGCAGGTCTTACAGGTGCAAATATTCTGATTCTTCATGAGAATGATGTTAAAATCATCACTGACCTTATGATGGGTGGTGACGGAACTAATACTGAGGGTGAAATTAGTGAACTTCATCTTAGTGCCATTGCAGAGGCAATGAATCAGATGATGGGTTCATCGGCTACAAGCTTGTCTTCTATGATGGGCAAGAAAATTGACATTAGCCCACCTAATGCTAAAAAGGTTGATATGGCTGATTCAGCTGATTTAAGTGATATTCAGTCATATATGGAAGGAACATTTGTAAAGATTGCATTTAGAATGCAGATTGGTGATCTGGTTGATTCCACAATTATTCAGGTTTACCCAATTGAATTTGCGAAGAATGTATATGATATATTTATGAATAGTCAGGACGATGTTCCAGCAGCAGCACCTAGTCAGCCAGCACCAGCGCCTGCACCAGCACCAGCACCAGCACCAGCGCCGGCTTTAACACCTAGTTCGGTTGATATGGCTATGCCATATGGACAAACAATGCCACAAGGTATGCCGGGTCAGTTTGGACAGCCAATGCCTATGCCAATGCAGCAGCCTATGATGAATATGCAGAATATTCAGCCAGCTCAGTTCCAGGCATTTACTCCAGAAATGATGGCTCTTATTGGTCAGGAGAATATTGAACTTATCAAGGATGTTCCGCTTGAGGTAACAGTTGAGCTAGGTCGTGCAACTAAAACTATTCATGAAATTCTTGATTTTGCACCAGGTACTATTATTGAACTTGATAAGGTTGCAGGTGAACCAGTAGATGTACTTGTTAACGGTAAATTTGTTGCTAAGGGTGAAGTAGTAGTCATCGAAGAAAGCTTTGGTGTACGAGTAACAGAGATTATTAAGGATTAATTATATGCTCCTTGCAGTTGATAATGTGAAAAGCATTTCTCAGTTATTAACACTTCTTGTAATATTTGCATTTGTACTTGCTATTACGTATTTTACAACCAGATATGTGGCCAATTATCAAAAGGGCAAGATGTCTGATAGTAATATAAAGCTTCTTGAAGCAGCAAGACTTTCACAAAACAAATATATACAATTAGTGCAAATAGGAAAGAAGTATTATGCGCTTGCAATATCAAAAGATAATGTAACTGTCATTTCAGAGGTTCCAGAGGAGGAACTGAAACTAGAAGCTGACAGCGCTATGCCTCATAAATTTGCCGATATTCTTGCATCATTTAAGAAAGAAAGTAATGCAAGTGAAGAGAGAAATGAAACAGATAATAAAGAAGAATAATATTTTAAAAAGAATATTTATGTCGATATGCCTACTATTTATGGTGGGCATATTGTCTATGTGCCCTTCGATTACTGCCTATGCAACTGACGCGGATAAGACAGATGAAACTGATGACAGAACTTATGAGGATGAGCCTGGTTCATCAGATAGCACTTCGGATAATGCAGACCTTAACATAGGTAATATGTTTACTATTAATCTTGGACAGGATAATGGTACAGTAGCAGGACCGCTTCGTATTTTGATTACACTTACAGCCATAGCGGTAGCTCCACTGTTACTTCTTATGCTTACCAGCTATACGCGTATTATTATTGTTCTTCATTTTACAAGAACAGCTCTTAATACGCAGACTTCTCCGCCAAACCAGATTCTTATTGGCATTGCTCTGTTTTTAACCATTTATATTATGAGTCCAATATTTGGCAAGGTGTACAATGAAGCAATAGTACCTCTTGATAAGGGTGAGATTAATTATACAGAAGCTTATGAGGTTGGAATTCAGCCGCTACGAGAATTCATGTATCAGCAGACGCAGGTCAAGGATGTATCAGTATTTATGGAAATAGCTGGTTATGAAGCTTGGGATGGAACTGTTGAAGCTATTCCGACAACTGTGCTTATACCAAGTTTTATCATAAGCGAACTTAGAACAGCTTTTATTATTGGATTCATCATATATATTCCATTCCTAATCATTGATATGGTTGTATCTTCGGTTCTTATGAGTATGGGTATGATGATGCTTCCGCCAACCACAATATCGATGCCATTTAAGATTCTTTTGTTTGTTCTGGCTGATGGTTGGAATCTTGTAATAGTTAATTTGGTACGAACGTTTTATTAATTGACCGATAAGCCACTATAGGCAGAAAGGAGATACGTATGACTACAGATGAAGTAGTAGCAATTATAAGTGACGCGCTATTTTGTATTATTAAAACATCAGCACCTGTCCTTCTTGTATCTCTTGTTATTGGTCTGTTAATTAGTATATTTCAGACAGTTACATCTATTCAGGAGCAGACACTTACATTTGTTCCAAAAGTTTTATGTGTATTTGCAACACTTATGATTTTAGGCCATTGGATGCTCAACAATATGATTACATATATGACGGATCTATGGTCCAATTTTAGTCTTTATATAAGATAAAGGGTTTCGCGACGATGATAGAGT
>JAZRXF010000058.1:0-50347 GCA_045600085.1 Lachnospiraceae bacterium
TAAATCACACCCACACTTTTCTCCAGATGTTAGCATCTCTATAATTCTAAGCCTATTAGCATCAGACATTGCTTTGCAGATATTTGCAACTTCTTCTCTTGTCATGTCAGGTACCTCACATAGATATTTGTCTATCTGTATGTATTATATATTTACACATAGATGTTCGTCAATGTGTTTTTTGTGAATTTACACTTTTCTATCAAAAAATGACCCCTTTTTGTAGCTTTTATTGTTTTACTCGATTTCGCCTTGTCTATAATAAATCAATCCAGCTCCATGTTGCTCGTCTATAAATCGCAGAGCTTTGCCATCTTCTAGTATCTCGAATCGTATCTCCGCATGTATTTCATCTGTATTGCCTGATAAAAAAAGATAACCGTCGCTGTCGATATATGCTATAACCAGATCATCATAGTACCAGTCCCCTTCCGGAGTAGTGAGCTGAAATCTCTTCAGTCTGTCTTCTGACAGAGTAAAATAATACTCACCATCCTCGCTGTCCCACTCTCCATGGAACTCATCATATATCTCCTGAAGTTCCTGAGTCGTACTTGTCTTCTCTATTCCATCCTGACTATCAGATGACATTTCGTCTGCTATCACATCTTCCACAGCCTCTATGCGATTGTCATATTTATGTACTCTCCATGATACCAGTACCACTACCATCACTATGACAGCCACTATCATGACAAGTACTATTTTGTATTTATTCATCCTGCTGTTTAACATATAACTCTATTCTTCACTAATTTCATACTGGCACACTATTTCTTCTTAAATACTTCAAAGCTTCTAGTCAAACATTTACTAGATAGATAACTCCTCTTTTATAAGTTCTAGTACCCTTGTTTCTCTATCTATCATAATCTGATCAAAATCATCATTACTTGTAAAGGATTTATTAACCCTAAGGGCTTCATCGAACGTTACCACTCTAAGTTCAAATCCCGCTTCTGCTTCATAGTCGTCCAAATGCTGCTTACCCGCATCACCTGATACATTACAAAAATAGTAGAAATTCTCCTGCTCAAATATGGTGTTCTCACTCATATTACTCTTTTGTCTCCTAAGAACACTACCAAACTCTTTAATTGACTCTGGAATAACACATAGTCCCACTTCTTCACTTACTTCTCTTATCAGAGTAGTAATCTTGTCCTCTGACTCCTTAATACCGCCACCAGGGAACTTAAAATACTTATCCCTAGTACTGTAAACAAGAGCAATCTTATTCTCAGCATTGATAATAATACCTCTAGCAGACGGCCTACTAAAAACCTTTGTGCATCCATCATAATCTTTTAAATCTATGGAAAATAACTGTTTCATGTTATCTTATTCCTCATTTAATTCTAACTGACTCACCATGGTCGCATATTTTTTCTATAGTACCATCTTTAATTCTGTATCCTTCTCCATATAAGGTGGATTGGCCATCGCATACTACTATATATGAACCATCATTGATTGCTATAAACTCGTGGCCAATACTATCCGCAAAAGTAATATCTTCAATAAGTCTCATCCCATCAAGCCATTCATCTCTTATACTTTGGAAATGGGGATAAATATTAATGTCAGTAAGTCCCAGTCCCTTAATCCATCTCTGATAATAAGGGTCTATTGCTTCGCCTTCAAGTTCTGGTCCTGCATATACGTTATCTGCGCAGTTCATAGAACCTGCACTGAGTCCTACAATCAATCCATCATAATTCTTTAATTTATCTCTAAGCCCAATACTCTCAAAGAATTTATTTTGCGTCGGTACATGACCACCTGCTAGCAGTACCATTGTCATTTCATTAATGCGGTTAACTATTTCAGGATTTCTATCATCACATATCTCAATAGACGAATATCCAAGTCCACTCATTGGAAATGACTGCTTTAAGCACTCGCACACTGAATCATTCTTTTCATAATCATCTGGACCTGCTACAACTATCAGTATCCTCGCATCCTCGGGCCAGTCTTGCTTCAATTGCTCCACAAAACCGTTATACCAAAATAGAGGCGCTGGTATTCTTATACCATTTTCTTTTGTCATGCCACCAATGTGACTGGTTAATATCAGCTTCATTTTTATCCTATCATCTACCTTTTCAGCTGTTTTCTGCAATTACTCTTTGCATAAAGCAATCTCATAGTCATCAATGCAGATACTTCTTACCTCATTTCCTGCACTAACATTATCTTTTACTACATTTACCATTTCTGCAGTAGCACCATTTCTAACTGGACTGCAATTAATAATAAGTATTTTCATAAGTCTTCTCCTATTAAGCGACGTCTTAAACTCTTTTGTCATTCATTTATTCCATAAACAAAAAGCTGGATAAGCATTAGTAGAATACTCTGTTTATATTTTCTTTGTATTATTTTTACTAACGTTTACTGCACTCTATTTCTAGTTAACTGTTTTGAAATAATATAACCAATAATAAACTGAATGAAGAAACCAATCATTCCGGCAAATATGAGTATTCCAAGAATCAAAACGGATTCGAAATCATCGCTTTCATTAATTAAAAACAATATACTAGATACTATATATCCAACCATTGCACCTATAAACTGGATTAGACTAAGTAACTTAAATTCTTTTATATTCTTCTGAAATATCAGTATAAATAATCCTGCAATAAAACTGACAAAGCCTATTCCAAGCTGTACCACAATGGCATTATCATATAGATTCACGCCTAGTAATATTGGTAATAAACATAATAAAGACAAAACTATTTTTTTCATTACTTTTTCCTTAATTGAGATTTATATTATTTATCACACTATAAATATTGTCTTGCTATGCGGTCTTCTGGATTTACATCTGTAAGATATATAACAATCAAAAATATCCACTCTAATGGTTTCATTATAAACCATATTGCATCAGCAATTATCTTTGACTTTATTATCCTAGCAACAGGAAAGCCATATTTATCATAGAAATTTCTTATTATTCTATGCATCCTAGGCGTTTTTTCTTCAAGAATTTGCTCAAATGCATTGGCTATCATGAGTTGTCTATTGACGACCACCGCATGTCCATGACGCTTTCCCATTCTAATTGGTTTAACGACTTTTTTATGTCCTCCAGCTGCAACAGTACACAGATAATGCTCATCATAATATACATTCTGCGGCGGAATTTTTGTAGAAAACATGTAATCAGCTGTTTCTGTAAATACTTTAATGGCTGCATCAGGAGCTTGCCCAAATAATGTTAGAATTTCAATAATAATACCTAGTAAAGGTATCATCATTAATAGTGCGACAATTGGCCATGTTTTGGAATTATTAAGTATTTTATGGCACCAGGAAAGAATAGGAACATTCTCAATCTTAGAATTTCTATTTTCATCAACTTTATATGATTTTATTTCTACAAGCATCACTCTTAGCATAATTAAAATCATATTTATAGGTATTAAGAGGGTGTAAAGTAAATCAGGTGTAAATCTATAATCTCTTGTACCATTTTCCAGTGTCTGATGAATGCCTAATATATGCACAGTGAAAGCAACAGACTCGATCACACCAAGGTACATTGCCGAAATGCATAGAACTGTTACTAGCGGAGGTCTCTTCTTTTTTAGGGTTATTATAAGCATACCTAAAACATAAAAATACGAAATAACAAAAAAGGTTATCATGTATTTTGTGTTGAGTGGAGCATGTAACTGAGCATTGACAAGCTGCTTTGACCAATGAGCAGTAAACATGACATCATGAAAAATGTCTAATAGAATTAATTCTAAGAAAACACCAACTAAAATAATAAAAAAGTCATATAACATTCTACCTACACCACTACCCTTTTCAGGTTCATAGTAAATATCTTTTTTCCTATTTTTTTTAGCTGTAACAAAAAAATAAATCGCTTCATATACTGTTACAATTATGGGAAAAGTAGGCGCCCCCACAACCAAAGCCGCAAAAGGGACCGCAGATAAAATATCAAATATATCAACGTTCTTTCCTACTGTAGCCAGGGCAATTAAAAAACCAGTGCCAAAAGACAATGCAAGACATAACAAAATCTGAAACAAAATAGGATGCTTAGTAGCATAATTTTTCATTTTTATTAACCAATTCATCATTCTTCTACATTCTCCTAAATTTACAAATATATTATAGATACGTATAATGCGTATAAAATTTATGTAGATTTCTTTAATTGTGAAATGAAATACAGTTATTCCAACTAATAAATAAAAACAGTAGACCTTATATGGTCTACTGTCTTATCTTTAATTTAAAAACGTCACTAAGGATTATAAAGCCCCAAATACGTCTATCATTGGTCCATATAAAACATAGTCTTTTGTTACATTAAAGAAATCCATTGGAACATGAGTATACATACTTTGATGGCGGAACTCACTGAAATTGGCTTCAATATCCATATCCATTTCAATATAAGTAATCTGATACTTGCACTTTAATGTATCACCATCCTCATATACAGTAATCGCTACAGGATCTCCATCTTCATCAAACTCATATTCAACAGTATATGTACTTCCTCCAACCCTTCTGTCATCAAAGTACTCATTTTTCTCAACCTGAGATATTAACCCATCATCATATATAAATTCATATTCTGAAAGGCGTACCGAATCATTTATTAAATAACCAATAGTTTGAGCGGTTTTAACACCATCCTCATATTCAAATTCACAAGTATTAAAGCCTGAAATGAATTGTGTTATTTGCCCATCTTCATCGAATGTCACACTGAATTTCTCAGGATCTATCATATTTTCAATGGATTCTCCATCTTCATATGACGTAATACTCAAATTGCATTCATAGTTATTAGTTTCAGTGCCTTTTACTGTCTCAATAGTTTCTTCATAGCTTTTAACATAACCATCTTCATCGTATGTTAGATTGGTTGTAATAACTTTTGATCCGTTATCTTCAACTACTGTAGATGGCTGTCTCTCGTCACTCTCATACTCATATGTAACATATGATTTCTTTTTGTCATACTTTGAACATTCAATGACTCGACCTTGCTCATCATAGGTAATATCATAAATGGTGTTTGTCAGTTTAGCGTTCGATGTCGGATCGCTATATCCCGAATAAATTATTTTTGAGATAAATTTATTTGTTGGCTCTGATTTTGCAAATGGTTTTGTTTCTGTTTTGGTTTCTACTTCACCTTTTGTTTCTGTTTCTTCTACTTCTGTCGCTTCGCTTATTGATTCATCTTGAGGCTTCGCAGAATCATTTCCACAACCAGATAACGATAGTATTACTGCTATTACTAATAGTGCTAATTTCTTTTTCATAATCTAACTTCTTTCTATCCTTCATATATTATATTGAAAATGAACCCCTAACTCCGTCCCCATGTATCACTTTTCGTCAACAACCTGGAAGATGAAAAATTTGAGATAGTAACTCTCTTCAGTGCCTGGTGCACTATTCCAAAGAATAGGATGGTCGGGTGCCTGTGTTCTAAACTCGACCTGACAAAGACGCTTGTGAACCGCCTTGGCTGCCTGATGCATCATGGTAGTAAAGAGTTCCTGAGTCATAAAGTGAGAGCATGAACATGTGGCAAGATATCCACCATCATTAACGAGCTTAAGGCCTTTCATATTAACTTCTCTATAGCCCTTAATTGCGTTCTTGGTCGCGTCCTTGGACTTCGTGAAGGCTGGAGGGTCAAGAATAACTACGTCATACCTCTCACCTGCTTCATAAAGTTTTGGAAGCTCATCAAGTACATTAGCAGTTCTAAACTTAACCACATCTTCTAAATGATTGAGCTCGGCATTATGAGTAGCCTGAGCTACTGCAAACTCTGATATATCAAGACCTGTTACTTCTCTTGCCCCTGCAAGTCCTGCATTGAGAGCAAAGGTTCCCATATGAGTAAAGCAGTCTAATACACGTTTTCCTGGGCAAAGTCTCTGGATAGCATTACGATTATACTTCTGGTCAAGGAAAAATCCTGTCTTCTGTCCATTCACAACATCCACATCATAGTGAACACCATTCTCAATTATAAGTACGCTTTCTGGATTCTCAAATGGTTCACCGATGAAATCCTTGACTTTAGGAAGTCCTTCCTTTTGACGTTCTCTTGCATCGCTTCGCTCATATACACCGCGAATAATGATGCCATCCTCTGCCATAACTTCTTTGAGAATGTTTATGATGCACTCTTTAAACTGTTCCATGCCAAGAGCAAGACACTCTACAACAAGAACATCAGCATACTTATCTACTGTAAGTCCTGGAAGAAAATCTGCTTCTCCAAATATTACACGGCAGCAGTTAAGGTCTGGCCTACTGGTTGTACCAGTATCTGGAAGCTGCTCTATGTTTCCACCAAACATTACTGACTTACGATACTCCCATGCATTTTTCACACGCATGCGAAGAAAATCTTCATCTATCTCCTGCTCTGGATTTCTGGTAAGCATACGAACTCTTATCTTGGAGTTCTGATTAATATAACCTTTTCCCATACCATAGCCATCGAAGTCTATAACAGATACCACATCACCATTATTAAAACGACCTTCTATTGTATCTATCTCATTATCAAAAATCCATGCACCACCAGCTTTGATGGTACGACCTTCACCTTTTTTTAATTTTACGATTGTATTACATGTACTCATACAAATTGGTATCCTATTAATGTTAATCCCTGAGGAGGCGCTGTAGGGCCAGATTTCGCCCTGTCCTTGGCCTCTATTATTAAAGGCATGCTATTTACCTCTATCTGACCTCTACCCACGTCTATAAGGGTTCCTGCGATGATTCTGACCATATTGTATAAGAAGCCATTACCTGTGACTCTTATAATTATCTCGTCGCCCTCTCTTATAACGTTTAAATCAGTTATAGTTCGAACTCTTGTCTCAGACTGCGCATTCACACTACAAAATGATGTAAAATCATGCTCGCCTATTAGGTACTTGCCTGCCGCGTCCATTTTACTCTCGTCAAGCGGAATATAATAATGATATGTATTAAATCTCTTAAGTGGTATTTCGAATTTTGTATTAAGAATCCTGTATTCGTAGGTCTTACGTGTTTCCACAAATCTTGGATGAAAATCACTACCTACATCCTCGCCTTTTTGAATACGAATATCCCCCGGAAGTCTTTGATTTAATGCATATGGAAACTTCTCAGCTGGAATACGTGAAGTAGTATCAAATACACACAGATTTCCAAGGGCATGCACTCCTGCATCAGTTCTGCTAGAGCCCGACACCTCTATTGCTTCACCAGTAAGATCTGACAAAGCCTCATTAAGGACCTGCTCAACAGTTATACTTCCTGGCTGATACTGCCAGCCATGATAATTGGTACCATCGTATGCTACTGTAAGCATTACCCTACGCATAGACCCATTACCACTGGACATATTCTCACTATTTATGTTGTCTAATAGCTTCTCGCTTTCGCTCACTATAATCCCTTTCCTAATGGTAAATAATGGGCATATATTCCTGTAAATATAATGCACGCAAAATAAATCAATATTACAACGTAACCTATAAAATCGACCTTGCTATACTTAAGAGGCTTCATCTTGGTCCTACCCTCTCCGCCTCTATAGCACCTGGCTTCCATGGCCATGGCAAGGTCCCCAGCTCTTCTAAATGCTGAAACAAATAAAGGAACTAATACTGGTATAAGACTTTTAGCCCTTTTAATCATATTCTTGTCTTCGAAGCTAGCACCTCTTGCTGTTTGCGCTTTGATAATCTTATCTGTTTCTTCCATAAGGATAGGAATAAACCTGAGAGCAATCGACATCATCATAGCGATCTCATGTACTGGTATCTTGAATATCTTAAGCGGCTTCATAACACTTTCAAGTCCATCCGTAAGCTGGTTCGGTGTTGTAGTCAGTGTCATAATGGATGAACCTATGATTAATATGATCAATCGAACTGCCATATATACTGCTGTCAGGACACCTTCCTTCGAGATAGTCAGCTTCCATATGGTGAATAATGGTTCTCCCTTTATAAAGAACATATTAAATATCACTGTTAATAGAATAAGCATTACAACAGATTTTAAACCTCTGACCATAAACTTAAATGGTACTTTTGATAATGCTATACATATTGCCAGAAAAACTGATGCGACTATATAAATATATGGATTTGTATAAATAAATATTGAAATAATAAATATCATGGTCGCAATTATTTTGAATCTGGGGTCCATACGATGTATCACGGACTCTGTCTGATAATATTGACCTATTGTTATATCTCTTATCATAACTGTTTGTTATTACTCTCTTAAGACATTGCCTTAATGATTGCTTCGGCAGCCTCGTTTATTGTAATTATTCCTTCTGGAACATCTATTCCTTTAGCCCTTAGTGCATCCATGATATAAGTGACCCTAGGTGCGCTAAGTCCTATCTCTTCTAGCTTGTTATAATGGGCAAATACAGCCTTTGGCTCGTCATCATACATTAAATTGCCCTTATCTAAAACTACGATTCTATTGACGTAATTGGCCACGTCTTCCATGCTGTGGGATACCAGTATAATTGTTATACCATCCTCCTCATGCATCTTTTTTAATAATCCTAGGATTTCATCTCGTCCTTGGGGATCAAGACCGGCAGTTGGCTCATCAAGAATCAAAATCTCTGGCTTCATAGCAAGCACTCCTGCAATGGCCGCTTTTCTCTTCTGTCCGCCAGACATATCAAATGGAGACTGATAGAACAATTCGTCAGGCATACCAACTTTCTTGAGAGCTTCATAAGCCCTAAGCTCAACACTCTTTCGATCTAAACCTAAATTCCTGGGCCCAAAGCACACATCTTCGAATACATTTTCTTCAAATAGCTGGTGCTCAGGATACTGAAATACTAAGCCCACTTTGCTACGAAGCTTTCGCCTATCATATCCTTTTTCAAACACATCCTCGCCTTCGAAATATATTGTACCCGATGTTGGTTCGAGGAGCGCTGTGAGTAGCTGAACTAACGTGGACTTGCCTGATCCTGTATGTCCCAGCAGTCCTATAAAATCTCCTTCGTTAATTACGAGATTAATATCATCAAGCGCTTTTACCTCAGTACTAAGGCCTTTATTATATTGTAAAGATAAATGGTCTGCTATTAGTTGCATTGATTAACCTAAATAATCTTTCTAATTCTTTTCATAATAATCTAGTGTGATACTTTTAATTTCTCTATTTCAGTAACGAGCTCGTCCTGAGTCAATATTCCTCGCGGAATTGGCAGTCCTGATTGACGAAGCTTGTATGCAAGCATAGTTACATCTGGTACATCAAGTCTAAGTTCTTTAAGAAGCTCTATCTGAGAAAAAACTTCTTTTGGAGTTCCTGATAAAACTATTTGTCCTTTATCCATAACTATTACTCTATCAGCACCAATTACCTCTTCCATATAGTGAGTGATAAGAATAATTGTTATTTTTTCAACCTGATTAAGAGCTGTTACTGCTCGTATTACTTCTTTTCTACCAAGCGGGTCAAGCATAGCTGTTGGCTCGTCCAGAATAATACATTTAGGATGCATAGCAAGTACGCCTGCTATTGATACTCTTTGCTTCTGTCCACCAGAAAGCTTCATTGGAGACATTTTTCTAAATGGAAGCATATCAATGATTCTAAGACTTTCATCTACTCGTTGCCATATTTCTTCGGTTGGTACACCCATATTCTCTGGCCCAAAACCAACGTCCTCTTCAACTACCTGACCAATTATCTGATTATCAGGATTTTGAAATACCATACCAGCAGTACGCCTAATATCCCATAGCTTGCTTTCATCCTTGGTATCCTTGCCATCAACAAATACAGAACCTTCAGTCGGATAATAAATGGCATTTAGATGCTTGGCTAATGTGGATTTACCTGAACCATTGGCTCCTAGAATAGCTACGAACTCTCCCTGATGTATTTTCATACTAACATCATCTACTGCTCTGGTTATTCCTTCAACATTGCCTTCTGCATCACGACGAATATATTCATATGCAAGTTTTTTTGTTTCAACAATTGACATAATGTTTACTGACTAATCTACCTGTAATCTATATTAATTCTAAAATGAATCGGTTTAACTTTTTTATTGTACAGTTATCTTATAAACTAATCAATCCGTAAACTATATAAAAAGATGTTATTATGATTCTTTTCCTGCTTCGCAGCCGCTTGTTTTTCTTACCTCTAACTCACAAAATCCGTCTGCTTACGCATCCGTCGTAGCTTCGCTACTTATTATTTTGTTTCGTTTACGCTCGGTTACATACAATTGATTTTCAATCAATTGTCATCCTCGCTCTTCGAGCTTCGTCAATGTCTGCTTCGCAGCCGCTTGTTTTTCTTACCTCGCTAAAAAAAAGAAGCGTACGAATTATCGTACGCTTCTTAAAATGCTTTGTATAGATTATACTAACTCGATGATAACCATCATAGCTGCATCACCCTTACGCTGACCGATCTTAACGATTCTTGTGTATCCACCGTTTCTATCAGCATACTTTGGTGCAAGTTCCTCAAATAACTTTGTAGGAACATCGATAGTCTTTGTATTTCTCTTCTTACCAGCTGCTTCTGTTGGAACATCCTTAACTGTGTAAAGAGCCTTAATCATCTGACGTCTAGCGTGAAGTCTTGAAGGCATATCCTTCTTAATCTTCTTCTCTACTTCATCATAAACAGTAACCTTCTTACCATCTACAACTTCTTTAACTCTCTTGCCGTCTTTATCCTTACGAGCAACCTTAGCCTTAACTGTAACTTCTTCGAAGTTATCCTTTT
Source organism: Lachnospiraceae bacterium (assembly GCA_045600085.1). GTDB lineage: Bacteria > Bacillota > Clostridia > Lachnospirales > Lachnospiraceae > NK4A136. Next base: position 10,807 of record JAZRXF010000058.1, read on the forward strand.
CCTTAACTGCAAGTGCGATAAGAGGCTCAACGATCTTCTGGATCTCTTTTGCTCTAGCTTCTGTTGTAGTAATCTTGCCATCCTTAGATGCGAGTAACATTGTTACCTGGTTTCTAAGAAGTGCCTTTCTCTGGCTTGAAGTTTTACCAAGCTTTCTGTACATTGCCATTTTTTTAATCTCCCTTCATGGTACATCCGGCCACGCTCTTTGGTCTTACATACCGGACATAATATTGTTTCCAATTGGTTTCTACATATATCATACTCTTTGGATTTACTAATATATGTTTTATAAATTAATTATTCCTCACCGTTGCGAAGCTCGAGGTTAAGCTCCTTGAGCTTAAGAAGAACTTCATCAAGTGACTTACGACCAAGGTTACGAACCTTCATCATTTCGTCTGGAGTCTTATTAATTAATTCACTAACTGTATTGATACCAGCACGCTTTAAGCAGTTGAATGAACGAACTGAGAGCTCAAGCTCATCAATGCTCATATCCTTTGCCTTTGTCTGCTCATCAGCTTCCTTATCCTCAAGTACCTGTGAATTGATACCTTTTTCAGATAAGTTGATGAATAAGTTAAGATGCTCAGCAAGAACCTTTGCTGCAAGGCTTACAGCCTCATCTGGAGCAATTGTTCCGTTTGTATATACATCAAGTGTTAACTTATCATAGTCTGTGATCTGACCAACACGAGTATTCTCTACTGTCATGTTGACACGCTCTACTGGTGTGTAGATTGAATCTACTGCTATGCTACCGATTGGACAATCATCCTTCTTGTTCTTATCTGAAGAAACGTAACCACGTCCCTTTGTAACGATAAGATCCATCTCAAGACGACAATCCTTGCCACCGCTAAGTGTAGCGATTGTCTGATTAGCATTTACAACAGATATGTTAGGGTCTTCAAAGTGAATATCTGAAGCTTTAACAACACCTGCTCCTTCGAAAAGGATATGTGCCTTCTTTGGTTCATCGCTGTCGCTGTCATCCTTGATTGCAAGGCTCTTGATGTTCATGATTATCTCTGTAACATCTTCCTTGACACCAGGAATAGATGTGAACTCATGAAGTACTCCATCAATCTTAACCTGGCTTACTGCTGCACCTGGAAGTGAAGCAAGCATAATTCTTCTGAGAGAATTACCAAGTGTAATACCGTAACCTCTCTCTAAGGGTTCAACAACAAATCTACCGTATTTCTTGTCTTCAGAAATCTCTGAAATCTCAATATTTGGATTACCAAACTTGAATGCTATCATATTAACCCTCCTTATATAATTAAATCTGATTACTTAGAATATAACTCGACGATAAGCATCTCATCAACTGGTACGTCGATAGCTTCTCTTGTAGGAAGTTCCTTTACTGTACCCTTCTTAGCTTCGTAATCAACATCTAACCACTCAGGTACGATTCTGCTCTCTGTTACTTCGATAACATCCTTGAATCTCTGTAATCCCTTAGCCTTCTCTGTAAGTTCGATTACATCTCCAGCCTTTACAAGATATGAAGGAATATTAACCTTCTTACCATTTACAAGAACATGCTTGTGGTCTACAACCTGACGAGCTTCTCTTCTTGTTCTAGCGAAACCTAAACGGAAGATAATGCTATCAAGTCTTGACTCAAGAAGGATCATAAGGTTATCACCTGTCATACCCTTCATACGGTCAGCCTTCTCATAGTAGTTACGGAAAGGCTTCTCTAATACGCCATAGATGAACTTAGCTTTCTGCTTCTCTCTTAACTGAAGTCCGTACTCAGAAACCTTCTTGTTAGCGTTCTTAAGCTTACGGATAGACTCGTTAGGACGTCTATCGATCTTCTTGTCAAGGGTTCTCTTCTTGCCATTCTTGTGTCCATTATGATAATCCTCTGGATCTCTCTTCCACTCGTTGGCATGAGTATACTTCTCAACACCAAGATATGCAGGATCAAGACCGAGGGCTCTACATCTTTTAAGTACAGGTACTCTATTAACTGCCATCTTATTCTACCTCCAAATAATTATACACGACGTCTCTTAGGTGGACGGCATCCGTTATGTGGAACTGGTGTTACGTCCATGATACTAGTTACTTCCAAACCGCTTGCCTGTAATGCACGGATTGCTGCTTCACGTCCTGATCCTGGTCCCTTTACGAATACGTCTACTGTCTTAAGGCCATGGATGAGAGCTGCTTTTGTAGCTGTTTCTGCTGCCATCTGTGCTGCATAAGGAGTAGATTTCTTTGAACCTCTAAAACCAAGTCCGCCTGCAGATGCCCATGAAAGAGCATTGCCTTCAGCATCTGTTAATGTAACGATAGTATTGTTAAAAGATGCCTGAATATGTGCCTGACCATGTTCAACGTTTTTCTTGACACGCTTCTTTGTTACTTTCTTTGTTGCTGCTTTTTTAGTTGCTGCCATTTTAAACTAACCTACTTTCTGGATTAAATAAACTAATTTAGTTACAAACAATTGGGTTTGAATTACTTCTTCTTACCTGCAACTGTCTTCTTAGGACCCTTACGTGTTCTAGCATTAGTCTTAGTCTTCTGACCACGAACTGGAAGTCCCTTTCTATGACGGATACCACGGTAGCATCCGATCTCCTGTAATCTCTTGATGTTAAGAGCGATCTCTCTTCTAAGATCACCTTCTACAGTCATATCTCTATCGATGACTGCACTGATAGCCTTAACCTCGTCGTCTGTAAGATCTCTACAACGAGTATCTGGGTTAACCTTTGCCTCAGCAAGGATTTTTGTTGCACTTACTCTACCAATACCGTAGATGTATGTAAGTCCAATCTCGACACGCTTGTCTCTAGGTAAATCTACACCTGATATACGAGCCATTTTGTTTTCCTCCATTTTCTGGTGTTATGACATATTAATATAGTATATGTCACACAATTAACAGTTACTAATTGATTGGGGTTAAATTGCAACCCAGCTAGCGATTGCTAGCCTTGCCCGATAATTTCTATAAAAAATTAGTGCATTAGAAAAAATCGGTATCAACCGTAAATGCACGGTGTCACCTACACCTCACATTTATCGATTATCTAGCTCTATTTATTGACGGATAAATAAAGCTACAGCCGCATACTTTGTCATACACAAACAAGACAGTCCAATCAACCCTGTCTCTGCTTATGCTTTGGGTTCTCACATATAATCATGATGCGCCCTTTTCTCTTGATGACTTTGCACTTTTCGCAAATAGGTTTAACTGATGCTCTAACCTTCATATGAAAAGCCTCCTTTCAAAAAAGTCCGAAAAAAATTGTAACATGTAACATATATAAATGCAAGAGAATTTTTTCTCTGTATTTATTTATCTCTCCAAATGATTCTTCCCTTTGAAAGATCATATGGTGAAAGCTCAAGTGTAACCTTATCTCCTGGAAGGATTTTGATAAAGTTCTGACGAAGCTTACCGCTTATATGTGCTAATACTTCGTGGCCATTCTCAAGCTGTACTCTAAACATTGTGTTTGGCAATTTCTCTGTAACTGTTCCTTCAATTTCAATTACGTCTGCTTTTGACATTCTCTTCCTCCATTAATCTAATATAGTAAGTACCTCAGGTTCTCCGTCGGTAATAAGGATTGTATTCTCATAATGTGCTGATGGAAGTCCATCCTCAGCAACTACTGTCCAGTCATCATCAAGCCACTCAACATCGCTTCTTCCAAGATTAATCATTGGCTCTATCGCAAGGGTCATACCCTTTTGAAGCTTTGGTCCTCTTCGTGGTTGTCTGAAGTTTGGTATCTGTGGATCTTCATGAAGTGCTGTTCCAACTCCGTGTCCAACAAGATCAGTAACTATTCCATAGCCAAACTGTGATATATAATCATCAATGGCTCCTGATATCTCAAATAGATGGTTGCCAGCCTTTGCCTTCTTGATGCCTTCCCAGAAACTGTTCTCGGTTTCTCGAATTAACTGCTCAAGCTCTGGAGCAATTTGTCCAACACCATATGTTCTAGCTGCATCTGAATGATAACCTTTATAAATAAGTCCACAATCAAGACTTACTATATCTCCCTCTTTAAGAATTCTATCCTTACGAGGTATTCCATGTACAACTTCTTCGTTGACTGATACACAAATCGATGCTGGATAACCATTATAATTTAGAAAGTTTGGAGTACATCCCATATCTCGGATTAACTTCTCACCAAGTGTATCAATATCCTTGGTGCTAACTCCTGGTTTAATGGCTTCTTTTAACTCTTCGTGAACCTGGGCTAAAAGCTTACATGAATGTCTTATTAATTCAATTTCTCTTTCAGATTTTATTAAAATTGCCATAATATTTTAAAGACCTCTAGTCTGAATCTTCTATATAAATAACAATTAACCTAAGATGTTTGTAATTGCTGTAAATACATCCATCATATCAACTGTTCCATCAACATTCTTAAGTACACCCTTTGCTGAATAGAAGTCAATAAGTGGCTGTGTCTGATCATGGTAAACATTAAGACGATTCTTAACTGTCTCTTCCTTATCATCATCACGGAGGATAAGTTCGCTACCACATTTATCACATACACCTTCTGTCTTTGGTGGAACATGCTCGATGTGATATGTTGCACCACATGTTACACATGCTCTTCTACCTGACATACGCTTTACGATATTCTCATCTGGAACATCTACATTAATAGCATAGTCAACATCTGTTCCCTGCTTATTAAGCTCAGCCTGAAGAACCTCTGCCTGTGGAATAGTACGTGGGAAACCATCGAGTACGTATCCGTTCTTGCAGTCCTCCTTGGCTACTCTGTCAAGTAAAATTCTTACTGTTAATTCATCAGGAACAAGCTCACCCTTATCCATGTATGACTTTGCTTCCTTACCAAGCTCTGTACCATTCTTAATGTTTGCTCTGAAAATATCTCCAGTTGAAACGTGTGGAATAGAATACTTCTCAGCAATCATCTTAGCCTGTGTTCCTTTACCTGCGCCTGGCGCACCTAACATAATAATCTTCATGACTTTGTCCCTCTCTGAAAAAAATATAACCTCTCTACACTCAAAGGACACTACGCCAAATTAGCGTAGTGTTCCTGAGATTAAAAACTTTATTTATGAATTAAGGAATCCCTTATAGTTACGCTGTAACATTAATGTCTCAACTTGCTTAATAGTTTCAAGTACAACGCTTACGATAATGATAAGTGAAGTACCACCGAATGTTACATTAACAGCGAACACACCACTGAAGAAGATTGGAATAACTGCTACAATGATGAGTCCAACAGCACCCATAAATATTATGTAATGTAATACAGAGTTAAGATACTCTGTTGTTGGCTTACCAGGACGAATACCTGGAATAAAGCCGCCGCTCTTCTTCATGTTATCAGAGATAATCATTGGATTAAATGTTATCGCTGTATAGAAGTAAGCGAAGAATATTACAAGGATTATATAGAATAATAATCCAAGTGTATATTTAGGGTCCTCTCTATCAAACCAATGGCTTGATGATAAACCTTTAAGAATTTCAGATCCAATACCTGTTCCGTTACCAATGTTAAGTAACTGACAGAAAATAATTGGTGTCTGCATAAGTGATGAAGCGAAGATAATTGGGATAACACCTGCTGTGTTAACTCTAAGTGGAATACTTGCGTTATTTCCACCCATTACTCTGTTTCCCTGTACCTTCTTTGCGTACTGAACAGGAATCTTACGAATACCACCGTTCAAAAGAACTACTATAACAACTGTTACTAAGATAATAGCTAAAATAATAATTCCCTTAATAACACCTTCACCAATGTTGTTAGCTGGCTCAATAAATCTCTTATATAAACCTGCTATATCAACTGGTATACGAGAAATAATATTGATAACAAGTACTATCGAAATACCATTTCCGACACCATGCTCTGTGATACGCTCACCAATCCACATAAGGAACGCACTACCTGCTGTAAGTGCAAATATAATTGTCACTATATTAAGCACATTGTAGTTGGCTGCATCAAGTAATCCCTGATTACCAAATCCGATTGCCATTGCTGCTGACTCGAAAAGTGCAAGTCCGACAGTTACAAATCTTGTAATAGAAGCAATCTTCTTACGTCCATCCTCTTCTTTATTCATCTCCTCAAGCTTTGGAATAGCTATTGTAAGGAGCTGCATAATAATCGAAGAAGTAATGTATGGTGTGATATTCAACGCAAATATTGACATATTTGTGAATGAACCACCGGTGAATGCATCAAAAAAGTTAAAAGCATCTCCTGTCTTGCTAGCAAAAACCTGAGCAAAATAGGATCTGTTAACTCCCGGAATCGGGAGCTGACATCCTATTCTTATAATTACTAACATAGCAAAAGTAAATAATAATCTACTTCTTACGTCTTTTAACTTTAATGCCTTAATGAAAGTTTTAAACATTAAACCACCTCAGCTGTTCCACCTAAAGCTTCAATCTTTTCCTTTGCTGTAGCACTGAAAGCATTTGCCTGAACGTTAAGCTTCTTTGTGAGCTCACCGTTACCAAGAATCTTAACACCATCCTTAGGATTTGTTATGATACCAACATTCTTCATATCCTCAACAGTAACTGTTGCACCGTTCTCGAATACTTCAAGTCTGCTAACGTTGATTGCTACGATCTCAAGAGTATTTCTGTTCTTGAAACCTCTCTTAGGTAAACGTCTGTATAATGGCATCTGACCACCTTCGAAACCGATTCTTGGTGCACCAGAACGAGCCTTCTGACTCTTATGACCCTTACCAGCTGTCTTACCATTTCCTGAGCCGTGTCCACGACCTCTTCTAAAATTATCACTATGCTTTGAACCATCTGCTGGTCTTAAATTAGATAATTCCATTTTAATAGACCTCCTATTTTGTCTAACGCTGCCAGTCTACGGCAACTCGAATATTAAGTGAGGAGAGGAAGATTAGTTCTCTTCCTCAACCTTTAACATATATCCAACCTGCTGAATCTGACCTCTTACTGCTGCTGTATCAGCTACAGTAATTGTCTTATGCATCTTTGTAAGGCCCATAGCCTCTAAAGTTCTCTTATGCTTAGGAACAGCACCAATTGGAGACTTAACTAATGTAATCTTTAATGCCATGATGTATTCCTCCTTATGCTCTAACTTCGCTAGCTGACTTACCACGCTTAGCTGCAACCTCTTCTGGGCTCATAACCTTTGAAAGGCCAGCGATTGTAGCAAGAACAACGTTCTGCTTGTTGTTTGATCCAAGTGACTTTGTACGGATGTTCTTGATACCAGCCATATCACAAACGATACGAGCTGGACCACCAGCGATTACACCAGTACCTTCTGGAGCTCTCTTAAGGAGAACTTCTGCTGAGCCGTAGCTACCAACATAGTCATGCTGGATACTCTTATTATCATCAAGAGAAATAGATACAAGGTGCTTTGTAGCATCTTCTTTTCCCTTACGAATTGCTTCAGGGATTTCAATAGCCTTACCAAGGCCAGCACCAACGTGACCATTACCGTCACCAACAACTACGAGTGCTGTGAATCTCATGTTACGACCACCCTTTGTAGTCTTTGTAACTCTCTTGATGGAAACAACTTTGTCATTTAACTCTAACTGACTTGCGTCAATGATTTCATGTCTCATTTATATTGCTTCCTTTCCTTAAAATTCTAAGCCAGCTTCTCTGGCTGCTTCAGCTAATGCTGCAACTTTACCCTGATATATATAGCCGCCTCTATCAAAAACAACTGTGTTAATACCCTTGTCCATTGCTCTCTTTGCAATAACTGTACCTAAATATGCTGCTGCGTTAACGTCATTGGTCTTCTCAAGCTGAGCCTTAATATCTTTCTCAAGAGTTGAAGCTGCAACTATTGTATTTCCAACTGTATCGTCAATAATTTGAGCATACATATGATTATTACTTCTAAATACTGCGAGACGTGGTCTCTCAGCTGTACCGCTGAAACGGTTACGAATTTTCATGTGCTTTTTAACACGAACTTTCTGTCTTGATTCTTTGCTAACCATTATTTACGCCCTCCTTATTTATTTCTTACCAGTCTTACCAACTTTACGTCTGATTGTCTCATCAACATACTTGATACCCTTACCCTTATATGGCTCAGGTCTTCTCTTGTCTCTGATTTCAGCTGCGAATTGGCCAACTTTTTCTTTATCGATGCCCTTAACAGTGATGATGTTACCTTCAACAACTGTCTCAACACCTGCTGGATCTTCCATGTTAACTGGATGTGAGTAACCAAGTGAAAGGTTAAGTGTCTTACCCTGCTTAGCTGCTCTGTAACCAACACCGTTAACCTCAAGCTTCTTCTCGAGACCATTAGTTACACCAACAACCATGTTGTTGATAAGTGTTCTTGTTAAACCATGTAAAGACTTCATCTTCTTTAAATCATTAGGTCTTGTAACAACGATTTCTGCGCCCTCAACCTTGATTTCCATCTCTGAAGGTAATACTCTCTCGAGTGTTCCCTTAGGACCTTTTACAGTCACTTTATTATTTTCTGCAACTTCAACAGTTACGCCTGCTGGAATTGCGATTGGCATTCTTCCTATACGTGACATGCCCGTACCTCCTATAAAATATATAAAAAGTTAATTATTACTTATGTATCAAATTACCAAACGAAAGCTAATACTTCACCACCAACGTTAAGCTTTCTAGCTTCCTTGTCAGTGATAACGCCCTGGTTTGTAGAAATGATAGCTACACCAAGACCACCAAGTACTCTTGGAAGTTCGTCCTTGCCTGCGTATACACGAAGACCTGGCTTAGAAATTCTCTTGATACCTGTGATAATCTTGTCGTTCTTATCTACACCATACTTAAGTGTGATGTGAATGTTCTTGAAGTTACCATCTTCAACAACTTCGTATTTCTTAATGTATCCTTCGTTAAATAAAATCTCTGCAATAGCAAGCTTCATCTTAGAAGAAGGAACATCAACTGTATCGTGCTTTGCAACATTTGCATTACGAATTCTAGTAAGCATATCTGCAATAGGATCGCTCATTGTCATTTTGCTTTTATCCTCCTTAAATTATACATTAGCTGTTATATCTTACCAGCTAGCTTTCTTAACACCAGGTATCTCGCCCTTGTAAGCAAGTTCACGGAAACATACTCTACAGATTCCGTACTTTCTTAATACAGAGTGAGGACGACCACAAATTCTACAACTTGTATATGCTCTTGTTGAGAACTTAGGTGTACGCTGCTGCTTAATCTTCATTGCTGTCTTAGCCATGAATTTACCTCCTTAGAAAACTCAAACCAACTATTTTGCAAATGGCATGTTGAATAATGTTAATAACTCACGTGCCTCTTCGTCTGTCTTAGCTGTAGTAACGATGATAATGTCCATACCACGAACCTTATCAACCTTATCATACTCGATTTCAGGGAAGATAATCTGCTCCTTGATACCAAGAGCATAGTTACCTCTGCCGTCGAATGCGTTAGGGTTAACACCTCTAAAGTCACGTACTCGAGGTAATGCAAGATTTACAAGTCTATCAAGGAACTCGTACATCTTATCACCACGAAGTGTTGTCTTACAACCAATACCAAGACCCTCACGAATCTTGAAGTTAGCGATTGAGTTCTTTGCTCTTGTGATAACAGCCTTCTGACCTGTGATTGTCTCCATATCAGCTACTGCAGCCTCAAGAAGCTTTGCATTATCCTTAGCTTCACCAACACCCATATTGATAACGATCTTATCAATCTTAGGTATCTCCATTACGTTCTTATAACCGAACTTCTTAACCATGGCATCCATGATCTCGTTCTTATATGTATCTTTAAGTCTACTCAATGTTCTTGCCTCCTTCCCTAGTATTAGTCAATTACAGCACCTGTAGATTTTGCAACACGTACCTTCTTGTCGTTCTCGATCTTGAATCCAACTCTTGTTGTCTTTCCGTTAACTACAAGCATTACGTTTGAAATATCTATTGGAGCTTCCTTCTGGATGATTCCGCCATTCTGGTTAACAGCGTTTGGCTTCTCATGCTTACTAATCATCTTGATTCCTTCAACAAGAACCTTACCGTTCTTTACTTCAAGAACCTTTCCTTCTTTGCCCTTGTCGCTTCCAGCGATTACTCTTACGAGGTCGCCCTTCTTAATCTTCATCATTGTACGACACCTCCTATAATACTTCAGGAGCTAATGAAACAATCTTCATAAACTGTTTCTCACGAAGCTCTCTTGCTACTGGTCCGAAAATACGGGTTCCCTTTGGTGTCTTATCATCCTTGATGATAACTGCTGCGTTCTCATCAAACTTGATGTATGAACCATCTTTACGACGTGCGCCATGTACTGAACGTACAACTACTGCCTTAACAACATCGCCCTTCTTTACAACGCCGCCAGGTGTTGCATCTTTAACTGAAGCTACGATTACATCACCGATGTTTGCATATCTTCTTGTAGAACCGCCTACAACTCTGATACACAAAATCTCTTTAGCGCCTGTATTATCAGCAACTTTAAGTCTACTTTCTTGCTGTATCATGCTAAATCTCCTTCCAAAAAAGTTTTTGGTAAATGTATTTATTTTGCTCTTTCAACGATTTCAACAAGTCTCCATCTCTTATCCTTAGATAATGGTCTTGTCTCTACAACCTTAACTGTATCACCGATGTGTGCATCATTGTTCTCATCATGAGCCTTAAGCTTGTATGTTCTCTTAACAATCTTGTTGTAAAGAGGATGCTTAACATGGTTCTCTACTGCAACAGTAATAGTCTTCTGCATCTTATCGCTTACAACCTTACCTGTACGTGTTTTTCTTAAGTTTCTTTCTTCCACGGTTATATCTCCTTTCTCAATCTAAGATTATTAATCTTATGCCTCAGCCTTAGCGTTGATAACTGTCTGGATTCTAGCGATGTTCTTACGAACGTCCTTGATTCTTGCTGTGTTATCTAACTGATTTGTTGCATTCTGAAATCTAAGATTGAAAAGTTCCTTCTTAGCCTCTACAAGTGCCTGATTTAACTCAACTGCTGACTTCTTGTTAAGGTCTTCAACATATTTATTAGTCTTCATTATTCTGCACCGCCTTCCAAATCTGCTTTAGAAACGATCTTACACTTACAAGGAAGCTTGTGTGTAGCAAGACGTAATGCTTCTCTAGCTGTCTCTTCTGGTACACCAGCGATCTCGAACATTACACGTCCTGGCTTAACTACTGCTACCCAATACTCTAAAGTACCTTTTCCTGAACCCATTCGAGTTTCAGCAGGTTTTGTTGTAACTGGCTTATCTGGGAAAATCTTAATCCAAACTCTACCACCACGCTTGATATATCTTGTCATAGCGATACGGGCAGCCTCTATCTGATTTGATCTAATCCAACATGGCTCTGTTGCAACGATACCGAACTCACCGTAAGATATAACGTTACCTCTCTGAGCCTTGCCTGTCATTGTTCCACGAAACTGTTTACGACGTTTCACTCTCTTAGGCATTAACATAGTTATTTATCGCTCCCTTCCTTATTATTTCCCTTAGTAGGAAGTATCTCGCCTTTGTAGATCCATACCTTAACACCAACTTTACCGTATGCTGTATCTGCTTCAGCGAATCCGTAATCAATATCAGCTCTAAGTGTCTGAAGAGGAATAGTTCCTTCACTATAGAACTCTGTACGAGCCATATCAGCTCCACCAAGTCTACCAGAAACTGCAGCCTTGATACCCTGAGCTCCTGTTAATGAGTTACCCTTGTTATCCTTCTTCATTGTTCTAGACATACAAGACTTCATAGCACGTCTGAAAGATACACGGTTCTCAAGCTGCTGAGCAATGTTCTCTGCAACAAGCTGTGCATCTGCATCAGGCTTCTTAACTTCCTGAACGTCAAGACTAACTTCTTTTCTACCAATACACTTCTGAAGAGCTTTCTTAGTATTCTCGATACCAGCGCCACCCTTACCGATTACGATACCTGGCTTCTGTGTCCAAACTACTACCTCAACCTTCTCTGCCTTTCTTGAGATCTCAATCTTAGAGATACCAGCTGAGTAAAGCTCCTTCTTTAAGAACTTTCTTATGTTATAGTCCTCAACGAGGTAATCAGCAAACTTGTCATCTGCATACCACTTTGATTCCCAATCTTTAATAACACCGACTCTTATGCCGTGAGGATTAACTTTCTGACCCATTCTTACTTAGCTCCTTTCTCATCAAGAACGATAGTAATGTGGCTTACTCTCTTCTCGATTCTGTAAGCTCTACCCTGTGCTCTTGGATGAATTCTCTTCATTGTAGGTCCCTTGTTAGCGAAACAAGCTGCTACATAAAGATTCTCTGGATTCATACCATTGTTATTCTCAGCGTTAGCGATTGCGCTGTCTAATAACTTCTTAATAAGGCTTGAAGCATATCTTGGATTGTACTCAAGGATAGCCTTAGCTGTTGTAACATCCTTACCTCTTATAGCATCGAGTACGAAACAAGCCTTCTGTACAGAAACCCTTGCATATGATAATTTTGCGGAGGGTCTAGTATCTTTAACTGCGTTTCTCTCTCTCTTAATTTGAGATCTATGTCCTTTAGCCATAGTTTATATGTCCTCCTTCTTATTATCTAACCTTTGACTTCTTATCGTCTTTGCCATGTCCCTTGTAAGTTCTTGTTGCTACGAACTCACCGAGCTTATGACCAACCATATCTTCTGTTACATATACAGGCACATGCTTACGACCATCGTGTACTGCAATTGTGTTTCCCACGAATGATGGGAAAATTGTAGAACGACGAGACCATGTCTTGATTGCCTGCTTATTGCCTGATGCATTCATCTGATCTACTGCTTTAAGTAAACTAGCGTCAGCAAAAGGTCCTTTCTTTAATGATCTTGCCATGTTTTATTTCCTCCTAAATGGTTTCCAATTACTTGATAGCTCTACCGTCACGTCTTCTTACGATAAGCTTGTTAGACTGCTTGTTCTTCTTTCTTGTCTTAAGACCAAGAGCTGGCTTACCCCATGGTGTACATGGACCTGGACGACCGATACCAGTCTTACCTTCACCACCACCGTGTGGATGGTCGTTAGGGTTCATTACAGAACCACGTACTGTTGGGCGGATACCCATGTGACGAATACGTCCTGCCTTACCATAGTTGATAAGGTTGTGATCACCATTACCGATTACACCGATTGAAGCACGGCACTCGATTGGAACCATTCTCATCTCGCCTGAAGGAAGACGAAGTGTTGCGTACTTACCTTCCTTAGCCATAAGCTGTGCGCTGTTACCAGCGGAACGAACCATCTGGCCACCCTTTCCTGGGAATAGCTCGATGTTATGTACTAATGTACCTACAGGAATCTCAGAAAGTGGTAAGCAGTTACCTGGCTTGATTTCAGCCTTAGCGCCGCTCATAACCTTCATACCATCTGTAAGTCCCTGAGGAGCAAGGATGTATGCCTTCTCACCATCTGCGTAGCAGATAAGAGCGATGTTAGCTGTTCTGTTTGGATCGTACTCGATACCGATTACAGTAGCTGGAATGTCATCCTTTCTTCTCTTGAAGTCGATCATTCTATATTTCTGTCTGTTGCCACCACCGTGATGACGAACTGTTATTTTACCCTGATTGTTACGTCCAGCGTTCTTCTTCTTTGAAGCAAGAAGTGATTTCTCTGGTGTTGACTTTGTAATTTCTGAGAAATCAGAACCTGTCATATTTCTTCTAGACGGTGTATAAGGGTTGTAAGTTTTGATACCCATGATAACTTATTCTCCTTTGTTATTTATTATCACACTTTTGTTGTGTTTAATTGCTTACATCTTAAAGACCTGAGTAAATCTCGATGTCCTTGCTGTCGCTTGTAAGCTGTACGATGGCTTTCTTAGTCTCAGCTGTCTTGCCGTAAACCATTCCACGTCTCTTTGTCTTACCATCGTTATTCATTGTGTTAACCTTAGCTACCTTAACTCCCTCGAACATGTTCTCAACAGCTTCTTTAATCTGAGTCTTGTTAGCTTCTGGGTGAACTAAGAAGCTGTACTTCTTCTCAGCCATGCCATTCATACTCTTCTCTGTTACGAGTGGCTTTAAGATTACGTCATAATAATTGATTGCTGCCATTATGCGTACACCTCCTCAATAGTAGCTACAGCAGCCTTTGTAAGTACTACTGTACCTGCGTTCATAACGTCATAAACGTTAATTGTGTTTGTAAGAGCTGTCTTAGCTGTAGGAATGTTTCTTGCTGAAAGAATAACGTTCTCATTCTTCTCATTCATTACTACTAATGCCTTCTCAGCCTTGATATTCTTAAGCATCTCAGCAAATGCCTTTGTCTTGATCTCGTTCATAACGATCTCATCAACAACGATAAGCTTCTGATCCTGAACCTTGCTTGTAAGAGCTGACTTAAGAGCTGCTCTCTTCTCTTTCTTGTTAAGCTTGAAAGAATAATCACGTGGTACTGGAGCGAATACTACGCCACCACCTGTCCACTGTGGAGATCTTGTAGAACCCTGACGAGCATGTCCTGTTCCCTTCTGTCTCCAAGGCTTTCTTCCACCACCAGATACTTCTGAACGTGTCTTAGCCTTCTGTGTTCCCTGACGATTATTTGCAAGCTGCTGTACAACTGCTAAGTGAACTAAATGTTCATTGATTTCTACACCGAATACTGCATCACTTAAGTCGATTGTACCAACTTCTTTACCTTCCATATTTACAACAGATACTTTTGCCATTGTAAGTTGTCCTCCTTTCGACCTAATTAAGCTTCAGCCTTTGTTGTTTCTTTGATTGTTACAAGAGCCTTCTTTGCTCCAGGTACTGCACCCTTTACTAAAAGAAGATTCTTATCTGCATCAATTCTAACTACCTCAAGGTTCTTAACTGTAATAGTTACACAACCCATATGTCCTGGCATTCTCTTACCCTTGAATACTCTTGAAGGGCTTGAACAAGCACCGTTAGAACCTGCATGTCTATGATACTTAGAGCCGTGAGCCATAGGTCCTCTTGACTGACCGTGTCTCTTGATTGCGCCCTGGAACCCCTTACCTTTTGAAATAGCTGTTGCATCAACCTTATCGCCTGTAGCGAAGATGTCTGCTTTGATTTCCTGTGCAAGAGCGTACTCATCAGCGTTCTCAAACTTGAACTCTCTTACATATCTCTTTGCAGATACGCCAGCCTTCTTGAAATGTCCCATCTCAGCCTTTGTAGCACCGTGACGATGAACGATTTCCTTCTTACCAGCCTTATCCTTATTGATAATCTTTTCTTTCTTGTCGCCGAATCCAACCTGAACTGCGCTGTAACCATCGTCCTCAACTGTCTTGATCTGAGTTACTACGCAAGGACCAGCTTCAAGTACTGTTACAGGAATGAGTGAACCATCTTCTGCGAAGATCTGTGTCATTCCAACCTTTGTTGCTAAAATTGCTTTCTTCATTTTTCCTCCTTGTTCTACTAAAGCGGTATAGAATTTTACTAATTGCGGCTTGCTGTGACGGGCAATCAGTTCACCATACATAAAGTTAGTAGAGGTTTTTTAATTATTACTTCTAGATGATTATTTCATCTTGATGTCAACATAAACACCTGCTGGGATATCCATCTTCTGCAAAGACTCAACAATCTTCTGTGAAGGATTGATGATATCGATAAGTCTCTTGTGTGTTCTCTGCTCGAACTGCTCTCTAGAGTCCTTGTACTTGTGTACGGCTCTAAGGATTGTAACTACTTCCTCCTTAGTTGGAAGAGGTACTGGTCCGCTTGTCTCGCCACCATTCTTCTTAACTGTTTCGATAATCTTCTTTGCTGATGCATCA
Organism: Lachnospiraceae bacterium; assembly: GCA_045600085.1. Classification (GTDB taxonomy): domain Bacteria; phylum Bacillota; class Clostridia; order Lachnospirales; family Lachnospiraceae; genus NK4A136. The sequence continues at coordinate 26,641 of JAZRXF010000058.1, forward strand.
ACCAACTGATGATCATAGGCTTTTAATGTGACTCTCATTTTCTGACTTGCCATAAAAAAAGTCGCCTCCTTTTCGCACTTTGTTATTTTTAAAGTACGACAAGCTCGGTGACTGTACCACTTTCCCGGGTGTGTCATGAATTTAACCAATCCACACACGTCGTTTCTGCTTAACGCAGACTGTATAAGCTTTGTACAGTGACTTGTCGTCATATTATCTGACATTCGCTCCACGGAAAACCTACCTTCGCTTTCGCTTGGTAGCAACCTCACGCTTCATAGCTATCATGCCACAGCAATTGATAGTATACCTAATAGGAAACTATAAATCAAGCACTTTTTTCTATTTTTTTAATAAATTTCCACTTTTATTTTTGTGAAACTTGACACCTTGTGGTCAAGCTATGCACAACATACAAAATATTGGTATTTACCTGTTTCTTCTATATTAATATTGCGGTTTACATAATTTCAAATCATCTTTGGATGAGTTTCTTCTATAATATATGTCTTTCATTTTTGTTTTATTCATTTATATATTTAATCCTTGTCTTCGTCAATAACAAAATAAAAAACCTGGTGCCATCTTATAACGACACCAGGTGATTATTAATAACTATATTATATAGAAGAATTACATTTCATCCTTAACATCTTTGACTGCATTAAACTCATCAACGATTTCCTGAGCTGGAGCCTTTGTAATTAAACTTACAAGGATGATGCAAATTAAACTTACTGGGAAACCAACTGCAAGTGAGTAAAGACCAGTTGCTGCCTTGATTGTCTCACCAGCAACTAATGGGATGTAGTCCCAAAGGATAACTACACCAGCACCACTTACTAATCCTGCAATTGCTCCAGGAAGGTTTGTTCTCTTCCAGAATAATGACATAAGAACTAGTGGACCGAATGCAGAACCAAGTCCTGCCCACGCATCTGATACAAGACTCATTACTGATGAATCAGGATTCCATGCAATAAAGTAAGCGATAATAGCAATGATAACGATTGTAGCACGGCTGACAATCATAACCTTCTTATCACTTGCATCCCTCTTAATAACACCCTTGAAAATATCTTCAGCTACTGCTGATGCAGAAACAAGGAGCTGTGAATCAGCTGTTGACATGATAGCAGCTAAGATACCACAAAGGAAAATACCTGCTACGATAGGAGCATTCATTTCTTCTGTGAATACCTTCTTGATCATCTCGATGAAAATCTTCTCTGTACCAACTTCGTTCATAGCTTCGAAGTTCATATATGCTCTACCAACAATACCAATAACTGCTGCCATGATTAACGAAATTGTTACCCATGTAATAGCTACGCCCTTAGACTTAGTCATTTCCTTTTCACTCTTAACAGCCATGAATCTGACTAAGATATGAGGCATACCGAAATATCCAAGTCCCCATGCAAGACCTGAGATAACACCTACTGGAGTTGCACCATGGAAAAGATTAACAAATCCAGGATTCTCTGCGATTGCATCTGTAAGACCTGCTGAAACGCTCTGACCAGCATTGCCCATAAATACTACCGCAAAAATAGGAACTGCAAGAAGTGCTATAAGCATAAGTGTTCCCTGAATAAAGTCTGTAACACATACAGCCATGAATCCACCAAGGAATGTATAAATAAGAATAACAAGAGCACCAAGTGTAAGTGCTATCTTGTAATCAACTCCAAAGATAGACTGGAAAAGCTGTCCACCTGCTGCAAGTGCCGATGCACAATATACAGCGAAGAAAATAACTATTACTATAGAAGAAACTAACATAAGTGATTTCTTCTTATCTCTATATCTGTTCTCAAAGAACATAGGTAGTGTAACAGAGTTACCTGCTTTGATAGTATACTTTCTAAGTCTAGAAGCGACTATAAGCCAGTTAAGGATTGTACCTATTAATAAACCTACGGCACACCATCCATCACCACCATTAATACCCCATACAAATATGGCACCTGGAAGACCCATAAGAAGCCAACCACTCATATCTGATGCCTGAGCTGAAAGAGCAGCTACAAATCCGCCAAGATTTCTACCACCAAGGAAATACTCTTCAGTGTTAGAGCTTTTCTTTGAATAAATGGCACCAATCACTATCATCATAAGAAGATAGAGAACAAATGCTACCAATATCCATCCGGTTACATTTGACATTTTTCATTTCCTCCAAAAAATATAATAATTTTTTTATAACATACCTAAATACATAACGCAATATTCTTTGTGCCTCAAAATGTTATTAATCTCATATTTTTTCAGCAAATCTTGTTTTTCCAGGGTGCTTATTATATCATTACTAAAGAAATAAATCTTCTTATTAATGAAAGGACTACATATGTGGGTAGCTGATAATTGGAAAGATTATGAAGTAATTGATACATCTAATGGAGAGAAATGTGAGCGCTGGGGTGATTACATACTGGTAAGACCAGACCCCCAGGTTATTTGGAACACTCCTCATGACAATAAAGCTTGGAAGAATAAAAACGGACACTATCATAGAAGCTCTAAGGGCGGTGGCGAATGGCAGTTTTTCAATCTTCCCGAAGAATGGACAATAAACTACTCTCTTCCAGAAGCTGTTAACGCCGATAAGCTCTGCTTTCACTTGAAGCCATTTGCATTTAAGCATACTGGTGTATTCCCTGAGCAGGCTGTTAACTGGGACTGGACATCTTCACTGATTGCAAAGGCCAATCGTCCTGTAAAGGTTTTAAATCTTTTTGCCTATACTGGCGGTGCCACACTTGCAGCAGCTGCTGCAGGAGCTAATGTCACTCATGTTGATGCTTCCAAAGGTATGGTTGCCTGGGCCAAGGAAAATGCAGCATCAAGCAACATCCCTGGTGACAGAGTCAGATGGCTTGTCGATGATTGCGTGAAATTTGTTGAACGAGAAATAAGACGTGGAAATAAATATGATGGAATCATCATGGATCCGCCATCCTATGGACGAGGACCAAAGGGCGAGATATGGAAAATTGAAGAGGCTGTCTTCCCTCTCATTGAATTATGCGAGCAGCTACTCTCCGATGACCCACTGTTCTTTCTAATTAACTCTTATACAACAGGTCTTCAGCCTGCAGTTCTTACATATATGCTTAACGTAGTAATAAACAGTAAGCACGGCGGTGAGACTGAAGCCTCCGAAATCGGATTACCTGTATCTAACGGTCTAGTACTTCCTTGCGGAGCAAGTGGTCGCTGGCATCCATAATAAAACATGAGGCAGTTCTATCAAGCCAAGCTAACTGGCTGATAAAACTGCCTTTTATATTTTCCAAAAATTGTTTAAAAAATTCTTGTAACCTGGAAATAACCTGGACAACATATTGCTGTACATATATGACATAGGTGCTTCTCCTGGAAACACAAATATCATCCTATAGATATAGATACCTATTGTAGCAATAAACAATGCCATTGTTACTGGTACAAATCTTTTTATCTTAGTTCGCTTAATATACCTATAATATATAAGATACAAAACATATACTATCCAAATAAATATACTTGGATTAAAACTAAACGCCATGCCTGGCCGAAACGACAATATACTAATGGCGGCTCTGGTCATACCACACCCTGGGCACGGAAGTCCAGTGGCTATGACCATTGGACACATTGCTCCAAAAAGCTGCTTGGATAAATATATCCCTAGCGAAATTAACAATATCGGAATTTTTCCTGCCCATATATCTTTGGCCAAAAGGATGACTGCATTTTTCAATACCCCTAAAAGCTTTTTCATATATTAATGGCCTCGTATTCTAGATATGGCTGTAAAGCCAATATATACTAATAGATTCACAGCTACAATGGTTGCGCCAGCAGGCGTTTCAAAGCACATCGAAAGAATCATTCCAGTAAAAGCACATATTACAGATGTAATACCACTACATACTACAACACCCTTGAAGTTGTCGATTAATCTCATGGCCGAAAGTGTAGGGAATACAATTAAAGCCGAAATAAGAAGTGAACCGACTAACTTCATTCCAAGTACGATAATGAGCGCAATTATGATTGCTATAAGCAAATTGTAGCGCTCTGTCTTCATACCAGAAGCCTTAGCAAAATTCTCATCAAATGTTATAGCAAATATCCTGTTGTACATCACAACAAATGTAATTATTACAACACTCGACAGCACCACTGTAAATATTACATCACCTTTTGTCAGTGTAAGAAGCGAAGTTGAACCAAAGAGTGTACTACATACATCTCCTGATACATTGGCCGATGTCGAGAAAACGTTAATTAATAAATAACCTAACGCAAGAGCACTCACTGATGTCATGGCTATGGCCGCGTCGCCTCGAACCTTTGTGTTCTGACTAGACTTTAATATAAATATTGCTGCCACAATTGTAATAGGAAGAACTATCCATACATTATTGGTGAGATTGAACACCGATGCTATGGCTATAGCACCAAATGCTACATGCGATAAACCATCACCAATAAATGAATATCTCTTTAATACAAGTGTTACCCCAAGAAGAGATGAACACAACGCTATCAATGTAGATACAATCAGTGCATACCTTACAAATGGAAACGAAAGATAGTATGCCAGGTTAGTAAAGAAATTCGAAGTACTAATTAACATCGCTACCTCCTAATCCACCTATCTTCTTGAAAGCACAGGTTTCAAGATAATCATCCTTTTCGCCATAGAAAAGCTGTGTCTTGCCGATATGAAGTATATGAGAGGCATAGGTTATAGCTGCCATCATATCATGCGATACCATAATAATAGATATGCCTGAATCGTTGAGCTTTCTTACCATACCATAAAACTCAGCAGTAACCTTAGGATCAAGTCCGTTAACAGGCTCATCTAATATAAGAAGCTTTTCTGTAGCACATATTGCTCTTGTCAGTAGCACGCGCTGCTGCTGACCGCCTGATAGATTTCGATAACACTTACGTCTAAGCTCAGTGATGCCCATCTTCTCCATATTTTCAAGCGCAATCTTTTTATCTTCCTTGGAATAAAATATACGATTTTTAGATCTGGTTAATGTTCCAGAAAGGACTATCTCCTCAACAGTTGCAGGAAAATCCTTCTGTATCACTGTCTGTTGTGGTAAGTAGCCTATCTCAGCTCTCGATATATCATCAAGAATGAGTTCGCCTGACAAAGGCTGTATTAATCCAAGAAGAGTCTTCATAAGCGTACTCTTGCCTGCGCCATTCTCACCAACTATGCAGAGATAATCGCCCTTCTTTACCTGGAAGTTAATACCCTCTGATACAACTCCATCCTCGTATCCTACTGATAGATTTTTACAAGTTATATATGCCATAATAATTCCTTAACATTAAACTATACACGTTATTATATTATACAAGATTTTTGAAAAAAGGAACTCTTAATTCTTGCAATTCCATTTTAGATATGATACATATAAAATATATGGTGCACTTCAGCACGTTCTATAATACGTAATAGTCCCGCGGAATATTACATTTTCACAAGCAATTTTAATATTTTAATTTATGGAAGTTACGGACTTTCATTTTTTAGTACTATCTTTTGGGTACTATCTTTTTTCGTACTATTTTTTTCGTACTATTTTTTGAATCATCATTTTGTATACCATTTTATCAGGAGGTGAATTATGTCAAAATCTATATCTGACATATTAGGAGAAACTATAACCAAAGAGGAGGCACTAGATTCCATATATCAAACTCCTTCTACAAAAGCTCTATTTCAAACACTACCAAGACAATCTCAGGATGATATTGTGCTATTTTTACAAGGACTACAGTCACCCCCTATGCTTTTTGATCCATTCTTCAACTATATTATGAGCGGCCCTGATAATCTGCCCTTTGTAACAAGATTCATATCCGATATTCTGGGCGATGATATAGTCATAACATCAACTCTTCCCAATATCCAGAACGTAGTAGATAAAATTAACTACTACTCCATGAACTTCGAAGCTTCCATGAACAATGGACGAAAGGTTGATATCGAGTTCCATAAAATGAGTGTTGCCCCTTCCAATAAAATGATAGAATGTCTGGCGGCCAATAATATAATGAAGCAATATAATCGATTAAAGGAAATGAAAGGCTTCCACTTTAGATTCGATCTTCTCAGGCCCAGCTACATAATAATATTCACCGAAAAATCTCGTAATACGAAGGGAAAATATTTTATTCCGCATAGCGACAAGGATTATATTCAGACTGAATGTAATTTCATCGACAGCGCCAATCGTATACAGGGACTTACCAATATCATAATAATCTCGCTTGAAGATTATGCGAGATGTCATCAGGTCAAGAAATCCAATCTTGATGCCTGGATGACCTTTATGCAATCTTACTCAACCAAAGATATCTTACAGTTAGCCACAGTCTTTCCGCATTTTGAGGCAATATATAAAAAGGTGTCATATCTAAGACATGACACCGGTAAATTAATTGATATGTATATCGAAGGTCAAAAGCTTCGTTATCTCAATGCGACTATTGTCTCAACTGCCAAAACCAATGAAGAAACGCAGGCTCTTCGAAATGCTACTTTTGAGCTTCGCGAAGAAAATCGAGAAAAGTCCATGGAGATTGCCAGACTTAACAAAAAAATACGAAACCTTCGAAAAAAAGTATCTAATAAGCAAACTAATATCAATCCTTGAATGAATCGTACAGTTCCTCAAGCTCAGGCCTGCACTCTACAAATGCCTTACAAAGAACAGGATCGAAATGCGATCCAGCAGAATCGCTGATTATCTTAAATGCTTCATCATACGAAAATGGCTCTTTATATACTCGTTTACTTACTAACGCATCGAAAACATCGGCAAGTGCCATAACCCTTGCTTCAAATGGAATAACCTCTTCACTTATACCTTCTGGATACCCTGTTCCATCCCATTTTTCATGATGATAATGCGCCACGTTAATCGCAACCTTTTTAAGCTGCTTATCATCAACGTTCCTGAGTATCTGAGCAACTATAACAGCGCCCTTCTCAGCGTGCTGTTTCATAATCGCGTATTCTTCGTCATTGAATCGACCTGGCTTATTAAGTACAACATCGGGAATTGCAATCTTACCAAAATCATGAAGTGGCGCAGCCTGAACGATATCATCAATCATGCCAGGAGTAAGCTTTTCTACAAGCTCCATGTTACGCAAATGTTCTGTAAATATCTTAACTACGCTACTCGTTCTGGAAATATGACCACCTGTATTGCCATCTCGATTTTCAACAATACTCGCCATACTAAGTACTATATCCGACTGAATCTTTTCAATCTTATTGGTTTTTTCAGTAACACGCTGTGCCAGGGTTTCATTGTACTTCTTAAGAAGAATTTCATACTCGCGTTTCTTGGTATCATCATGGAGATAAAAGCAATGAACTTCGTTATATTTACGCTCCCTCATATGAACATGCTCAATCTCTATATAGAGCTTATCACTATTAAGATGCGCTTTATTGACTTTGTTGGTTCTGCCATACCAATTTTGCATCAAGTTGAAAAGCGGTGTGTCCAGACTGTTAATATTTCTATCAATATGAATCTCTTTTAGTTCTGGGAACCATTGACTAGCCTCTCCTTCACACCCAAGATATCTACCACGTTTGTCCACAAGAATAAATCCAAATGATTTGGTCTTGAGCATAGCCTTAGCTGCTATACCCTCAACATCAAACATACTGATTCTAATGAGCAGAACCAGTGTGATAAACTCCGAAATGATAAATGAGACTGGAACAAATGTATAAACAGAGCTGACCATTCGTTCAACTGCATATACACCAACGTTTATTACCTGAGCAATAAATAATAATGCCATTGAAAGATATGATACATCCTGTCTTATGCGAAATACATGAACAATAATACCAGTTGCCAGTGCTATCATGCTAAAAATATATACATAGTATAATGAATGAAGTGGTCCGTACACCTTCTTTAATACTGTAACCCCATTAACGATTTCTATGTCTATTTCTTTGTAATACCATCCATTTTTTCCGATAGTGCAGACAAGTCCATAAATGAGACATCCAGCTATTATGAATAAAATCTGGTACAGCTTTTTTATTTTTAGCTTACACAAATCCGCCACGCACATAATCGCAAAAAACGGAGCAAAAACAGAACCAATATACAGTGTCTGATTGGCATTCAGCGCTGTTTGAAGATTCGAAGCATAAGCAAGATGCATATAACCATAGTTAATGATAACTACACATACAAAAAAGAGTACATAGAAAAAGGGTATTTTATCAGTAAACGCTGTAATCAAAATAACTAACAGCAATAAAGATAGTAAAAATAAAGCAACGTAAAAGCCACCTACCATAATAGGCTCCTCCTTATATCTGCTCCAAATAGTACTGAAGCTTTGAATACGTAGCCAGCCCATCAGAAAATGCACTCGCACTTCCTGCTGCAAGCCCATATCGCATGGCAAGCTCATAATCCGGAGCCCCCAACCAATCAGCTGTCTGAATCATTCCAAATATATATCCTGCCACCATGGAATCACCTGCTCCCACGGAATTGACAACCTGTCCACTTGGTGCCGCCTTTTTATAGACTCTGCCATCTTCTGTAATTAATACTGCGCCATCACCAGCCATTGAAACGAGTACATTTCTGGCTCCCATAGCCTGTAATTTTCTGGCGTATTCTATAGCCATATCCTGACCATCAATATTAACGCCAAATATATCTCCAAGTTCTATATGATTGGGCTTAACAAGATATGGTCTAAGCTCAAGTACTTTTAGTAATAACTCTTTTCCTGCATCAACAATTGTGATGATATCTCTATCCTTAATTCTACTCAAAATATCATAATACATACTGCCAGGAAGAGAGGCTGGTATGCTACCAGATAATACCAGAATATCTCCCACCACCAGTTTTTCAAGCTTAGCATAAAAGGCTTCAAGCTCGCCCTCGCTTACTACTGGACCCTTTCCATTAATCTCGCTCTCGCTAGAAACAGTGCTATTACTGTCAGTTTTCGAAAGATTTTTGAGCTTAACATTAATTCTGGAGATTCCCTTAGAAACATCTACAAAGTCACTGGTCACATCAAAACCTGTAAGTAACTCCTTGATTGTCCTACCAGTATAGCCTGCCATAAATCCAAGAGCGACACTATCTACACCCAGGTTACGCAGTACTATGGACACATTAATGCCCTTACCACCTGGAAGTACTAGTTCGCTGGTAGTTCTATTTATTAGTCCTTCTTTAAAGCCTTCAACACCAACTATATAATCGATGGAGGGATTAAGTGTTACTGTGTATATCATAATAATTCCTTATGTTTCATCGGCACTCGCAAGTAAAAGCTGGCCACCAGGCACAACAAATCTTGCAAGTATTTTTGCGAGCTTATCTACTTCATAGACATTGTCATCACGTTGGTTGACTACTATCACATCAAAATATCCTTCCGGGAAAGGAATGGTACCTTTCATAATGTCGCAAAGAAGAATTGGTATTTCTGTCACACCATACTTAATGGGCTCTGCCATTCTTTCTATACCCATTACAGTCGCAGCTGGATGACGGTACTTAACCATTGACAAGAAGTTACCACTGCCGCAGCCTATTTCCAAAAACTTAATTGGAGTTTCTGGAAGCGCCGATAATATTTCCTTTTCATTCTTTGATATGACTGCATTCATCAGGCAGTCATATCCCCATTTACCCTTGATATAATCATAGTTACGGGCAAGAAGCTCTGAAACGCCTGGCTTATTACCAAAGCTTGCGCTTCCCTGATGGTAAATAAAGCTATTATGGCATACTATTAATTGATAACCTGCCTGTCTTATGCGAAGACTAAGATCATCATCCTCAAAATATCCTAATCCAAAGCCCTCATCCAGGCCCTTCACTATGTCAATGACCTCACGTTTAATGAGCATTGCAAATCCACATAACCTGCTCTTCTCTTCATAAGGGTTGTCCATTGGCACGTTGACACTCTTTGCATATGTCACATACTGGCTAGGCTGTGAAAATGAAACCTGTACATCCTGCTCATTGCCACTATAGTTCGCCATACAACCAGTGGCTCCAACTTTATTAGACTCATACAGACCCATTCTTAACCAAAACAGGGCATTATGAGTCATTCTCGTATCATTGTTTAATAAAAATATATCGGTATCTGGTGGTGCATATTTTATGCATGCATTACAACCACCTGCAAATCCCAGATTCTCATCGCTAAGAAGAACTGTCATTTTTTCAGCCTGTGATGATAACCACTTGGCTACCCCATCGGTAGAAGCATTATCAACTACCACTATCTCGTAGCTGTCAGGTGCGCAATGCTCTTCAATACTCCATATACACTGCTGGAGCAGTTCTTTCTTGTTATAAGATACAATGGCAATCGACGCCTTTCTAACAGACAGCCTGCCTGTATTTTTTAATTTATCACATTTATCATTGCAACGATTTACAATTTCCTTATCCTTAGATAAAAAGGCTGCCTGTTCATAGCAAAGATATGCCTGATTGATATTAGTAAGCGACAATATGTCGCCCATTTTCTCGTACATCTCGTCCTCAGGCTGGAAGATAGGACTTTTTTTAGAAGAACCACTCGCCAAAGGATCCATGACAAGTGCTGCATCTGCATTGTCATCCCATATTTCTATATATCCACCATTAAATTCTTCCTGGGCAATCTCCAGCATCTTTCTGGCTGATAGCTTGGACTGATATTCTGGATTATTGAAAAGATTATTATGATCCTCGCGTACTTCCTGATTCTTTTCAAATGATATAGCATGAAAATCTTTTCCTAGCCATTCATAATCTCTGTCCGTGATTTCATCAGGGTTAAAAAACTCTGCTCCCAGTCTAAATGAATGCCACTCCCTAAGCTTATACATACCAGGATCTGTAAAACATACAAAGGTTCCATATGTTTCAAACTCACTAAAAGCACTATCAACAATCTTTCGAGGCGGAATCGCATGTATTATCTTTTCCCAAAAAGTCGCTCCTTCAATCTCATCATTGGCCTCTATTTTCTCAATAAGCTGGCGCATAAGTTTGGTATTAATAAGCATATGCTCTGATATAAATGATTTTTTTATACACTTACGCATACCAGGAAGAAGAACTTCAAGGGTTTCAAAATAAGCCTCATGATATTCGTATTTAAGGTCAAGATATGGTGCACCCGCTTCGCTAAACATATTGATAGTCCTACATGGAATGGTATCACCATCCCATACCATATAAAACTCATCCTCGCACATAAATGCATACTGCATCTTAAGGAACTGCTGATAATACCAGCCTGTTGCACCTCTTGGGCATGGCTCGCCTTCTAAAATCTCGGACAGGTGCTCTTCCATAACCTTATGAACATCGTCAAATGGTATAAGCAGACTTTCGCTAAGAAATCCTATATTACTGCCAAGATCTGCCTTGGCAATATAATCTTTTATAGGCTCGCTACTAACAAATATAATTTTGTCTGTTTGAAGATTATTAACTAGACGTTTATAGTTACGTTTCTGACGATTAAAATCGTCTGGCTTAATAACTATTAATGTTGAAAATGATTGATTCATATGCACCCCCGAGTTTTACCCCACTAATATGATTATATCAAAATTTCGACTAAGAAAAAGCCTATCGCAATAAAAAAAGAATGCAGCCATGCGGCTGCATTCTTCGTATTTTCAACTATTACGATATTAGAATATACCAAATGCCTTGAATAGCAATAATGCAAGAAGTACTGGAGCTATAAACTTAACCATAACTACATAAAGTGATTTACGTCCAAAACGTTCACCGTTACGCGTAACCTCATCAATAATTGTTTTTGGCTTAACAACCCAACCAATAAGAATACATGTGAGTATTGCAACTATTGGCATCATAACATTATTACTGATGTAATCAAGCAAATCAAGTATCTGGCCGACTTCACCATTAGGAAGTTTAAGGTCAAAGTATAGCACGTTATATCCGAGACATACTACTATAGCAATGATAAGTGCATATACAGTAGTAACTGCCGCAGCCACCTTACGTGACCACTTAAACTTATCAATAAGACTCGATACAATAGCCTCCATGATTGATACGGATGATGTAATCGCTGCAAAAAGGACCATTATGAAAAAGGCAATACCAATATATCGCCCAATAGCTCCCATTTCATTGAATATCTTAGGAAGCGATACAAAGATAAGACCTGGACCTGCTGATAAACCATCCTTACCCATAAAGACGATGACTGCTGGAATAATCATAAGACCTGCGATAAACGCGATAAGTGTATCAAAAATCTCTATCTGATTGATAGAGCTCATAAGATTAACATCCTTTTTAACATATGAACCATATGCAATCATAATACCCATAGCAACACTTATCGAATAGAATAACTGCCCCATCGCATCAAGCATGACCATCATAAGTGAGCTAAAGGTTATACCAGAAAAATCCGGTAATATATATACCTTTAAACCATCGATACCTGTAGTTACAACGCCGTCCACTTCATGCTTTAGTGTCATAGAAAATATTGCTATACCACAAATCATAAAGAAAAGTATTGGCATAAGAACCTTACTGTATCGCTCAATACCTCCCTCAACACCTGAGAAAATAATGATTGCAGTAGCTGCAACGAAAATAACTGCGAAAATAATCGGAGATATGTCCGATGTTATGAAGCCTGTGAAATAGTCATCCGCAACTGTTGCCTTGTCATTGAAGGTAATGAAAGACCAAAAATACTTGAGAATCCAACCACCTATTGTACAGTAGTAAGGCAGAATAATGGCAGGAACTATACATGCCAATATACCAAGCCCTTTCCATCTTTTATGAATGGCACCATAAGCTGTTAATGGACTCTGCTGTGTCTTACGACCAATTGCTATCTCTGTTGTAAGAAGTGTAAATCCAAAAGTTATTACTAATATAAAGTAGCACAGAAGGAAAATACCTCCTCCATTCTTTGCTACAAGATAAGGAAATCTCCAAATATTACCAAGACCTACAGCACTACCTGCTGCGGCGAGGACAAAGCCCATTTTACCTGAAAAACTACTTCTATCCTTCAATCTTACAATCCTCCCCATATTTCTATCACGCTTAATCTACGCTTAAATCTTTATCTAGCATATCATATAACACCTCGAATTGCTAGTTGCCATAAAATGCTCGTCGTTCTTTTTCTTCCTTTATTTTTTGTAAAACTCTGTACAAAACATATGCCCCAATGGCGAAACCAAAGGACGATGCGATCATTATAAATTTATAAGGCGGTATATTTTTATAGTAATTGGATGGTCCCGCTTTTTCCATATCATAAGACTTAGTAGCTGTGGCACTATAGTGTTCATGACCACCGAAATCATCATTGGATTTCAGAAAATAATCATAATAAATCTTTTTACCACTTCTATCATCCCAGGTGCAATCCACGTTGTACCACTGCCCATCCAGTTCAACAAGGTTCCACGCGTGAGCACCACCATATTCTACTGTTGCTGGTATTCCAAGCTCCTCCATTATGGCGTAGAAGCTAAAAGCATAACCATTGCAGGCTGACTTATTAACATACAAAGCGTTGAAAGCACTACCTATTGTATAGCTGTACTCGTTGGTTGCTACCAGGTAATCATGAACTGCCTTAATCTGATCATATCTATCAAGACCTCGAAGCTTACCTGCTATCTGTTTCACTCTCCACTTAGTTAACTGCACTCTATGCCAAGCAAGGTTCTGAATTCGAAGTTCAACATTCATTATGCCCTGACTATCATAAGTATAATGATAGTCATATCTAAACAACTCACATCCAATATATGTATCCCTGTCCATTATTTCTCTAAAAAGCTTATCAAAATCATACGATTTAAGATCCATGGTTGTCTTAAATTTAATCACCGATTTGTAATGTGCCGCACAGTCATACACCATATTACTAAACTGCTCCTCGCTGGTTATAAGTGCAGCATAAGTTGTTCTTTTCATAAAGATACTGCCAATCAGTAATCCAATAACAAGCACCACCAAGGAAACAAATATCACAAAACTTCTAGGCATTCGATAGTTGTACATATATTACTCCTATTATATATTCTCTATTCATACTACCCTTTTATGTAGCCTTTTAGCAACAACTATTCATACTGGTTTTATACGTTTCATGCATATTAAAAGGCCGCTATATTCAAGCGGCCCTTTGAATCACATTTGTGATAGTAATTTTTTAATTGTAGTGTACAGCTGCACTGCTTCTTCCTTCTCAAGATTGATGCATCCGCTCATCTTACCTGGAATCTCTACAGCCTTGTCACGAAGCTTCATGCCCTCATCTGTAACAGTGACTACCAGTACTCTTTCATCCTTGGTTGATCTTGTTCTGGTAACAAAACCTTTCTTTTCAAGATTTTTAAGAAGCGGTGTAAGCGTACCCGAGTCGAGATACAGCTTCTGCCCTAATTCCTTGACATTCATTTCCCTATGTTCCCACATAACCATCATTACAATATACTGGGTATATGTTAAATCTATCTCATTTAAAAACGGAGTATACTTTCTAACTATCTCCTTGGATACTGCGTATAATGGAAAACATAATTGATTATCAAGTTTTAGTGCGTCGTATTTATTCTTCATCTTCGTCCTCTTCTAGTGGCGACTTGTATTCTGGATCCATAGAAGCATTGTAACCAGCACGCACAGCCTTGGCAAGCTGATCGGCACAAGATGTTGGTCTTCTACCACATTTTATGCCCGTGAGTTTCTCTTCGATCTGATCCACGCTCCACCCTTCTAATAATAACGGAATAGTTTTAAGATTTCCATCACATCCGCCCATAAAAGATATATTTTTTACAATATCACCATCTATATCCATACTGATGACTTTAGAACACGTATTTTCTGTAAGATAATCGAAATGAAACATATTATAAAATCTCCTTAACCTTGTCTGCTATTTTCTTAACATTTTCTGTTGGCTCAAAACGTTCTACTATTTCACCATCTCTGTTAATAAGTATCTTTGTGAAGTTCCACTTGATATTGCCATTGTTCTTATAATCCTTGTCCATCTTCTTAACTATAGGAGAAAGAATAAGTGACATAGGTCCTGAAAAACCGGCAAATTTTGTGTTCTCTGTGAGCCACTTGTAAAGAGGAATAGCATCCTCACCATTAACATCAATCTTGGAATACTGAGGAAATGTGATTCCATATCTTCCTGTACAAAAATCATGAACCTCTTCATCAGTACCTGGTGTCTGCTCACCGAACTGATTACAAGGGAAATCAAGAATCTCTAATCCCTGATCGTGAAGCTCCTCATACATCTCCTGAAGCTCTGTGTATTGTGGTGTGAAACCACATCCTGTTGCTGTATTAACTATAAGAAGTACCTTGCCCTTAAACTGTGATAATTCTACATCACTACCATCCTGAGACTTAACTGTAAAATCAAAAGCGTTCATATTATTGCCCTCCTAAAAATCATTATCGAATATTGCATGCAATTAAGTTGTATGCATTTGATGTAATTAGATTGTATACAACCAATTTGCAGTTGTCAAGCTTATATTTTTATTTTTTATAAAACAATAAAAAAGCTATGCATCCTCGCATAGCTTTTCATCATAAATCCCAAAAATTGTATTAGTATTATTCTATTATCGTAATAACATCATCTAAAACATAGTTAAACTTCGGCGACGAAGAGTTATTGTTCTCCTTGAACTCTGTTCGTAGATCAATTGTATCTGTATAATCAAATGGATTGGTACCTGTATAATTACCATAAAAAACATGTACCTTGCCAGCTTTAAAATCTTCAATCAATTGATTAACCTTTTCAGTCGTACCATCTGCTACAACAGCTTCATTAATATCTAGTATCTTTACCCAGCCCTTTTCTATACCAGCATATGAATCCTGCATATATGTATCGGCATCAACAACCTTCTCTATGTCTTTGTCCCTAAGAATAGCATCTATAGATTGCTCAAAATACTTGGAATAATCAATGGAGCAGCTGACAAGTGATCTGGTAGGAGCTATCTCTACCATACTCTGATTGTAGCCAACGTGATATACAGGTATAGGTCCACTTGCAGTTTCGCATGCTACTGCAGGCCCTGTAGTATCAGAATGCTGTGATATCAAAACACAACCTAAATCTATTAATTCATTGGCTGCATTTTTCTCAAGTGTATAGCTTGACCACGTATTAACATATTTCACCATCATAGTGGCTTCTGGAACAACCGACCTTACACCAAGAAAGAATGCTGTGTAGCCTGATATTACTTCGGCATATGGATAAGCAGCAACATAACCGACATTAGCTTCATCCGGCGTTATAACACCCTCATCTATCATTTCCTTTAGCTTCATACCTGCAACAACACCACAAATATACCTGCCCTGATATATCTCTCCCATGCAGTTGTGATAGTTACTAAGAACAGGTTCAACATTGGCATTGTCACATGTTGCAGAACAGAACTGGATTTCCGGATGCTTCTCGGCCATGGCCTTAACTGCCGGACCATAGCCATAGCTGGCGGAAATAATATAATCACACTTCTCATCAATCAGTTCCTGAAGCGGTTCATCTACTTCATCTTCTGTTACATTATATTTTATGATGCACTCTATCTTATCACCATATACCTCACTAACATGGTCTATGGCACCTACAAAATTGTCTGTATATGGAGTTATTTCATCGCCAACAAATATAAAACCTATTTTTATATGCTTATCACCTGTATGAAGCATTGCATGAATACCAAAGGCGATAAGTAATAGCGCTAAAGCAGTTAACAAGCAATTTCTATATACTTTAAACAAAACTACTTTTCCTCCTTTGATTTATCATAAAGACTCTCGATATCTATGACTTTTTCATCAATTAAAGAAAGCATAATATCTGTAAGATTCGGATCGAACTGTGAACCTCGGCCTTTTTTCAGCTCGCTAATAACAACTTCTATATCTAGCTGCTTTCTATATACACGGTTGGCAGTCATCGCATCAAATGCATCAGCTATTCCAATTATTCTAGCCTCTATAGGTATTTCCTCGCCTTTGAGACCTGAGCAATAACCCTTGCCATCATACCTTTCATGATGATATCTTGCTCCAACATCTACTCTCTCAATTAACGTAAAGTCCTTTAATATCTCACCACCACGAGTAACATGGCTCTTCATAATCTCATACTCTTCGGCTGTTAACTTGCCTGGCTTGTTTAATATGGCATCTGGTATACCTATTTTACCAATGTCATGAAGGAGAGCCATTTGCCTAATATTTTCACATCTATCCTCGTCGAAGCCATAACTCCTCGCAATTGCAACCGAATACTGCGAAACTCTGAATGAATGCTCACTTGTATTGGAGTCTTTGGCATCTACCGTTCTAGCAATTGAAAGGATTGTTTCATTACCCATTTCAACCTGCTTTTTAACATATTCAAGCTCAAGCTTCTGCGCTGCAATAGTCTTTTCTGTACGCTTCTTTGTTATAAACCATGTCCCCCAGATAACTATAAGAGCTGAAATCACAACAAAGTATAACTTGAACCACCATCTCTGGTACATATCCATTTCTTTAACTATTACATAGCCAGCAGATTCTATTGTATGCTCTCTGCTGCTATCAAAAACAACTATTCTAAAGGTATATTGACCTGGTTCCAGATTTGTATATGTAATATCCTTGAGCTGACTTAGTGGCATAATATTCAAGGTAGTATCAAACCCTTCCAGATAATAGCCAACATATGGATCATTGAGTGAATAATTCAGAATAAATGGTGCGAATGTAATACTACTTGCATCAGCAGAAATATGCAAAGGTTCTGTTCTGCTGATTTCATAATATTCACCATCTACATTTACTGAGCTTAATGACATACGATAAGATCTGGCTGATGAATTATAATCGTATAAATCAACCATAACAACATCATTATCGCAGCATAGGTATAGTATTCCATCCACAACCTTACTGTACGAATTGGCTGTAAGCGAAGCTCTTAATCCGCTCTTAACATTAAGAAGCTCATAATCCTTGTTAATATTATCTACAAGCTGTCCTGATGATGCGACATAGATTCCTGCACTACTAAGCACCCACATGTCTCCATTATTGCCTGGAATGATATCATAGTTATTGCTATACGGGAACTTATCTAAATACTGTACCTCATCACTAGCGTTTATAAAACAGATACCATTACTTGTCACAACAAATATTCCATCCGAATCCTTGTCATAGACCATTCTAAGAATTACATCGGACGATAAACCATCGACTCTACTAATATTCTTCTCTACAACTCTATTATTTATGATAGAAATTCCACCACCATCAGAGCCTACATATATCTTCCCTTTGTGTTCCAGAACACATAGAGATTTTCTGTTTACGAGCTTATCCGTAATTGTACTGATGACATTATCATCTTTTATAAAAGCAACACCATCATCTCCAACTGACACAATATCGCCATTTGATAATTCTATGGTACAACGTACTCTTTTACCTGGCATACCATTAGTATCATCAAAATTGAATACATCATATCCTTCACCAGAAAGTTTAATACGATATAATCCACTTCCTGTTGTTGATACCCATATATTATGCTTTGAGTCTAGGCCAATATGTCTAATTCTTACATTGGCGAAAAGTTCTGTAAGTTCATTACTAACGCTCTGTCTAGTAGCTTCATCTATAATAACGAGTCCATCGTCGGTACCACACAGAATCTGACCATTTGTATTTATCACAGCATTAACTACATGAGCTTCCTCATCTACCTCAGGAAATAGGTTAATGAAGGATGTTTTACACAGCTTGATAAGACCTAGGCGTGAAGATGAAAACCAAATATTACCCTGATAATCCTCAAGCATATGGTCAATGGAGCTGGAAAATTTTTCTGTATGAATAAGTTTATATTCACCTGCTCTATTAAAGTATCCCACACCACTGTCAGAGCATATAAATATTTCGCCCTTTTCATTTTCTGTAAAAGAGTTCACACTTTCTAAGCCTTCACATTTATACTCTCTTTCTTTTTTCGAAGCCGAACCATCGCTATATACAATGACAGTATTGTCCTGTGTTCCTATATACAGCTTGCCGTTCTTTGCAAAGAAAGCTGCATGAGCAGTGTGTTCCCCAAAAGCTGCCAATTTCACATTGGTAAGCTTACCATCCTGAAAGCAATATACATCTCCCTTATCAGTTATGGCATACACCTTTCCATTATCATCGGCGCTTAAGCTTATAGTGTCCTTCACATCTGGAAAGCTTTCCAAAACTTTAACACCACCGCTTAGAGTTACTATGGATACTCCTGATGGGGTTCCTATATAGTAATTGCCGTAACTGTCACAGATAATACTTCTGACTGAATTGGACAATAATCCATTATCCACATTAAGTACGTTCATAACATGACCATTTATCATCATGGTAACACCACTGTCATTGGTTCCAACCCATAATCGGCCCTCTTCGTCAACATATAAATCACGTACATTTTTTATTGAATCTATATCATTAATTAGCTTGAAGCTTATTCCGTCATAACTATATAATCCTGCATAAGTACCAATCCATAGCTGACCTTCGTTCGTCTGCTCGATATCATTGGCTTCACCTGCCAGTAAGCCCTCTGAACTACTGTAAATCGTATGTGTATAAGAATCATAATCCTCATCAGCATCGATAGTCATATTATTAATATTGTTATCATCATCGATGGCATATACAACCTGACTACCTAGCATTGAAAAAACTAGTACCAGGATAATCATTGATGCAATCTTTCCATTACTTAACTTAGGACTTTTATTCTTATGTCTAGCACGAACAAACTTAATTATCAGATATACACCATACACACTGACAAGCTTATCCAGGAACTCTATATAAAACTGAGCTATGAAGCATGCCAAGATTTTAGGCATCTGAGCCTTCACACACATGAGTAATATCTGGTCACCCCAAATATTACCTACTACGCCATCGTAAAATATAGTGTCGATAGGTACTGATAGAATTGCACACATCAATGCGAGCTCTGCACCAAGTGTCACAGCTCCAAATCTTGTTTCTAGCTTTCCCTTCTTGGCAACAAGGCCTGCTACTATTCCGAGAATCATTCCAACAAAACAGTATATGGATTGTTCTTCAACAAATATTCCATAAATTATGTTATTGGCAAGTCCAACTATTGCGCCACACACAGGGCCATAGACATACGAAATAAGTATGGTCCCGAAACTATCAAGCCACACTGGTAAATTGAGAGCTGCCGCAACAACTTTTCCTAATATATTAATGATAATTGCAAATACGGTGATAAGTATAACAAGAGAACCTTTCTTATATCTCATACACTTACTTCTCCAAATATTTATTAATAATTATGCACCCTTAATTGTCTGCTCTATTCTACACTTAACAATATCAGCTATTTCTGCTGTGCATAGATCTTTATAATCCTGATAATATAACGGTTCAAGGAAATGAACCTGTGTTTTAACAGGTTTCAACGAATTAATACCAAAAACCTTGTATGAATCAATTAACGCAACAGGAATAATAGGTGCCTTGGATCTCACGGAACATTTGAACGCTCCTGGTTTGAAATCCTGAACATTATTGGCATTGGTATCGTACTGTCCTTCTGGGAAAATAATAATACGCTTACCATCCTTAACCTTATTGGCCACTTCACTTATTACCTTTACCTGACTCCTTGCATCGTTTTTATCCAAACGACTACCATCTAGAAGTTTGGTAAATTCGTTGGTTATAATAACCTTTGCTGCTTTCTTATCTATAACAAATGAACACGGTTCTTCATGCGCATATATGATACCTAGCGCATCATACTTACCCTGATGATTCGGATACATAACGTACCCTCCCTCGTCAGGAAGATTATCTAGTCCAAATACTTCTGTCTTAATATGTCCATTCTTTTTGACAATGTTCACCATTTCTTTTGCCACAGAATATCTTTCCTTTTCTGTGTAATTTTCAGGATGACTAGCTATGTAGTTGCATTTAATAACATAAAAAATAATAAAAGGCAAAGATATTGCTATAACGTATATAAATCTAATCACTGCTTCGCACTCCTTATTTATATTATCCCCTTGTTAATTATCGGACAAAATCGTTTGTTTATGAATAGTAAATATGCATTAAAATGTATATTTATCCACTATTTATACTAACTGCTGTGATTCCTCAACAGACATCCCCTTATATACCTTATAATTTATCTGATAAACAATGTCATCTTTTTCTACATAATATGCTCTATCACATTCATATTTATAATCCTTTATACATATTATAAGCTCTCTTCTCTGAATATTCTAATCACTAAAAAAAAGAACCAAAATAGAACCACAAGGCCAAAACACAATTCAAAAAGCTTTGCCAAAATGTAAAAAAGGCTCCCGAGGAAACTCGGAAGCCTGTTTCTCATATTTTATATGGTAATTTATACGGCATTTTATATATCATTTTTGTGGTTCTCTGATTTTTTGTTGCCATAATGTTGCCAGTAAAAAATCAATTAACTACTGTGGAAGGTATATTCCGTCAAGTACAGTACCAACATATCCGTAGAATTCAGATGTATCTGTTCCTGATTTGACAAGTACTGTAACCTTTACAGCCGTTCCATCAATATCAATATATCCATGATACTCTTCTGAATTATTGTATCTCATCATATTCACTTGATGAGAACCATATGTAATGCTATTAGCATTTTCATATTTATCTGATTTTGACTCCTGTAATGCTTTTAATGCCTCATCTAAAGAAAGAGCAGAATTCTTATCAACTGTAGCTGATACGTAGCCTAACTCTTTACCATCTACTTTAATATGACCTTTTATAAGATATGTATCATATGGCTCATATTCAATTTCAAATGCCCCTTCAGGATCTACATTCATACCAACCAGGCGATCTAATGTAAGTGTTCCAGGATAGTCCGGTGTATCACTTTTCTCAAAGGTGATAGATTCCAACATAGTCATTAATGTGTCACTGTCAAAGAATTCCTTAAAAGCATCAGCGTCCATGTTTTTACTGGAAGGTACAATATAAAGTGATTGATTCTTATCTGTGTCAGGGTACCCGTCCGCAAAAAGAGTCATATATCCCGAAGCACTACTCTTACCCTCTTTCATTGAAACAAATCCCGGCATCTCGCCTGCCGTGAATTCCTTTATGATTTCTTCCTTTTTTTCTGCTTCTTCCATGTTATAGGCAAGATTTCTATGGTAGGTATACCAGAGTTCCAATTCATTTGTACCATCCGAAATTTTAATTTTAGGTGCATTTCCTCCACTATATGTTGTCTCCTCAACTGTAAAACCGGCATCCTTAGGATAACCGATAGTTACAGTATAGCCAACATACTTATCATATAATGTTGCATACTCAAGTTCTGCTGCAGGTTCTGCCTCTACTACGACCTCTTCTTCTGGCTCAGCTTCTGTTTCTGTAGCATCATTTGCCTCTGTATCAACACTCTCCTCAACAGTTGTTTCTACTTCAGTGTTTTCTACGTTTGACGAACCACCACATCCTGCGAGGCTAACAGTCATTGTTACCATCATTGCTAATACTAATAACTTTTTCATAAATTCCTCCTAATAAATAATCTCCCAATTACTATTCTGTTAATTTTACTTATGATAATTAACGAATTGGATTATAGACTATCAAAATCTCTTTTTGTATCAGCAATATTGTCTATTTTACTGTTTTGACATAGGCATTCCACATTCCGGACAAAATTTGCTTGTAATCTGTTTTTTTCCACAGGTACAATCCCAGGGATTCGCCTGTGTGGTTGGACTAGGCGCCTCTGCCGTCGTCCCACACATCATACCCATTGAGATATTTACACTTGAATTCATTTGCATCATCGACACAGACGGACGATCATTCCAATATTTATACGCCAAAGATTTAAAATCCTCACTCACAAGCGTATAATCTTCTTCGCGAACATAAGAAAAAAATACAATACGTCCTCTGCCGTCATATTCCATACTCATAAACGAAAGTATTACAACCGGCTTTCCCTCGATAGTTTCTTCGTGAACCATAAAATCTGTATTTTTAAATTGTTCGTCATCAATTATTATTTTGTAGCAATGATTTTCACGCAGACAATGCTCTTCTTCCAAATGGAAATGAACTGTTACTTGTTTGGGATATGGGCTCGTAGCCCCCACCCAAAAAGTAAGCTCCTGACCCTGAATCATAATCTTTTGGTCTTCTATTATATATCGACCATATGGCTGCCAAACACCTGTTAATTCCATTAATAATCTCCTAGCATAAATCAAACTCGCGCATCACACAATCTACGCCCAAGGATCTGTAGTCATTGGAGCTTTGATGCCTGCCAAAATTTGAATATCATTTACAAACCACTGACCTGTAGATGGTTTCTTACGAACCTTAATACTTCTTGGGTTATCCGCTCCGCCACTAGTAACATAAATGGTTCCCCAGTTCTCTTCTGTAAATGAATAGCTGTTTGAAAAAACAGTAATTTTATAAGGAACTACAGGAGTATAGTTATTCTCAGCCTTAGCACCTTCAAA
>JAZRXF010000059.1:0-2136 GCA_045600085.1 Lachnospiraceae bacterium
AGATGATGATTATTTGTATGAAACATACTACATGATTACAGATATTCAAGTTAAAAAAACTGTAACAGGTGTTAAATTAAATGAAATTAACTATGTAGTTAAAGAATTTAATGCAAACCTTATAAACTCTAGCATTACAAGTTTAACAATTGGATCTTCTGTTACTAGTATTACCGGAAATTTTGGTAACGCTGCAGGTTTGAAATCTATTACAAACAAATCTGATAGTTACAGCGTAAAAAATGTTGAAGGTGATGTATATCTTTATAATGCTGCTGAAACTCAATTACTCTATACTTCTGCAAGCAACAAGACCATTACATTGCCTGCATCTGTAACAAGCATTGCTCCAGGAGCTATCAATAATAGTCAGAACTTGGTCATCAAGGCTTCAGGTATCACAGGCAATCCAACATTGGAAGGTACCAACAATATCTTGCACAAGAATGAGGCTATCATAAATGGAAATGAAGTAACTGGTTTCATCAATCAGGCTGTTTTCGATACAATCTCATTCAAGAGTGGAAAATCATACGACTTCACAGGTGCTGTGATAGAAGGTTCTATCGATGCAACAACTGCAATTAACGCAAAGAAGAACCTGATCCTCTTCTTTGCAGAAGGTGCAGACGTTACAGCTGATAAGAATGTAGTAATCAATGGAGTTTGCTCTGCTCTGGAACTCGAAGATGGAGTAGCATATAACAATACTATAAGGAAGTTCGAAGCTGACCAAATCAAATACATTCGTAACTTTGGCATCGATGAGAAAGAAAAAGGTGTATGGAATGCAACCATAGTTCCTTTCGCTATCAACGATATCAACGAATTTGATGTAGCTAAGTTGATTAGTGCTGATGCATCTGGTTTTACAGTAAAACAGCAGACTTCAGTAGTGCAGAATACTCCATATCTGATCCGTTCAAAAGCAGATTCAAATACTAAGAAGGCAGAAGTAATCTCCTCTATAAACATCACTAGTAGAACTGATGTTTACATGAGCAATGGTGAAAATTCCTATAACGTAGAAGATGGTGGCGTAGAATTTACTGGTGTTTATAACGATTTCAATGCTTATGAAGCAGGCTATCGCTATTATACCTATACAAGTGACGGAAGCTTCGTATTCGTACGTAAGGGTACATTAGCAGTTTACTCTCCATTCCATGCTTATATCAAGGTAAATGAAAGCTTCTTCGGTAGTGCACCATCATCTGCATCTATCAGATTCATTGATCAGTTCGAAGAAGTTATCGATGAGAATGGTGTGGCAACAGGAATTGAAGCCATTGAGACTGTTAATGTCAGCAACAACGCTGTATACGATCTGAATGGCAACGCTGTAGTTAATCCTTCAGCTGGTAAGCTCTATATACAGAATGGTAAGAAATTCATTAAAAAATAAATAGAATATGAAAAAGAATTATATAAATCCTTCGGTAAAGTTTATTACCATACAGACTAATGATATTATAGCTTTAAGTTTTGGTGATAAAGATACAACCCAACAGGGATGGGGTGATGGTAGTGGTAATGGAGGCGAACTACCAGGCGATGGATCAGGAGTAAAGCTTTCTGGTGAGTATCGTAACAGCCTCTGGGACTAATCCAAGTAGTAATCAACACTTATATGATAGAAGGGATCTTAGCACTCGCTAAGGTCCCTTTTATAGTTTCAAACAAATACCATTACTACAAAAATAAATCACAAAATTTGCTCAATTCACAAAAATATCTTACCTTTGCACCGAATAATCTAATGCTTCACGCAAATTTAGCAAAAGAAGCATATATAAAATCTAATAAATATGGAAGAAAAACTGAGAATATGTTCGGATTAAGTGAAGAAACCATAGAAGAAATAAGTAGTGTATTCAAACACTATGATAATATAGATAAAGTAGTCTTATTCGGATCAAGAGCTAAAGGAAACTATCGTTCTGGATCTTATATTGATCTTGCCATAATGGGAGACAAAATATCGGATCAAGAATTAATGTCTATCTCTATCCAACTGGAAGATTTAGGACTACTATATAAGATAGATTTACTCACCTATAATCAACACAAAAATACTCCAATCGGTGAACATATAGATAGAGTAGCTAAAATATTCTATAACAGAAAATAATGTGC
>JAZRXF010000060.1:0-11920 GCA_045600085.1 Lachnospiraceae bacterium
AAACAGTTTTCTTTCTAACTCAGCCAATAACCTCTTATTCTTTACTACATATTGATTTCCTGTACTTTTTATCAGATACTCTCGTTCTATATATTTATCTGTAATAGGAATTGCATCAGAAATAAAGAAAATTGATTTAATATCAGTGTTTCCCACATGATAGTAACATGACCTAATGTCATTTTCCGGTCTACTCATATAAAAGACCTCACATTCCTGTGAGGTCTTATGCAATGTTTATTGTCCTACATTGCTAAAGTTTTTTGTATCATCCAATGTTTTTTCGCCACACATTGGGAGGTGTCTTTGTCTCATTCGATGTTTCTTGACCTACATCGAGAAAGGATATTTGACAATATTCTATTTAATAAACTTGTAACTGTCAATAACATTTTTGTAACTATATTTTAACAGTACTCGCTCATTTTTACAACATTGTTTATACAAATAAATTTCTAATAAAATTCTTCCTCACTGCCCTCATCGGCTCTTTTATCTTCTTTTCTATTATATAGCGCCGCTTTACCTCAGAGTATTCCCTAGCTGTTATGCCGCACTCCATGGCATATTTCTTATCCTTACCAAATGGCACGATATATCGCTCCAGGAAATGACGCTTGCACCAATGGTCCGTCATTAGATTATGCTTTAAGTACATAAAGAGATAATCCGCTATTATCCTTGGATCCTTTTGGATAAATGTATGAGTATACTGCTCATCATGAAGTCCTATGGATACTAATGGCTCGTCCGTACTTATGAAGTTCGGATTTTTCTCAAGGATCATAAGATACAACTCCACATCAGAAGCCCAGTTGGACTTCTCATCGAACTTGATACCATTATTCCTGTACAAGGTATCGCTAGGCGCACCTATCTGATTGGATACGAATACATATCGCCAATTGGTGCGAAGCTTTTCGATGTAGTCATCATCTAACTTCCTCTTATAGCTGTCATCCTTTGACACCTGCATACTATTACAGAATGCCAGGTCGCAGTCAGGATGCTCATCAAGCATATTTACCATTTTTTCAAGGCTGTCATCATAGGTAAACCAGTCGTCGGAGAACATAATCTTGATATACTCGCCCTTAGCCTTCTCGATAGCTGCATTCCAGTTGTAGATATGTCCTAGACTCGGTATGTTATGGGTGTAACCAATAGGACCTTTTGAAGAATTGTATTCATTAACATATTCTTCTATTGCATTATCCGATGAATCGTCCGTTATGATTATCTCATAGTCCGTAAATGTCTGACTATCAATGGACTGGAGTAAATGCTTGACTTCATTTATGTTGTTGTAGGTTGGTATACATATGGATACCTTAGGCACTGCATTACCTCACTTATAATCTGAAATCTAATTTTCGTATAAGCTTCATCGAAAGCTTCATTGAAAGCTCGATTGAAAGCTTCACTTGCGCTTGCCAAATATCTTTCCAAAGCATCTCTTCGCCACTCGTATACATCCAAAGAAAATTCTCTTGCAAGACTTCTTGAGTTTATGAAGAGCTGAGTTACTATTAGTTGTCTCGGATTTTATAAGATGCTTATATTCATCTTGATGCTCGCGGATGTACTTAGGGAAGCTGTCATCGATTGGGACAACCTTGTACACTGCATCGCGGCCAAATAAATCCTCGCCGTCCTTTAATCTATCGGATACACTTGATAGTACCTCGGCATTATTAAGCTCCTGATGAGCGGCTGACTTCACCTTGGCCTTAACACGCTTAGCCGGGTCCTTTTCACCATTGCCACCCATGTAACCAAAGTGCCAACCGCCGTCATCTACCCTCACACCAAATTCCTTGCACTTAGGCCAGCGAAGCTCTCCAAGCGGCATGGTCTTAGCCACCTTGTAGCTACACACCTTGGTACCAAGCCATTTCTTCTGCTCTACACCTTCGAACTCGCCGCAGTACGCTAAGAGTTTACCAAATACTTCTTCATTATTAAGGTAACAAGTAAAGTAGCGCTGAGCCATATGAAACACCTTGTCCACTGCGCCATCGGTATTGTTCTTAATCTTCTCAATAACTTCGGCCACCTTGTCCGGATTAGGGATTTCATCGAGGTCACTAAAGATGATGATATCATCGTCGTTGCAGCCCTCTAGTCCACGCCCTACAGCATTCTTCTGAAATGTATCGCGGTCGTGAGTATAACCTTCCGGCGTATCCTCAACAACTACGTGGATTATCTTATCCTGAAACTCATTAAAAAGTTCCTTATTCTCTTCATAATATAAAGGCTTTTTCAGTCCCGAGAATGTCTCGGTAGCTTCGCTAATGACAAACTTATCAACTAGCGGTGCCATTACATTAAGCCTTATTTTTAACATATCCAGCTCATTAAAGAACTGGAAACAATCGTATACCATTTATTACTATCCTATATATCAATAATTTACTTGTTTGATTTGAAGCAAACATGTTCCACGCTTATAATCCATTTGATTATACCACATATTCATACTTATTTCGCGCGGTAGAGACTATTGGAATAGATTACTATGTATTTTCTTCTGTAAAATCATCAAAATGATGACTTGTAAAGTATATTTGTCATCAGTTTGATGATTTTTGCTATTGATTCGTCATCGTTTTGATGATGCTTTCGATATTGGCACCCTCAATTCTATCTATCACTTGCCCTTATCGAACATATGTGCTATATTGATTTTATAGAGGTGAATATATGTTCGATGTTAAATTTGAATTACAGAAAAACTTATCGCTTGATCAAAAGCTTGAAATATTATCGGATGCTGCTAAGTACGACGTAGCTTGTACTTCGAGCGGTGTAGATAGACGTGGTAAACAGGGCTACCTTGGCAACTCCTGCGCTGCTGGTGTATGTCACTCATTTGCAGCCGATGGAAGGTGTATCTCGCTGCTAAAGATACTTATGACCAACCACTGCACCTACGACTGCAAGTACTGCAAGAACAGATGCAGCAACGATATTCCACGTGCGACATTTACGCCTGATGAAATATGCACTCTTGTGATTGAGTTTTACAAGAGAAATTATATTGAAGGCTTATTTCTAAGCTCAGGAGTACTTATCAGCCCTAATCATACAATGGAGCTGATGATACAGACTCTTCGTAAGCTCCGCACTGAGTACAAGTTTAATGGATACATTCATGTGAAGACTATACCTGGCGCTTCTGAGGAGCTCATCTATTCCGCAGGCCTTCTTGCCGACCGTATCAGCATCAATATGGAGCTTCCTACGGAGGCCAGTCTTACAAAGCTTGCTCCTAACAAGACTATGAGCAATATTATCCGCCCTATGAACCAGATATCCGGTACCATTGCAGCTCACAGGCTTGCTATTGGTAAGTCAGCGCGTATGGAGCGAGCTGGAATCAATGACCATCTGGTTCGCAATATATGGGGTGATAAAAGAGCTTCCAGAATCGAAGGTGATTCCACAGATGATACAATGAAGCTTATCAGTACTAATAAGAATGATACATTTATGTATCCAGCTGACCCTAGGGACACCAAGCTTCGAAGACCATTTGCTCCTGCTGGCCAGAGCACTCAGATGATAATAGGCGCCACCGACGAAACTGACCTTGAGTTAATCAGAACAACTCAGAGTTTATATCAGAGTTTTGACTTAAAGCGAGTATTCTACTCAGGATACATACCGCTTAATGAAGACATCGCCTTGCCTTCACTTAGTACACCAGTGCCACTTCTTCGTGAGCACAGGCTATATCAGGCGGACTGGTTACTACGCTACTACGGGTTCTACGCTGACGAGCTTTTGGACGAGTCCAATCCTTTCTTCGATAACAAGATTGATCCGAAGTGCAACTGGGCACTACGTAACCTTGATATATTCCCAGTAGAGATTAACACTGCACCGGCTGATGTACTCCTCCGGGTTCCTGGCATAGGACCAACTGGTGTCCAGAAGATACTGGCTGCAAGGCGTTACACCAGCATCAATTTCCAGATGCTAAAAAGAATGCACATCACCCTGAAGCGTGCGCAGTACTTTATTACCTGCAACGGCAAGATGCTTCACCGTATTCCATTTGACCAGTTATTTATCCGAAAGGCTCTGGTTGATATGGATTCTATAGAAGTCATGAAGATAGGCGGCGAGAATGTGCAATACAAGCAGCTTAATTTCTTTAGTGATTTTGGAATGATGCAAAGTAGTTAGATTAAGTCCTATGCTTTTTGTGAGATAAGTGTTTATTTTAGATTAATGATTTGATTAATTATTTGATGAATGATTGGATGATAGAGGTTGTTATATGACCATATACTCCTGCGCCCACCAATGGGACGCTATGCTTACATGTATATACTACGCTTGGACCAGTAAGCTCGGACATGAAAATATCAGGCTGGTATTCGAGCCTATTGAGCAGCTGTCACTTCTTGACAACTATGTCCATGTTGACAGCGAGCCTGACAAGGCTGAGAAGGTTATGATAGCCGTAAAGAACAAGATATCTCCTTTCTTTTATAATGAGATATCTTATATTTCCATGGCCTACGAAAATGATGTCATGGAAATCATTTATCACCTGATGATGCTTGGATTTAAGTACGGCAATCACGCTCTTAAGATGTATCAATACCGCGATGTTGCAAGATACCAGGAGATACGAAAGCGAATTGGCAACGAGGTATGTCGCTTCAAGGAAATACTTCGCTTCCACCAGGTTAATAAAGAATTGTACATTGCTCATATTGAGCCTAAGAGCCAGCTCGTTATGGCTATGGGACCAGTATTTACTGACCGCATGCCATCGGAGAACTGGATAGTCGTTGATGATATTCACAGAGAAGCTGTGATTCACCCTAAGGACGAAATGTTCTACATCAAACAGTTAAATGATCTGGAATACAAAAACCTCCTCGAAACCGAGGAGGCTAATGATAACTTCACTGATTTATGGAAGGTATTCTTTGAGACCATCGCCATCAAAGAGCGCCACAACACACGCTGTCAGAATAATCTATTCCCACTGTGGACAAGAAAACACGCGGTGGAGTTTATGTGATATTATCTCTTTGCGTAGTATCCATTGTCACTTCGACTTTTCCATATGTCCAAGCCGAACATCATACTTAGAATCCAGAATACGCTTATCTGTGTCCATTACGTCTCGTAAATCTATATAATCTTCTTCAATGATGAATCCGTCTTCTTCATCCTTAAAAACTGCATCGACATAAACCACATCTCCCTGAACTTTATTAATTTGATTAAAACAAATGAGATTTTTCGGTCCAAGATATTGATGTCTCCCTTTAGTTGTTTCGACAATAATATATCTTCCATTGTTATGGATAAAAATAGGCTCAACATTGTTATCATTTATGAAGTAAAGTGCTTCCATTGACATATCCAAATACTTAGCCAACCTGTATAATGTCTCTGCGCTCGCTTTCTTTATATCTGTTTTCTCAATAACAATATCATGTAAAGTTGTATATGAAATATCTGCTTCTTTCGCAGCTCTATAAATAGTTATATTTCTTGATTTCAAAATATCGTTAAGCATATATCCTCCTTAACAAAATCCCTCATACACATTATAACGGTGTTCCGTTATAGTGTAAATAACCATATTAATAGCAGATGAAGTAAACTTGACATGTTGATCCATAAATTCTAACATAATTGAGTATATAGTCGTGAACGCGACTGCCCCTTAATTTAGGGGTTTAGGGAAATATAATTTAATTTCGGCAAAACCGTCACTTTGCAGGGTGGCGGTTTTTGCTTTTAACAATAACAGTAATCGTATAACGACCAATATGAAATGTTATCCGACGTTTATACGTATTACCCCTCTGACTTCTTCGCACAAAAATACATTATTTGCTATAATATACTTGTCTCAAATAGTTAATCACTACAACTCTAATCAGGAGAAATCATGGATAATCAGGATAAAGTAATAGAAGGACTAACACAAATATCGTCAACACTTCTTGATGAGGTTATAAACCTAAAAAATAGCAACACCAATCTTGTTGAGACTGTGAATAAGCAAAAAGAACTAATAAATGTTCTAATGGATAATCAAAAAAGCTTAATTGGTGAAATAGAGAGCATCAAGAATAATAATATCACATTAGACAAGCTCATCTCTCGCAGTGTTAACAATATACCTTATGAACTAGGAAATGGTATTATTCCCGCCCCTAAAGTTGCTTCTTTTGAGGAGACAATCGATAAGCTTACATTATCTCGGGTAAGTATGAGCCGTTTTGGTGATGGAGAATTTTCACTGATGCTTGGTTTCTGTAGGCAAAAATTCCAGAAATATGATGAGAGATTATCAAAGCTACTCACTGATGTTTTTAATAGCAATAACGACAACTTTCTGATCGCAATTGCGGATAACTATGGTTCTCTTGATAAATATGATGAAAACTGTCGTAGAGATATACGCTTCTATATGACTGAAGAGACAAGACTAGCTCACAATAAACTTCTTGATTTAAATAGAACCTACTACAATGCTCACATTACCTCTATGCATCAAATGATTCGTTCAAATGATACAGAAAAAGTAGCCTCAATGTATGAGAAAATAAAATCCATATGGCAGGGCCGCGATGTAATAATCGTAGAAGGTAAATACTCCCGAATAGGTGTTGGTAATGGACTCCTTGATAATGCAGGAAGCGTTAGACGTTTACTATGTCCACCTGAACATGCCTTTGATAAATATGATGTAATTTTAAAAAACGCTATAAAACTTGGTCAGGAATTAACTGACCCTTTGTTCCTTGTATTCCTTGGTCCTACTGCTTCTGCACTGGCCTATGATATTTATAAAGCCGGCTATCAGGCTCTGGACCTCGGCCATATTGATATAGATTATGAACTATATACAAAGGGTACCAAAGATCAAAGTTGTATTAAGAATAAGCATATTAATAACTACAACTGTATCTATGAGATTATGGCTGAAACAGACTCTAAGTATTTGGAGCAAATTGTAGCGGAAATAACTGGCACTATGCAAGCAACATCATAAAGTATATGTCATTTTCGGCCTGCTTTTTTTCATAATAGTCATATAATATTTCAAACATTTTTGCATCATGCGAGATTACTCTGTCGAGTGCTGCAATGGCAACAGAGAATTCTTTCTTGTCGATAGTGCCCTTTTCTTCCAAAATAGCCATACCGATAAGCTGTATGTATAACATTTCTATAATACGCCCTACAAAATCGTGACCAAATTTTTCTTTTTCATTTGTCACGAAGCTACATATAAGACTGTATACCATAAAATTTTCTGCAAGCATCGGAAACTGCTCTTTTGCATAATTGATATAATTGTATAAAGCTTCTCTAAAAGCTTCTTCTGAATTTATATATTTGTTCAAACGTTCCATTATGTATTTTTTGTGTCTACCTACGTGCAATAATGCAGCATGACTAACAGACATACTTGTTAATTCACAAAAAGTTTGGAACATAATCGTTTCTTTTATTTCAATTTTCTCCCCCAGTAAGTTGCACTGTTCAAATAAAGTTCCAATCTTATTCTCGTTGCAATAGTCATTCAAAACTGAGTTGACATTCTCTGTATTGAATATATTATCTTTGATGAGTTTTGTTATCCTATCATAGCATTTAAAAAGGATAAAATATTTACCATATATATATTGCTGTGGGCATAGACTAAATATATCCATAAGGACATTTCTTGCCTGAAACAGGGCTAGATATGTATTAGCATCTTCAGGTACACCTATTTCATCCTCATCAACTTCATCACTAACATAGTATGGCTGCTCAACCTCAAAAAGGAACTCTGCTACTAGCGGGCATACTATCTCCACAACTGCTTCTCTAATGAAGCCATAATTTCTGTCCCACCAAGGAAAAACATTACAAGTTCTAGATAAAGCTTCTGGGCCACAATTAATTACAAGCTTACAATATCCATTCTCATCTAAAAGATTACATTTTCCTCCATCACAAATCATAACTTTATTTTCCATGTCAATGGCTGAAATCAACTCGTCTCGAAATGGATGATCCAGTTTTTTGTAATTCTCTATTTCCTTGTCACTAAGACGTATTTTCCAATCAGATGTACAGCAAGTAAGCCCACAATCTCCACCTGGACAGTTATATTTTTCACACCAATTTATATATAAAACCTGTTTCATCTCATACCTCATAAAAAAAGCAAGGATAACGCCCAGCATTAATCCTCGCTTAGTAATTATAACTTACATTCTATTGCCTTCAAAAATGGAATGATTCCACTTTCAATAACATCGGCTGTTTGCTCCGCATTATTATCGATATAACTATTTCCAAAATCATCCACCGCTTTTTGTACAGCGCCTTCATCTATTGAACCATCAGCATTAATGATAACTGACGTTCCGTTATACGCTTCCAAAACCCAGTTGAAACCATCAATCATCATACGAAGGTATTCCCACATATCTTCTTGAATACCGCTTCTAAGCTCCGAAACCATATCACTAAGCTTTGGTAACAGATTACCAATATACTCCTTCATAGTCTCCATAGTTTCTTTTTGGAGGCTAGTAACATCGATTTCTTCACCAGAATTGTTATTTAAATTGATAACCATACACCTGTTCTCCTTAAGAAAATAATACCCTACAAAATCTATCGGCATATATTTCTTAAACTTTATACCTAAAACCAAATAATTTATCTGGTTCTTAATTTATCTGGTCGACCAATTAACCTAGCAAAGATAAAACGTCCTGATTACTATGATTAGCCTGTGCTAACATTGAAGTACCTGCTTGCTCTAGGATATTGTGATTAGCATATGCCACCATCGTTTTAGCCATATCAGTATCTCGGATAATAGATTCTGCTGCCTGAGTATTTTCTTCTGAATTCTTGTTAACGTTATAAGCATGCTCAAGTCTATTGGTCATCGCACCGTAATACGACCTAATATGATTAATCTTCTCAAATGCCTGATCAATATTACCTAATGATGTTCCTACACTTTTTACTGAAACCTCGCTTCCTGCTCTAACACCCATTTTCTCACAGGATAAATCCCACAATCGAATCGGCAATAGCATACCCTTCTCGGTTCCCGCCTGAATATCAAGATATTTCGGTAATATATCTGTTTCAATATAATCCTGCTTTACAGTCTTAGTTTCTTTAGTAGTTTTATCCGTCTTTGTCTCAAGTTCATATGGCTCCATATTATAATTAATAGGTCCATACTTAACTTTACCAACTTCTATCTCTGAACCATCTGTTGATGAAGCATTCCACCAAAAGGCAGCCCCCATATGACTGGTTTCTTTCTTGCCATCAACAACTGATGATGCATCCCAGTTCTCTTGACCATACATTTTACCAATATCACCTAGTACCGCTTTGTCAAGACTACCATCACTGCCACTACTACCTGACACATTGACAGATGCAATCTCACCATTGATAGTAAATGATGAACTACCATCATTAACATTGGATGTGTATTCATTCATCACGTCAAACGCAAATCGAAGCTCTATACTGTGATCCTTACCTGTATCATTCTTAATTGAAAAATCAAATGAATAAGTATCTCTATCACTATTCATAGTAACAGTTTGTTGTAAATACAGGCCATCCTGAAGCTTATATTTGGTTTCAGCCTTCATACCATCGGCACTATAAGTCGTCACGCTTGAATAACCACCGCCATATAGCGAAACATTCACCAGCTTTCCATCAACCTTGACACCTAGCTGAGACATGGCACATGATAAATCAACATTACCAGCAATGTTGGTTAATCTATTAACATAACCATCAGCACCAATTGTTTTAGAAGGCTCCTTTAACTGCGTATATTTCTTCAGTTCATCCTCATCGGTAATCTTGGTATATGTCTTGGTAACCTCTGTATAAATATCTGTTACTGTTGTAGTTGTATCCGTGCGATCTGTCTCACGAAACTTAGAATGATTAGGTTCTATATCTGGGTACTCGGATTCGTCAAGTTCTTCCTCATAAAGAAATCTCTCTATTACAACATCCGTATTTTGTGTATCGAATTCATCTTTTCCACCACTAGGCGCTGAATCAACTTTTTTAACCCAGTATATTGAGTTTTGTATGGTAGATTCTGTCTTGGTATCAACATCAGGCCCTTGAGTAACTTCCAGAGTATCCGGACCTTTTAACACAGTCGGGGTTCCCTTAAACAACTTAATTTCATTAAAGGTTGTAGAATCGAATATTATATCAAACTCTTCTGAAAGCTGATTAATTTCCTGCTGAATATAGCCTTTATCAGTATTTGAATTAGTATCATTGCCTGCCTGAATAAGAAGCTGACGTTCTCGTTGCATAATGTCATGAATCTCATTTAATGCACCATCAGCAACATTGCATAATGAAATACCGTCCTGAATATTATCAGCAGCACGGTTAAGACCTCTTATTTGTCTACGCATTTTCTCGGATATCGCAAGACCAGCTGCATCATCGGCAGCTCTATTAATCCTATAGCCACTAGACAGCTTTTCTGAAAGCTTACTTTTGTTTTGTCGAGTAATATTATATTGTCTATTGGCATTTATAGCCGTAAGATTATGTGAGACTATCATTTAGTGATTCCTTTTATATAATAATGATTGCAATTCTATTTATCGGAGATATGTATTATAATCATTAGTACTGAAGAAAAACTTGTTTTTAATTTCAAATCAAAAATCGAGAACCTGTATGTGTAATTTTCAACTTATCTTTGTTGTACATAAAATATAATGTTTCTAATATTTCCCCCACATAACCAATGTATCTATTGGGTTCTTTGCCTCCATTAGGATTATTTATTTCTTCAATCCTGAATAATAATGGAAACAACCACCTACAATAATCATCAAGTACTATTCCTTTTGCTAACACAATATTGTAGTTGTATAGATACTCTTGACCCAGAATATCTGGAAAGGCATCTGCATATTCCGGTTCTAATTCCGTCAACGCTTGAAGTACACCATTCCACTCCTGATCGGTCAAATATCTCAAATGATGCGCCTCTATATTAGGCTCATAAGGCATCGGATATGGCAAAACAACATCTATATCATTTGCAGCAAGCCTTATCTGATCATCTTCTGATAATTCAAGAAACCTTCTATAGTGTGCCAGACCATAATACTTTCCATCCTGCTGCTTAATTCTGTTTTTCCACATCCAATAGAGACCTGTTAATTCAGAATAATCACCATTCTTTTCAGAAATATTTTCGCCTGCACTGTCAACAAGTTCCGCTGTAATATGATCCGTCATTGCTGCACCAACCTGTACAGGTATTAAATAATTAGGCAACTCATAATCAGCACTTAGCTGTTTATCCTTGTAATGTAGCATCTTATACATTTCAATATCAGGCTTTTTACACCCTATTGGATATGTAGATAGTGGTGTGAAACAACCTATTCTAGTAAAAGCCTTCTCCTGCATCTCAGCCCATCTCATAGAGTCCAGCCGGACATGACCATGTATTCCTACTTCATCCAAGCTTTTCTCTATTGCTCCCATTACATTTTCTGGTGTACCAATCAAAACCTCGATATTCTTTTTTCCCTCATCTGTTTTCCCTGCTACAAATTCATTTAGCTCCCTAACCGGTATCCCGCCTAGTATATGGGCGTTATTTCCTATCGTAGTTACGAGAAAACATTCTATCTCTATCTCAGGATGTAGTGCTTTGATTGCATTGTACGCTCCTAATGCCACACCCTGAGCTCCGTAAATAATCACTTCCATAACATATAATTTCTTTCTTTACATTACTTACTTTCAAAATATCAAGATTTCTTAAATTTCATAGTTTTTAAATATAATATAAAAACTCCTGTAAAGATATTAATTCTCCTTCTTTTTGCATCTTAGCTATAAT
>JAZRXF010000061.1:0-25596 GCA_045600085.1 Lachnospiraceae bacterium
CCCCAAGTTCTGTGTACTTCATTCCGTCCACTCCCTCTGCACCTTTGTTTCGTACGACTTGCAGGTATGCTCTATTGAGATTATCGCTAGATAGTATCTGCTCCATTAGACTACTTGTGTCCATGCGTTCTTTCCTTTCCGCCTCGCTTGATTTGACCACCTTTTACCCAATTGGTTACGGCAGATGTTATCTCTTCTGCAATACGAGACATACTCAAACTTATTGATTGTTCACCCCTTCGCTCCATCTCCATTACAGAGACTTCTTCACTACTATGGGTTCTGCTGACTTCTCACAGTTCGTTGTTACTAGGCTAATGAAACCTCTGTGAGACCTCCACGCTTAAGGCGCACGCTCTTTCTCTCCATATATCCGCCACATTTACTCTGCTACTACAAAAGTGATAGTTATTAGACTTTGTCGCTCTATGCCGACTTATCTCTCGTAGCCTAGCCTTGTATGTGATTTCTGTCCGTCGGACCAGAGATTTGCTTACAGCTTCCTTCAGATTCCATCTCACGATGGACACCCTTGCTGTTCGGCTATACACTTCCCACTATCTGGGCGTGTTCGGGACTTTCACCCGTTAGAGCGCGCCCATGGCGCGCAAACTAAATTAATGGGATAGCAAAACTGCTATCCCATTTTTATGCGTTAAACTTTATTTTTCCTTAATTTCTTTTCCGCTCATATGCTCTATATCTATCTCAAACATTTGAACAGCCTGACCATATTTTCCAATCTCCTCATCTGCAATACTTTCATCCGGATAATACTTCATAGCCAGTCTCCTAACCAGCTTTATTGCATATTCCTGATCGTCAATCAGGTGGCACCTGCCAAATACAACTGTGCTGCTGACATAAGGAGCCCATTCTTCATCTCTAATACTTTCATTGCCATACACCGTAAAGCATACTTTATCGCAAGCCTTAATTGAATCAATCTTATGTCCAGCTCTGGCACCATGAAAATATATCTTATTGGCCTCTTCATCATACAAAAAATTGATTGGAACTGCATATGGATAACCATCATCACCATTAACGGCTATCACTCCACGTCTCTCTTTTTGTAGCAGCTCTTTGGCAAGCTTAATATCTATCTCTCGTTTTACTCTTCGTATTGGTCTAAACATAATAATCTCCTAGTATTTTTTTATTTAAAACACAGTAGTATTATAAACAAAAAAGTTGGTCAAAGCACTAGTCTTTAACCAACTTGTATTCTTATTAAAATATTGCTAAATATTATCCACGAGGGAAATTCTTAACATAAACCTCACGAATCTTGTTCTGAGTCATATTTGCGTAAATCTGTGTCGTAGAGATATCCGAGTGACCAAGCATCTCCTGAACACTTCTAAGATCTGCTCCATTCTCAACTAAATGAGCTGCGAATGAATGTCTAAGTGTATGAGGTGTGATATCTGAAGTGATACCGGCCTTCTTAGCGTAATACTTAACAATCTTCCAGAATCCCTGTCTACTCATTGGCTGTCCCTGACAGTTTGCAAAAAGAACATCACTTGTTGTATCAGAAAGTAACTGAACTCTGGCATTTCTAAGATATTCAACAAGAGCACGCTTTGCTGGTGCACCAAATGGTACAACTCTTTCCTTATGAGCATCTCTTATAATGATATATCCAACCTGAAGATTAACATCATTAACATTAAGGCCAATAAGTTCTGATACTCTGATACCTGTAGCATATAAAAGCTCAAGCATTGCTCTATCACGAATCTCCTTAAGTGAACCACCACGTGGCTGATCAAGAAGTCTGTTTACCTCTTCTGTTGTAAGAACTTCTGGAAGTTTCTTTTCAATCTTAGGAGCACGAAGCTTCTCTGAGATATCCTCCTGAATACGTCCTTCTTTAAATAAATAATGGAATAATGACTTAATAGAAGCTATGTTTCTAGAAACTGTAGCTGCAGCAAAATCATTCTTCTCAAGATATAATACATAAGACTGAATATTTACAGTAGTAGCCTTTGTTATGTCATCTACCCCCTGCATTGAAAGATACTTAACCAACTTAGTAAGATCTCTTCTGTAAGATGCTTCTGTATTAGCAGATGTTTTCTTTACCTCTCTAAGATAATTCAAGAATTCTTCAATAGTATTTTCCATCTGACAAAGTCTCCCTTTTTGTTTTCCCCCACGTTGTTATGTCATTCATGGTTGGTCTACGTAACATTATAAGCAGATTTTCCATATAAAGCAAACATAAAAAAATGCCCAAACCCTTGTATTTATTGGGGTTCCGGGCATTTTTCCACAAGATTTCGACAGACGTGTCAACTTACTGCACTATATCTTGTAAAAAAATTTTTTTAAAAATTTTTAAAAATAGCTGAAATTATATCATTTTAGATATTTTTCTTTGTATGCCAGGATAGCTGATATAGTTTTAGAGTCCTGAATTATGCCACCATATATTAGTGGTATTATGTCATCTATATTCCACTCCTCAACATTTAAATATTCATCCTCATCCAGGTGCTGCTCTGTCTTGGCCAGTCCTGTTGCCACATATATATCAATCTTTTCATTACTATAGGCAACTGTTGGATAAATAGATATAAGCGGTTCTATAGAATCACATACATATCCTGTTTCCTCTTCAAGTTCGCGCCTAGCAGCATCAATAGTTGGTTCATCAGGTCCATCAAGACCTCCTGCTGGTATCTCCAGGGTTATTCTATCCAAAATATTACGGTACTGGCGAACCATCACAAGCTTTCCTTCATTTGTTACGGGAAGAACTGCTGCCGCTCCCTGATGAAGTATGGTGTCGTAGTTAACAATCTTGCCATTAGGCACCTTTATCTTGTCATGATAATATGAAATAATTGTTCCCTTGGCCACAAGTTCTCTGCCAAGTCGTATTGTTTTCATTTCCTCTTCGGTAGCATTTCCTTTACTCATTGTTTCGCCTTTCTGCTTATTAGACTGCTAAACTTGCTTAAGATTCATTGTTGATGGTGTAGACATCATTGAATAATTTGTATGATATATTACAAAACCTGGCGCACTTCCTGCTGGTTTCTTAAGGTTCTTTCTTGCTGTATAGTCAATCTCAACCTTGTCCTGATCCTTCACACTAGAATAGTATGCGGCAAGTGATGCTGCTTCTTCATATACAGAGTCTGGAAGTTCACCATCGCCAACTTTAACAATAACATGAGATCCTGGCGCATTCTTGGCGTGGAACCACATATCCTTGCCACTCGCAAGCTTAAATGATATCTCTTCATTCTGATAATTATTCTTACCCACATATATATCGTAGCCATCACTACTAATATAGTGAAACGGCTTAGATGTGATTTTAGGCTTTTTGAGGTTACGTCTTCTACGTACATAACCAGAATCAATTAACTCTTCCTTGATTTGAACAAGATCATCCTCGCTTCTAGCGATGTCCAGGGAAGTCATAATAGATTCAAGATGCATAAGTTCCTTCTTATTCTCTTCCATAAGAGTTGTAAGTGCCTCATAGGTACGCTTAAGCTTGCCATATTTATCGAAATACTTTCTGGCATTATCCTTAACCGAATACATAGGATCAAGAGGAATAGTAATCATCTCATTGGTATAATAATTGAGTACTTCTGCGCTTTTCTCTCCATCCTTAAGACTATATCCATAAGCATTCAGAAGTTCTCCATATATCTTATACGACTCTCTCTTCGCTGTATCCTCAAACTGTTTCTCCTGAATATCGATTTTCTTCTTCGTTCTATCTATTGCATTTTGAACAACACGTCTTATATCATATGAACGCTGTCTGATTCGAGACACGATATTCTTTTCAGAATAAAATGTATAAAGCAAATCTGATATGGTATCATATTGCTTTTTCTCTCCGATATCGGGCAAGTCGATGCTGGCATAATCTAGTACAACACCCTCCTCATAATAAATTGTTGGAGCAAACCGACCTTCCTTCACCTTGTCAAATATCTCACTAAATACCTTCCATAGGTTATCAAGATTCTCGTCATCGATATCACTTATCAGTAAATCAAGACTAATCCCTGCACTTTGGCACATACTCTTTGCAACTAATGGCGCTATTCCGGTATACTCCATATATATTGCTTTAAATACTGGTGTTGGCTTTATGAGTTTTCCGTCAATCTCTTTACTTTCATTGCCACTACGCATCATACCAAGGAAATTCTCCCTTGTTTCAATCATTGGATTCTTCTTTTCGATAACCTTAGGCAAGAAATATTCTCTTCCTGGAAGAACCTCTCTAACTGAACTTACAGCACTAGAAACCCTGCGAATACTGTCTACAATCACATCCTTATCATCTACAAAGATGATATTGCTGTATCTGCCCATAAGCTCAACTATAAGAGTTTTGGTACATAGATCTCCCATCTCATTTAGATGCTCAAACTCTATACGAACTATTCGCTCAAAATCTGGCTGCGAAAAGCTTATAAACTTGGCATTCTGAAGATGCTTTCTAAGAAGCATACAAAATGTTGGAGCAGTAAGAGGAC
Source organism: Lachnospiraceae bacterium (assembly GCA_045600085.1). GTDB lineage: Bacteria > Bacillota > Clostridia > Lachnospirales > Lachnospiraceae > NK4A136. Next base: position 4,524 of record JAZRXF010000061.1, read on the forward strand.
TCGGCTTGTTATCCTCTGTCATATATATGAGTGGTAGCGATGGATCAGCACTGATAAGAAGTCTGTACTGCTTGCCTTCATCCTTAACTGTGATTATAAGCTCAACCTTTTCTGGCTGAGCTATTTTTAATATTCTTCCACCTACTATTTTTTCATTAAGCTCCTGTACCACAGAAGCAATAGTAATTCCGTCAAATGCCACGACTAGTAACCTAACCTTTCGTTTTACTTCATAAATTCATCATCAGTTCACAATCTTCTTCTGATAATTATCTGATAATTGCCTGATTAATTTCTGATTAACTTCTAATCCTATTGTACATATATCCTGACCAAAATACTACCCACTCGTAGGCTAATCCCCAGACAACACTATTCTTCCAGTATTACCACTGCTCCATCTTATACTGCAAGACGACCTTTTATGTCACTTATATGCTTCTGTCTTTTTTGCCTATAGACTACAAAAAAAGCCAGGCTCTGACAGCCTGACTTTAATAATTTAAATATTTAGAATAATTCTATCAGATTATGCCTCAAGAAGCTTCTCAACACTTGCAAGCTTTACACAGAGAACAAATATCTCAAGTGCCTGCTCAAGCTCAGCGATTGGTGGGAATGTTGGAGCAATACGGATGTTAGAATCCTGTGGATCATTCTTATATGGATATGTAGCACCTGCACCTGTAAGTGTTACACCTGCATCCTTACACATAGCAACAATTTTCTTTGCGCATCCATCTACTGACTGGAATGATACAAAGTAACCACCGATTGGCTTTGTCCACTCACCGATACCAAGACCGCCAAGTTCCTTCTCAAGCTGTGATAATACTAACTCGAACTTAGGACGAAGAATCTCGGCATGTTTCTTCATATGAGCCTTCATACCCGCAAAATCCTTGAAATATCTAACATGACGAAGCTGGTTGAGCTTATCATGACCAATTGTCTGAACTGTCATAATCTTCTTGATGAAATCAAGGTTTTTAGTAGAAGCACCAAGTGCTGCAATACCAGAACCTGGGAATGTTACCTTTGAAGTAGAACAGAACTTGAATACCATATCTGGGTTACCAGCCTTAGTACAAGCATCAAGAATCTCGATAAGCTGATCCTGCTTATCATCATATAAATGATGAATTGCATAAGCATTGTCCCAGTAGATTCTGAAGTCTTCAGCTGCTGGCTTGAGATTAGCAAATCTAAGCACTACTTCATCAGAATATGTAACGCCCTGTGGATTAGAGTACTTTGGTACACACCAGATACCCTTTACCGCTGGGTCACTATTAACATACTGCTCTACCATATCCATATCAGGGCCATCAGCCTTCATAGGAATATTAATCATCTCAATACCGAACTGCTCTGTAATAGCAAAGTGTCTGTCATATCCTGGTACTGGGCAAAGGAACTTAACCTTGTCAAGCTTGCACCATGGAGTAGAACCACATACACCGTGGATTACTGAACGAGCAACCGTATCATACATAACGTTAAGTGATGAGTTACCAAATACAAATACGTTATCAGCAGGAATCTCAAGCATATCACCCATAAGCTTTCTAGCCTCTGCAATACCGATTAATTCACCGTAGTTACGGCAGTCAATCCCTGCTTCTGATTTAAAATTAACTGAAGGATTAAGGGTGTTGAAAAAATCAGCTTCCATATCAAGCTGCTCTGCTGATGGAAGACCTCTGGCCATATTGAGCTTAAGCCCCTTGCCTTTGGCATCCTCGTACATTTTTGTGAGTTCATCCTTGAGAGCCTGAAGCTCTTCTTTTGTCATATCCTTGTATGCCTTCATAGTAATACATCCTTTCATATTATATGTAATGTCGTAACCTCTAATACCGACATTTTATGTAAGATTATATAGTTAAAATCCTCATTTGGCAATTATTTATTTGTAGCATTTGCTATCTTTTCTTGTTTTAAATATGTGAATTATGCCATCACTCTTTACCATTATCGCATATCAAATATCATATTTTTATACAGATTCACCAATCTGGAGATGTACTTTTTAACAATTTACACTATAAAATCGTACTTTTTTCTTAATATCTTTAACTTTATTTACATTGAACTTGATTTTTCCTATTGATAAAATGCTACACAGAACATTATAGATGTTGAAATATCCTGAAAGGAGTTATTTACATGAGTAATAACTACGTAGTCTGCAATGATACAGACATTACAAATGAATTACTTGCCAGCATGGACAAGTACTTTCGTGCAGTTAACTACTTATCTGCTGCACAGCTCTACTTATTAGAGAATCCACTTCTTCGTCAGCCACTTACAATGGAGCAGGTTAAGAAGAAGATCGTTGGTCACTGGGGAACAGTTCCAGGACAGAACTTTGTATACGCACACCTTAACCGTGCTATCAAGCGTTACGATCTTGACCTTATATTACTTTCTGGACCTGGTCATGGTGGAAACTTCTACATTTCTAATACATATGTAGAAGGTACATACAGTGAAGTATATCCAAACGTAAGTGAGGATATGTATGGTCTTCAGAAGCTTTGTAAGCAGTTCTCATTCCCAGGCGGTGTTCCTAGCCACTGTGCTCCAGAAACTCCTGGTTCTATAAATGAAGGTGGTGAGCTTGGTTATGGTATCGCTCACGCTTTCGGTGCTGTATTTGATAACCCAGATCTTATCGCTGCTGTAACAGTAGGTGATGGTGAGGCTGAGACAGGTCCTCTCGCTACTTCATGGCAGTCAAACAAGTTCCTTAACCCAATCACTGATGGTGCAGTTCTTCCTATTCTTCACCTCAATGGTTACAAGATTGCAAACCCAACAATCTTCTCTCGTATTTCTAAGGAAGAGCTTGATGCATTCTTCAAGGGTAATGGTTGGAAGCCTTACTATGTAGAAGGTTCTGATCCAATGACAATGCATAAGCTTATGGCTGAGACAATGGATGTTGTAATCGAAGAGATTAAGACAATCCAGAAGAACGCTCGTGAGAACAACGATGCTACTCGTCCAGTATGGCCAATGATCGTACTTCGTACACCAAAGGGATGGACAGGTCCAAAGGTTGTTGATGGCGTAAGAATCGAAGACAGCTTCCACGCTCATCAGGTACCTATCATGATGGATAAGCCACATCACCTTGATGTATTAAAGGAGTGGTTAGAGAGCTACCACGCAGAAGAGCTCTTCACAGAGGATGGTAAGGTTATTCCTGAAATCAAGGCTCTTTGTCCAACAGGTACAAGAAGAATCGGTGCTAACCCACACGCTAATGGTGGTCTTCTTCTTAGAGATCTTAGACTTCCAGATTTCCGTGATTACGCATTTGATGTACAGTATCCTGGTAAGATTGAAGGTCAGGATATGATCGAGCTTGGTAAGTTCGTTCGTGATATCTTCAAGCTTAATGAGGAAAGCAGAAACTTCCGTATCTTCGGACCAGATGAGACAATGTCTAACCGTCTCAACCATGCATTTGAAGCTACAAGCAGAGATTGGAACGCAGAAATTCTTGATACTGACGAAGGTCTTGCACTTGATGGACGTATCATGGATGGTATGCTTTCAGAGCATATGTGTGAAGGTTGGTTAGAGGGTTACCTTCTTACTGGTCGTCACGGTTTCTTCGCAAGCTACGAAGCATTCCTTCGTTTCATCGATTCAATGCCAGCTCAGCATGCTAAGTGGTTAAAGGTATGTAATCAGCTTCCTTGGAGAGAGGAAATTGCTTCTCTTAACTTAATTATGGCATCAACAGTATGGCAGCAGGATCACAACGGATTTACACATCAGGATCCTGGTTTCATGGATCATATTGCTAATAAGAAGGCAGACGTTGTACGTCTCTATCTTCCACCAGACGCTAACTGTTTACTTTCATGCTTTGATCACTGTATCAAGAGCCGTAACTATGTAAACGTTATCGTTGCTTCTAAGCACCCACGTCCACAGTGGCTCACTATGGAGCAGGCTGTTAAGCACTGTACACAGGGTATTAGTATTTGGGATTGGGCATCTAACGATGCTGGTCAGGAGCCAGATATCATCTTCGCATGTGCTGGTGAGACTCCTACACTTGAGGCTCTTGCAGCTGTTTCAATCCTTAACGAGGAATTACCAGAAGTTAAGATTAGATTTATCAACGTAGTAGACTTATTCAAGCTTCAGCCAAGCAATGAGCATCCACACGGATTAACAGACGCTGAGTACGATATGCTCTTCACACCTAATAAGCCAGTAATCTTCAACTTCCATGGATATTCATCACTCATCCATGAGCTTACATACAGACGTCACAACAACAGACTTATGCATGTACGTGGATATAAGGAAGAGGGTACAATCACTACAGCATTTGATGTACGTGTACAGAACGATGTTGATAGATTCCATCTTGTACAGCTTGCTCTTCTTCACTTACCAGAGCTTGGTAACCGTGGTGCATACCTCTACCAGAAGATGAGCGATAAGCTTGTTGAGCATAAGCAGTACATCCACTCAACAGGTGAGGATCTTCCTGAAATCGTTAACTGGAAGTGGTCAGGTCTTAAGTAATTAAAAGACTTAATCAGGTTTATAAAATAAAAAAGGGATTGATGTAAAAACATCAATCCTTTTTTATTACGATTATTTATTAACTATATCACTGTTAATGCACACGCACAAAAGTTAGGCTTTGGCTGATAGCAATAAATTCTGACTTTCGCCCCTACCTTGGGACTATAATCTTCTACTACCTGGGTCACACCATTAATTGCAACATCGGCATATATACCTAACCATTTTTCATCCCCATTTGTGAAATTTTCGTAAAATGATTTATTAATCATTTCATCAAAAGGCCTTTTTTCTAAGACCCCCATTTCTTTATTGCAGTATCTAAAAATAAAATCTATTTGGTTATTACTTTTATCAAACACAAGTTCAATAATGCAAAAGGCTATTGGAAGGTTATCTAGTATACTAAATTGAGCCCACTCCAGTCCATGCCGTCCACTAGTTAGCACAGTACTGCCAGGTTCATTCTTCTTCTTACGCGCACGTCCATGAAATTCTGTTCCGTCCTTCATTCGAAACACATTGTACTGTGCACGCTCCACAAAACATGGGGCTATTGCAATACCCTTATTTATAATTTCAAAACTACCGATTGGAAATGCTTCAATAACCCTTTTTAGCGGGTGAAAGGTTTCAACCTCTCGTCCACCCTCAAGATGAAGACAGGTTTTTCTCCCAATACGCGTCATATACATTACTTCAGTAACATTAACATTGGATTTTCGAAGAAAGTTATCGATCTGTGTACTCATATTTATTACACCAACCTACAATATAACCTGTTCTATCTCCCACTTATCGTTAGTCACAATAAGTCCTGGCATTTTGCCCTTTTCAATGGACCCATACATCATATCTATGTTTAGTCTCTTGGCCGGATTGATAGTTGCAGCCTTGACAGCTTTGGCCGGCTCAACACCCATTTTAATTGCACTAACCATGCAATCAAATAGATTGGACGCACTTCCTGCAAGAACCGTTTCATCATCCCGAAGAACAGCTTTATTGCCCTTTACTGTTATTTCGTTGTCTCCAAGTGAATAGTTCCCGTCATCAAGTCCTGTAGCCATAGTGCTGTCGCTGACTAATATCACTCTATCTTCTCCATACATAGCAAATGTACTACGTACTACTGATTCATTAATATGATAACCATCAGCTATTAATTCTACGAACTTCGCTTTGTCGAATGCAGCCCCCACTACTCCTGGGTTCCTATGATTAAATGAAGACATTGCATTATAAAGATGAGTGACCTGACTTGCGCCTGCTTCAAATCCTGAAATGGCCTGATTATAGTCAGCTAATGTATGCGCTATAGATACTATTATTCCTTTATCTGAAAGAGCCTTTATGAGTTTCTCACTTCCATCAAGCTCTGGAGCTACCGCAACACACTTTACACGTCTGCACTTATCAATAATGCTAAATAATTTATCGGCATTTTCAGTGCTTGGTATAAGAGCATTTTCACTATTTTGAGCACCGCATTTCTTTGAGTTAATAAACGGCCCTTCTATATACGCCCCTCGAAGCCCATATACTTCGCCTGATGCCATGGCTCCCGCAATAGTTTGACATACGTTATCAAGCTTCTCCATCGGAAGTGTCATAGTAGCCAGAAGATACGAAACTATACCATGTTCTCTTTCATATTTATCAAGATGCGCGAGATCTTCTATACTAGCCGCACTTGCATCTATTCCATTTGCCCCATGCATATGGATATCGATAAGTCCCGGAAGAATATATTTAGTTGGTACGATTCTTCCGCCATTAAGATCAGCAAGCGAAAAATCAACATCTACAATCTCGTTATCTTCTAGAATAACTGTACCCTGCCTGAACTTTCCATCGGCGCAAAAAACCTTACCCCGCACCATTTTTCTATCCAGTTTTTTGAAATAATTAACTTCTACTTCCATAATTTTTCTAAGAAGCTACTACTGCCTTTTTGGCAATCATATACTGAAATGCCATGCACAAAACAACTATAACAAGTCCAACAACATCTGTTACAAGAGCTGGATGAATAAGTAGTAGACCGCCTACCGCAATAAGCACTCTAATAACTATATTCATATTTGAAATACAATATCCCTCAAGAGCCGATGCTATACCAAACACTCCGACAAATGAAGTTATTGCTATCTGAGCAACTTGAAGTGGCGACGTATCGATAAGAAGCATTGCTGGATTATAGCAGAACATATATGGAACTATGAATACTGCTACCGCAAGCTTAGAAGCATTAAATGCTGTCTTCATTGGCTTACTCTTGGCAATAGCCGAACCTGCATAAGCAGCGAGCGCTACTGGAGGAGTAATATCAGCCACGATACCAAAATAGAACACAAAGAAATGAGCTGCTAATACTGGCACACCCATTCTTATAAGAATAGGAGCTGTTGTTGCTGCCATGATACAGTAATTAGCTGTTGTAGGAACACCCATTCCAAGAACGATACAGCAAAGCATTGTAAGAACAAGAGCGATAATGAGCTTGTCGCCAGCCACACCAACAATCGCATTGATAAGATCATTGGCAAGACCTGTCATAGAAATAGTTCCTGAGATAATACCTGCCACACCACATGCTGCACCTACAGTAATAGAACTCTTACCACCAGCAACAAGCGCATCAAATATCTTACTTGGTGTAATTCTATTCTCTTTATTGAATAAGCTTACTACTATGGATGCAATGATTGCGTATGAAGCAGCCTTTTGCATCGTCATATAATTACCTGATACAAAGATAACAAGAAGAACTAATGGCAATAACAAATATATCTTCTTGATAAGATGTCCAAACTTAGGAAGTTCTTCCTTGGCAATACCCTTAAGATTATTCTTCTTTGCCTCAAGATGAACCGAAATAAAGATACCCGCAAAATAAAGAATAGCTGGAAGTATTGCTCTTTCAATAATACTTGAATAAGGCTGACCAACAAAATCGGCCATAAGGAATGCTGCTGCACCCATAATAGGTGGCATTATCTGACCACCTGTAGATGAAGCCGCTTCGACTGCACCTGCGAACTCTGCCTTATAACCATTCTTCTTCATCATAGGAATAGTAACTGAACCTGTTGTAACAGTATTACCTACTGACGAACCAGATACCATACCACAAAGAGCTGATGATATAACAGCAACCTTGGCTGGGCCACCTGCAAATCGACCTGCTAAACAGTTGGCAAGATCAATGAAAAAATTTGATATACCTGTTCTTTCAAGAAACGCACCAAATATAATGAATACCACTATGTACTTGGAGCAAACATTAACTGGTGTCGAGAATATACCTTCCTTTGTATAAAAAAGATTACGTACAAAGTAACGAATCCTAAGTGCAAAATCTGGGTTAGTAAGTCCATATGTCATCGCATATATAACAAAAAATGCTGCTACAACAAGAATAGGCATACCAACGCATCGTCTTGTTATCTCAACAAGCGCCAATATTCCGATTATACCAATGACTATCTGATACCACTGGAACCTGGTACCCTGATTGATGATGGTATTCGCATTAAATGTAAAATAGAAAAATGCTGATGAACCAAGAATCATCATTATGATGTCATAAAATGGTAAATGATTAACCTTCTGCTCACCCTTCTTTATTGGGTAAATAAGAAATCCCATGAGCACGACCAGTCCCATAAAAGAAGTAAGTCTTATTTCCTCAAGGAATGTTGCAAAAAGAGTTACATATATACACCAAAGCGAGAATATACCAAGTATAAGACTAACTACTACCTTTGGCTTGCCCGCCCAAACTCGTACATTGGATTCTCTGTCATACTTACGCATAACCACATCAATATCTTCATGGACTTCGTGCTCAGCATTATCCACAAATGAATTGTAATCATCAAGCTTCTTTTCTTCTTCGATGTCAAACTCCACTTCGCGTTCAACAAGTTCTCTTTCCAATTCTTTTCTTTTGCTATCGCTCACTGGTTTGACCTCCTTACTCTAATGTTTCTACTGTTACACCATGCTCAGCATAGTATCTTGCTGCGCCTGCATGGTATGGAACTGTATTGGTACTTGTTGCATTCTCTACCGAAAGCTCTGCACCTTTGGCATTTTCAAGTGTTATTTCTTCTGTATGATCAAAAATAGCTGAAGTAAGCTTATAAACATCGTCATCACTAACATATGCAGAAACTAATAACACAGCCTTAACCGTGATGGTCTCTACAGGCTCATCCTGACCTGGATATGTTCCTGCTGGTAGTTCAAGAGCCACATAATATGGACACTTCTCCATTATCTTATCTCTTATTTCACCATCAATATTAACTAGATATACTCCATTGGTAGTTGCAAGCTCTGTAATCGCTGATGTAGGGGCACCAGCCACAATAAACGCCGCATCAATACGTCCATCCTTAAGAGCTTCCTTAGAATCTTCAAATGACTGATACTGTGGAAGAATATCAGCAACTGTCATACCTGCGCCCTCTAATACATCGATGGCATTGAAGTATACACCTGAACCACTAGCACCAATCGATACTCTTTTACCCTTTAAATCCGATACTGACTTGATACTTGGATCCATAGTAAAAAGCTGTACTGTTTCATTATATAGAGAACCAAGAACCCTAAAATCATGGGTTGGACCATCCTTTTCAAATGCTCGTATACCATCCCACGCATAGGTCATAACATCTGACTGAGCAAATCCAAGCTGATAATCTCCATCCTGAATACTTTGAATATTAACTTTTGAACCGCCCGTTGACACTGCTGTCACTTTTATATCTGCATTGGTACGCATATACTGAGCTAATACTCCTCCATATGCATAATAGGTACCTGCTGTACCACCTGTACCAAACATCATTCGCTCGCTTTGTCCTGCACACCCCGCTAAACATACAGCACTTATTAGTACTGCGCTTATTAACTTAGTTATTTTTGCTAATTTCATTAGCATACCTCCACTAACGTATATTCATAAAAATTATAATTGCTTATTTACTAATATGTCAAACCAACGTGTAAACTCGTAGGATATGTTTTCTGTCCCTACTTTCCACGGCTTCATGCATGCTCTTTTCATATACAAGCTTTAGTTCTGGAATATAAGACAGATATACATCTGTTTCTGGTAGTATATAGTAAAAGATAAACTTCAGCCGTCTTGGATTCTCATAATACGAGTCCATAATACGCTGCATAGTCCCCATTAATATATTTACCGAAAAGGGATTAAAGAAGAAAAAAGTATCTGCCTCCAAAGGTACTTCATATTTTTCAGCATCACATTTTACTATGCTGATAGAGTTACCTACCTTCCTCTTATCGATGAATGTAGACATATTCCGTATAGCGGCGCTATAGAACTTTTCTTCACGCTCTATGCCTATACATCTGCAGCCAAATTCGTGAAACATAAAAAATAGCACGCGCCCCTTGCCACAGCCATAGTCAACAAGCACTGTATTACTACCAATTATCCCCGTTGCAGCAATATGCTCAAGGACAGCATAATATGTTGGCTGATATGGTTGATGATGCTCATCACTGCAGCTTTCATCTCTTCCCTCAGTATTAATCTTCAGTTTTTGTTCCCATAAAACATCATTAAATAACATATCGCTTTTATCAATCTACAATCACTTAAACTCAAATTCTGTAACAGCACAGTTCTTCACTCCATAGCTTCCGTATTCTTCATTGGTCATATCTTCAAAATATGATTTAACCACTCGTGCTATACCATTATGAGCTACTATCATATATGTTTTGTCTGATGCCTTAATCTCATCGATTACGTTATAGATTCTCTGAGCTAATCTAAGCATTGACTCTCCACCCTCATAGCTATTCACAAACTGCTGCTTTGCCAGCTTAAAATCCTCGCGTGAACGAGGTGAAACGCCTTCATATTTACCAAAACACTGCTCTGTTATCCTTGGTTCCTCATATGCTGGTATTCCAGTAAGTTCTGATATGGTTCTAGCAGTATCGGCAGCCCTTTTAAGCGGTGAATATAGTATTTGATCAATCTTTATGCCCATACTGTTAATCAGATTGCCTGTTTCAATTGCCTGCTCTCTTCCTTTATCTGTCAATGGAATATCTGTGCTACCGCATATCTTATCGGCAACATTCCACTCGCTTTCTCCATGTCTTACAAAATACAGTTTTTTCATATATCTATCCTTCCAAATCGCCTTTTCGTTAATTATACAACAACATTGCCCTATCTATAAAGCTCGGTTATAATACGCTTATGGGAATAAAAATAGGAATAGATGCAGGAAGCACTTCAACTAAACTTGCTGCACTTAAAGACAACAAAATATTGGATTTATTAAAGGTCAAATCCGTACCTACTGATGGCGATATCTACGATATATTCAATTCATTTATGGAGAAAAATGAGATAAAACGCGCCGATATCGAGTCTATCCAGCTCACAGGAGTCGGCGCTTCTGGATTTGATAGTAAGATAATGAATATCAACACTAAATATATTCACGAGTTTGATGCTGATGCAAATGGCGCCAGATACTTTGCTCCAGACCTTGATGATTTTCTTCTAATTAGCATGGGAACAGGAACAACATATATCCGTGTTAAGGACAAAGTCGCATCGCACGTCGGTGGTCTTGGTCTTGGCGGTGGTACACTTGTTGGCCTCTCCAAATATATTCTTGGCACTGTATATTACAATGAAATCTATAAGCTTGCCGAAGGTGGCACACACGGCAATGTTAATATTATGCTTTCAGATGTTGCAACCAATCGTATAGAAGGACTTGACATGGACCTTACTGTATCGAATTTTGGTAAGATATATAGTGAGGCATCCAAAAGTGATCTGGCCTCAGGACTTATTAACCTGGTACTAGAAAATATCATCCAGACAGGATGTCTTATGGCCAATAATATGGGCGTTAGCAACATAGTTATGATTGGAGGGCTCAGTGGAGCCAAGGAACTTTCCCCTACGCTCGATGCCTTTAGACGGCTCTATACAAATACCAATTTTGTAAGTACTGATAATGGCAAGTATATTACTGCTATTGGTGCAGCCCTAAGCTAGATTAATATCACTCTTTTTTTCGGAGAAAACAATGAATATATATATTGATTTTGATGATGTTATATGCGAAACAGCCAGATACTTCTGCCTGATAGCCGATAGACTTTTCGGTATAAAAAAACCTTACGAAGAGGTTAGTTTTTTCAACTTACAGAAAAGCTTCGGCTTAACAGATGAGCAGTATGATGCTCTTATGAAGGAAGGACATCTTCCTGAGATACTTCTTGCTTATGAAGAAACTAAAGGTGCTTCCATTGCAATTAACAAGCTTGTGGACGCGGGACACGATGTCAAAATCATAACTGGTCGTCCATTTGACTCATATGAGCCATCAAGACAGTGGCTTGATAATCACAATCTTTCAAGACTACCTTTATACTGCGTCGACAAATATGGACGCGAGATTTTCAATCAAAATAGCACCTTTAATATGACTCTTGATGATTTATATTCAATGACATTTGACCTTGCTATCGAAGATTCACCTGCTGCCTTTGGGCATCTTGAACATTTTGACAATTGCAAGGTTGCAGTCTTCAACAGGCCATGGAATAAGGATGCAATATTACCATCCGATAATTACGTTAGAGTAAATAATTGGGACCAGATTCTTGATCTAATCTAGTCCCAGTTCTTTTTTCACATATCCCTGAACATATATACCGTCTTCTCGGTATTCTTCCTTGATACTACCAGACTCATGCATTCTTGCCACGAGACCTGCATCGGAAAATGGGAACAGTCTGTCAATATATACACGGTCAGCATTCATAAAATCTTCAATAACCTTATCAAGCTGATCAATTCCTTCTCCAGTTTTAGCACTTATTTTTAGTGTTTTATCCGCTCTAAAATCTATGACTTTGTCACGGCCTTCAAGCAAATCACACTTATTAAATAAAGTTAAGATAGACTTTCCTGTTATACCAAGCTCATCAAGAGTCTTGTATACAGTATCCATATGCTTGTCCCGGCTCTCATCGGCGGCATCAACCACATGAAGTATTAAATCAGCATATACAGCCTCCTCAAGAGTACTTTTGAAAGCATCAATCAAGTTGTGAGGTAACTTACGTATAAAACCAACAGTATCTGTAATAAGAACCTTACCTCCACCGGAAAGTTTATACTCTCTTGTTGTCGGATCAAGTGTAGCAAAAAGCATATCCTCGGCTAAGATTCCAGCATTCGTAAGTTTATTAAGTAGAGTAGACTTACCTGCATTGGTATACCCTACTATGGAAATACAAAATTCATGATTGCGACTTCTCTTCGCTCTTGTAAGCTCACGATGCTTCTCAACCTCACGAAGTTCTTTTTTGAGCTGGCTTATTCTATCATGAATTCGTCTTCTGTCAATCTCAAGTTTCTTTTCACCTGGTCCTCTAGTACCAATACCACCACCAAGTCTTGACAATACTTTACCCATACCAACAAGGTGTGTTGCTCTGTACTGAAGCTGTGCAAGTTCTACCTGAATACTTCCTTCGGCACTACCTGCATGAGCGGCAAAAATATCAAGAATAACCATGGTTCTATCCATGACTTTGCAACCAAGCATCCCCTCTATATTGCTGAGCTGAGATGCTGTAAGTTCATCATCAAATACAACACCATCTACCTCTGAGGCCTCAACCATACTCTTTATTTCTGCTATCTTACCTGTACCCATATAGACCTGAGGATGTCTATTTTCTCGAATCTGCATAATCTTAAGCTCGCCAATACCACCTGCTGTTTTAACCAGTTCAGCAAGCTCATCAAGGCTGGCACTTATCGAATCCTCATCAGTTCCAATACCAGCCAATATAAATCGTTCTTTTTTCTTAGTTGTTTCCTGCATATAACTCCTATTATTTCTGAAATATATTCTCATTATAACAAATAAGACTATGCAATGTGCATAGCCTTATAATCTAAAATTCTCGGGTTAAATCCTCTATTCTACAGTAATAGGTACATCTCCATATTCATATTCATTGACAACACCAAGCGTACCATCTGTATTGTAGTGAGTTTCTTTTATCTTACGGTTTTCCTCATCGTACTCAAGTACTGTCTCGCCAGAATAATTTCCAACATTATTGTAGAATGTAATCTTAGTAACCTGACCCTTGTCGTCATATTCATTCTCACTGAACCAGGTATATCTAGTATCATTATTAGTATTAGTATACTTTACTAGCAAACCATTCTCATCGTACTCATTAACACTAGTACTGATAAGACCACCCCTGTTATTAAAAAATGAATGCTTGATATCAAGCCCTTCTTCATTGTACTCAATTGATTCAGATGCACTCACATTACCATCTGCATCATAGCTTGTATCCTTAGTTACAAGTCCATCAGTATTATATGTATATCCATGCTTAAATTCGTGCTCACTGCCATCTACCCATGTCTCTACATCGAGAACACAGTTGCCATACTCATCATAGTCATACACATTAGAATAGCTACTTCCCTCTGCGGTCTTACCAATAACCTTGGCCTTATAGCCTTCCTCGGTCCATTCGTAATCCTCGCTTCGCTCTAGTGCATCATCCATATTATAATAATCAGCACCAACTAGTGTTGCATTATCATCATATCTATATTCATAGTAGAAGGCTTTATTATCACCAAAGTACGTTACTTGCCTAAGCAATCTCGTTTCATATACTAGCTGTATCTCTGGTTCTTCAGGAAGAACTTCTTCTACAACTCTATTCTCACTGGCTGTGTCTTCTGAAACAGTATTATCACTTACAGGAACCGCATCAGTATTAACTGAGTTATTGCAGCCAGTAAGTACTGCCAAGCTAACAGAAACGCCAGCTACTGCTGTTAATAATAGTTTTCTCAACTTAAAATCCATCCTATGTTATGTAATCCAAGGATTATATTTACATCAAGCACGTCTTTTGTCAAGAAATATTAACATACTCCAAGCTTTTTCAGTTCACTAACAGTTTCCTCATAACTGTTATGAACTATTCCATGAATACCAAGCTGATTAGCTGCAGTAATATTACGCTCTGTATCATCAATAAATGCACACTCATCTGCCACAAGATTATATCTTTCAAGGAGCATTGTATATATGGTTGCATCTGGTTTTATAACATGCTCTCTAAATGACATAATACCGCCATCCATATACTCCATAAAATCCAGTGTATCATGGCACTCGTTATAAGCCTTCTCGGAAAAGTTGGATAAATAATATACGTTGTATCCAGCAGCTTTAAGATTCTTCACCCAAGGGATTGCATCTTCACGTCTGGTAATCATACCTACAATACTGTCATATGCCTCGTGAAGTTCCTTCTCAATACCTGGATCAAGTCCTATAAATAAATTCATGGCCTCCTCTTCGCTGAGCACCCCTCGGTCAAATTCATCCCAGTAAGGACTGGCAACCGATGCCTTAACAATACGCTTAATAATTTCAGGTTCAAATCCTTTTTCTACAAGATATTCTTTCCATCTAAAATTGACTAATACATTGCCAATATCAAAAATAACATTTTTAATCAATGATTCTACTTCCCTTCTATAATACTTTTTTCATTAAATCCATTTTAGCTTAAGCTTTGCTGAAAAAGTTCCCAGCTTCAAACCTTTATTAATTGTAATATTTTTTACATTCTGTATCAAATGCTATATAACTAATATTGCCAAGCTAAATAATTGTTATCTTTCTTAATATAAACGTAGCACTCATTCATAGTATAATTGTTCATTGGAACCATTGGAATGGAACATGATACAAAGGTTATAATTCTTCAAGAGACTACTTTAAAAGGGCTCAAAAAAACTCAAATAAAAAAATTCACAAATTTCTTAATAAAAACCCCATAATATTAAGCTTTTGAATACGTATTAGTTATATAAGTATTCAAAAGCTACTAACTGGCGGTTGGATATTTAAATATAAAAGCAGGGAGAAATAAAAAGATGAAAAAACGAATTGTAGCAGCTTTACTAGCATTCACTATGGTTGCAACAACACTTGCCGGATGTACAACCAATACTTCACCTGACTCTGATCAGTCAACTAAGGTTGAGAAAAGCAAGCATGGCCAGTCTGATGATGGCAGCGATGATATTGATACTCAGGCAATATTAGATAACCTTTCTGGAGATAGCATTGCAGGCACTCTATCTGCATTTGCTGGTGGTACAGATGATTCTGACTTTACATATACCAATCCTATGTACGGCGTGGCTATAGATCATGTATTTGAATTCGAGTCAGTTGACTCCGTTGGTTGGTATAACGCCAATAATACTTTTGGAGTATATAGAACACTTGAAGATGTTGAACAAGCTAAAGAAGGCTTGGCCACTCAGGGACAGCCTACAGGTGGGCACCCTATTTCACTAACTACTTACGAAGATGGAATACTATCAGTCACACCATTTGTTTCAGTTTCGCTTGATGGTGCATACACTGATGAAGATCTTGGACTAGATTCCAAAGGTTCATGGGGAGTAAATAACAGATTATACCTTGTTCAGTGGATGGATCTTGAAACAGGTGAATATTTTGATGAACCTATCGTTACTATCTTCTCTGTTGATCACGGAATCGATGCTCCAGTTGTTTCTCAGGGACTGGACGACGAAAATTTATATACATTATCATGGGAACCAGTTGATGGCGCCACTGAATATTCAATTTTTAGATGCTTCAATGACTATGGTTTTATATATGAAGGAACTACTACTGACACAGATATGTGTATAGATGAATTTGCAGGTGAGCAGGAAATGCTTTCTATGCTTTCATCTTTCACTGTCGACTATACCAATGCTGTTTTTGGTATGAATTATCAAATAGAGTCTGCCGTGAGAAAAGGTGATAGATATGTAGTAATTGCCAAAGGCAATGGCACACTTTCTGGTATTAGCAATTATGTTGATCCAGCAGCTATTGCTTCTGCTGTTCCTAACAGTTCAGCTGGTGATGCATTTACATTTAAGCTTAATTCAATTGATGACATCCCACTCTATGCCGATGTAACTATGGCTGATGGAAGTGTTCGTAAGATGCTTATTGAATACTCTGGTGGTGCAATATATGAAACAGATGATGGCAATGTATACATTGCTGCAAAATTCTATAATACCAACCTTCATTGTGGTCTTAGATTAGAAGGTATCACAGTAGATGATGTTTCTAATAATAAGGATCTCATCAAAGAAAAGGTTGCAAAAGAGGCTGCAGTAACAGGTGGTGCTATCAATAATGATCTCACAACATCATTGGTTCCTACATCTGATGAAGAAGAAAAGAATGATGACGTTGAAGAAATAATCAGTGAAACAATTGGAGACAATACTAATAATACAGATGACCCTGATGGCGATATCACTGATCCTGATGGTACTGCACCTGATGTTGATACTCCTGACATTGATGATCCTGATACCGATACTCCTGATACCGATACTCCTGACATTGATGATCCTGATACCGATACTCCTGATGTTGATACTCCTGATGTTGATACTCCTGATGTTGATACTCCTGATATCGATACTCCTGAACCAGATAATGGTAATCATACTGGTCCAGAGCCTACTGTAACCCCTAGTGGTTATACCACAACTGAGTTATATAATGAAACACTTAAATTAATCGATGCAGCATATAAGAGCCACAACATAAACACTGATGATTTGTCTAAGATTATATATGCAAACAATGAGCTTGAAGCATATCTTGCATTCGCTCTCACTGCAAGAATGGAAGTAATTCCTGTTCCAACAGAACTTTATCCTGAATCAGTAAATCTTGAGTATTTATTTGGTCAGTTCGTGGAGGCTTATAGACAGAACCCAACTTCCGGATTTATAACTGGTTACAATTATGTATTTGATTATGAATGTATACGAGTAGCTTATGCTGAGGATACTGATTCAAGACTTAACAAGACCAAGGAAGAAATGGATGCAGCCAAGTCTATTGCCAGTGCAGTAGTTAGCTCATCAATGACTGAAGCCGAGAAGGTATATGCAATCAACGATTATTTCTGTGAGAATGCATCATACGATTTTGACTCAACATCAACAAGTGTTACTGCTGATACTATAACAGATTCTTTCCTCGATGCTCATAACCCATATGGTATCCTTTGCAATAACTATGGTGTATGCGAAAGCTATTCTGAGGCATTTGCACTTACTGCAAGATTTGCTGGAATCAATGCAATCATGGAAACAGGTTACCTTAACGGTGGCGCCCACGAGTGGAACAAGGTTATGCTTGATGGTCAGTACTATATCGTAGATGTTACAAATAATGATCAGGATGATATTAAAAACTCACTGTTACTTATATCATCAGATACAGCCGTTGTTCTCTCTGCTGATACCTATTCATTTACATTCAAGGCTCCTGCTACAGATGATTCTAAGGATTACTTAGCTTACGTTGGTAAGGTTGCTTCCTCAGATGACGAAGCCAAGAAGATCATTGAAGATCAGCTTGACGCTGGAGATTTTGGATTTGTCCGCATGAACTACGTAGCTACTGATGATGATGTGGTTCGTATATTAACAGCCGTTCATGAAGACGGATACTACTTCAATGGTGGTCAGTGGAATAATGTAATTGTTGCTATAGAAGGTAACTAAAAAACCATAAATAATCATAAAAAAAGAAGGTTATGCTTAACTTGGCATAGCCTTCTTTTTTATTATCATGCAATATTCTATTTACTGTAATGCTCTTTATATAGCTTCACAAATTTCTTGGCAGCATGGTTTCTAACATCAAAATACAACGTTTCCTTTGAGCCCTTTTGATCAGTGTACTTTATAGTAAAATATTTCTGCTTAGGAGCCTTTTGCGCCGCCACATTATCAGAAAACAAAATCTGAAGTAGATTAAATGTACGATGTCCATCATTATCATTAAAACTTTTTCTATATGGATCTTCTATTAAAACATCTCTGACACTAGTCTTATCTAATATAACATGATCTGTATATGTCCCATCGTAGTTATCTTCCAAAACAAAAATATGTCCATCGGTCAGATATACGTTGCACATACAATCCGGTATATTTTCATCATACGAGATTAGCTTGGCATGAACACTGGCTAATACTGTTTCACCATGATATTCCATATTATTCACTATCTTCTATCCCCTCTCTCAACTCACCATATTTACATTTTAAATATGATACCCATTATGGCACCGCACAATATCCAAAACGCTGGATGAAGCTTCTTAAGCCATTTTACATTCATTAGTACAAAATATCCTGCTACGACTAATAATAGAACTACAGGCACTCTAAACTGCCCATCCAAGCTAGTGAATAATGCTGTATTAAAAATGCCATATACTGCTGTTGCTATAAGCCCTGTTACTGCTGGCCTTATCATACCAAAACTTGACTGAACATATATATTCTTGCTGAAATTATTAAGAAGCTTGGCTATTAAAATAATAACAATAAGACTTGGCAAAACAAGTGAAAATGTGGCTACGATACCACCTGGTATACCCGCTGCATTATATCCTGCATACGTAGCCATATTAATACCTATAGGACCTGGCGTACTCTCACTTACGGCGAGCATATTGGCCACATCACCAACCTCATACCAGTCATGTCTCTTCGGTATATCCATAAGGAACGGTATTGTAGCTGGTCCACCACCTATCGCAAAAAGACCAATCTGGAAAAATTCGATAAAAAGCTCTAAGTATACTCTCATCAGCTCAACCTCGCTTTCCCGATTTTGGTAAGAAGTATACCAAATACTCCAGCTACCAGAACTATGGCGACCGTAGGAACTGGCGTAAACATCGCTATAATAAATGCAAGTGCGCACACTATGGCTCCAATATAATTCTTTACAGTTTTCTTTGCCATAGTAACAACTGTATTAAGCATAAGCGCACATACAACTATCTTTATTCCACCAACAGCGTGAGCAACATATGGATTACTCATAAATTCACTAAGAAATACAGCAATAATCGATACGATAATAAGTGATGGACTTATCATACCAAGCGTAGAAAAAATAGCTCCTGGTATTCCTCTTTTTTTGTATCCTACAAAGGTTGATACATTAACAGCTATGATTCCAGGTGTACACTGGCCAATAGCATAATAATCTAATAAATCTTCCTCTGATACCCATTTTTTCTTGGCTACCAGTTCATGTTTTAGCATTGGCAGCATCGTAAGTCCACCGCCGAAAGTTAAGCCACCAATTCTAAAAAATGCGGCATATAGCTCTAATAATTCTTTCATTGATAATCTCTCCATTTATCCCCACTACAGATACTAATATATAACTGCTTAATTAACAATGAAAAATAAAAAAAGCCACTAATTAATATAAAATTAGTAGCTTTAAAGTCATCTAGTCATTTAATTCTAGGCTTAGCTCTTTTCTTTCAAACATATTAAATATCTCAATGACTACGCCAAGGAAAGACTCTGACATGCATTCAGCTGAATTAGAATAGTTCTCCCATGTAATATGAACCTTTTCTCCATCTTTTGTGATATCAGCCAACACATCTATTAGTGAATCTATTTTCTCTTCCACTAAAATATCATGTCTTGCCGCCAGCTTACTTTCTATTTCTTTATAGAATGATGCCTTATCTATTATTTTATTTCCATCTAAATTAATATCTTTCAATATGCAACCCCTATGATATAGCATTTTTAGTATTATACCACATTTAGAAGTAGAAATGTAAAAAAACTATATATGGTATGTTGATGCAATATAGGCAAAATGTACAAAGTTAAACAATCCAAATAATGCTAATACTATTAACGCTTATATACTGACTTCACTTTTATATTTCCATCAGATAAATCTATGGATACTAATTCTTTGCCCAAGTTATTCATCATAACAAAGCTGTGATCTCTCCACTCACATTTTTTTATTATTTGATTTAATGATACAAATGTAATTGGTTCAGTAATATCCACCTTTTGAACCTGTTTTTTATCATCTATTATTTCTACATAAGCACACTCACCCAATGAATTAATTTTTATGTATGTGATTGCCTTATATCTTCTATCTTTAGATCCTTTTGATAATTTTTCCATTTTAAGGATCATTTCGTAATTGTGTTCCCTAACTCTGTCGGCCGCCCCGTGTATTGCATCAACCACTTCATTATTCCCAACTTTACTGGCAATATCTGATAAAACATTCTCTATAACAGACAGAAAGAACTCATTCTTTTCCTCCAGTGATATTTTATTGGCAATATTTAAAGTTGATTCATCTACATAATACGTTGAAATATGAAAATAATCGCTTCGAAAATACTGTGGTTTGTCCTCCGTTTTTTTCTCAAATAATATTGATATTTTGCTAGAACCATCTATTTGTACTTTAGGAAGAAAAAACATGAACATCTGTATAATATTGTGTGCTTGAAAGCTTATTGAATA
>JAZRXF010000062.1:0-14712 GCA_045600085.1 Lachnospiraceae bacterium
ATTATTTTTAGATATATGTAAACTAATATAACAACAATGTCATAAAACATCATCTTGTTTGAAAAAAAATACAATTTTAGGTACAATAAAAAAGGTTTTTTTATTAAATAAATAATATGGAGATTATTTTTATGGATATCATTTCTGAAAAATGGGAAGAAATAAAAATTAACATCAAAAATGAATTTGAAATAACTGATATAGCTTTCAACATTTGGATTGCACCTCTTAAATATATAGGATGCAACAATAAGCTTGTTACAATATCAGTTCCTAATAATCAATCTCAGATGGTTGAATATATTAGTAAAAAATATAAAAGCTGTTTTCTTGCATATATATCAGAAATGATGGGTGAATTCCATGAAATAGAATTCATACTTGAACCAGAATCAAATGTTGATAACAAGCCTGAATCAGATACAGCAGCAAGAGCCAATTTATTAAAAGCAGCTAACCTTAATAATAAATACAAATTCGAATCTTTTGTCGTAGGTTCTAATAGTACAATGGCTCATTCTGCATGTCTTGCAGTTGCTGAAAGTCCAGGAAAGGATTTTAATCCTCTATTTATATATGGAGGATCAGGACTTGGTAAAACTCACCTTATGAACGCTATTGGACATTATATTGTTGAAAACTATGACAATATGAAAGTTCTATATGTTACAAGTGAGGAATTTACCAATGAAGTTATTGAATCAATTCGTCTTGGTAACTCAAGTGGTAATACCTCTGCAATGACTAAGCTAAGAGAAAAATATAGAAATATTGATGTTCTATTAATAGATGATATTCAGTTTGTAATAGGTAAACAGGCAACTCAGGAAGAATTCTTCCATACATTTAATGCACTCCACTCTGCTGGAAAAGCTATTATTATTTCATCAGATAAGCATCCAAAGGAAATGACAACTCTTGATGAAAGATTCCGTTCAAGATTTGAATGGGGACTTATAGTTGATATTCAGCCACCTGTATATGAAACAAGAGTAGCTATTCTTCAAAGATATGCTGAAACCTTTGAAAAAGAGGTACCAGCTGAAGTTATTGATTATATTGCTACTAATATTAAATCAAATGTACGTGAGCTAGAAGGTGCATTTAATAAGGTAAATGCTTTTTCTAAGATTAATCAAAACAGACCAATAGATATTGATCTTGCTAAGGAAGCACTTAAGGATACTATATTCCCAGATAAGCCTACTATTATTACACCTAATATTATCCTTGAAATAGTAGCTGAACATTTGAATATTAATACAGAAGATATCATTTCTAAGAAAAGATCAGCTGAAATAGCAACACCACGTCATATTTTCATGTATTTATGTAAAGAAATGACTGATACAACACTTAAAGCAATAGGAGCATTAACAGAAAGAGATCACGCAACTGTTATTCATGGTGTTGAAAAGATTAAAAAAGAAGTTGAAAACAATCAGGAAATGAAGGATAAAATTGACATTCTTAAAAATAAAATTCTTTCATATTAGGATTTTTTATAAATATTAAAAATAACCTCTTTTTAGGCTGTTAATAAGTTATATTTTATTTTGCTATAAAAAATGATTTTCAACTTAGTTTTCATTCCATTTTAGCCTTAAATTTAGTATAATATAAAGGGTTTTAAACATATAAACATGCCCTAATAAGAATATGAATAAATATAATATATAAAAAATATAAATAAAACGAAAAAGGGGAGACTCACATTGAAAATAATTTGTTCAAAAGATCAGCTCATGTATGGTGTTAATATTGTTTCAAAAGCAGTTCCAGCTAATACTACAATGTCTATTCTTAACTGTATATTAGTTGATGCTTCTGGAGATATTATTAAGTTTACTGCTAATGATGGTGATCTTGGTATAGAAACAACTATAGAAGGTAATATTGTTGATCATGGTGTTATAGCTATTGATGCCAAGATGTTTTCAGATGTTGTAAGAAAGCTTCCTGATACAGATGTTGAGATAGAAGTAGGAAGTGACAATATAGTAAAGATTAAATGTGGAAAGCTTAACTTTGAAATAAATGGTGAGAATGGTGAAAGCTTCACAGTTCTTCCATATATTGAGAAGAATGAAGCAGTTATTATTTCTCAGCTTGCTCTTAAGGATCTTATTAGACAGACAATATTCTCTATTGGTAACAGTGATACTAATAAGATTATGAGCGGTATTCATTTATTTATTAATAATAATAAGCTTAAAGTAAGTTCACTTGATGGTCATAGAATATCAATTAGAAATATAGAGCTTAAGAATAATTATTTACCTATGGAAGCTATTGTTCCAGGTAAAGCTCTTAATGAAATCAGTAAAATCCTTACAGGTGGTGCTGAGGATGATGTTAATTTCTATATTACAAAGAACTTTGTTTTATTTGAGTTTAACAATACAAAGGTAGTTTCAAGACTTATTGAAGGTAACTATTTTGATGTTAATAAAATGATATCTCAGGATTATGAGACAAAGATTGTTATTAACAAAAAGAGTCTTTATGAGTGTATAGACAGATCTATGCTTTTCTCTAAAGAAGGCAACAAGAAGCCAATAGTTGTTAACATCAATGAAAATGTACTTGAGCTTGTTGTTAAGTCTCCTCTCGGTAATATGGATGAAGAGATTGAAATTGAAATGAATGGTCGTCCACTTGTTATTGGTTTTAATCCAAAGTTTTTAATAGATGCACTTAAGGTTATTGATGATGAGAATATATCAATTTATTTTGTAAATCCTAAGGCTCCATGTTATATCAAGGATGAGAATGAGTCTTATATTTACTTAATATTACCTATTAACCTTAACAGTTCTTATAATTAGGATTTATTATGCAAAATATAAAGTTAAGAGATGAATTTATAAAGCTTGGTCAGGCTTTAAAAGCAGCTGATTTAGTTAGTGACGGTGTTATGGCCAAGTATGAAATACTTGATGGTAATGTAAAAGTTAATGGTGAAGTCTGCACAATGCGTGGAAAAAAGCTTTATGCAGGTGATACAGTTGAGTTTGATGGTCAGGTTATCACCATTGAAGAATAGTTTTTTAGAAGGTTAATTTAATGATTATAAAATCATTAGAACTTGAAAATTTTAGAAATTATAAAAATCTTAATATAGTTTTTGATAAGGGTGTTAATATCCTTTATGGTGATAATGCTCAGGGTAAAACTAATATATTAGAAGCTATATATGTATCAGCTCCAACGAAGTCTCATAAAGGTAGTAAAGATAAAGAGATTATTAATTTCGATAGCGAAGAAGCTCATATAAAAACTCTTCTCGATAAAGAAGGTTTAGAAAGAAGAGTTGATATGCATCTTAGAAAGTCAAAATCTAAGGGTATAGCAATAGATAAAGTCAGAATTAAAAAGGCTGCTGAGCTTCTTGGTTTATTAAATGTTGTATTTTTTTCTCCAGAAGATCTTTCAATAATAAAAGATGCTCCTGCTATAAGAAGAAGATTTATGGATATGGAGCTCTGTCAGCTTGATCAAAGTTATCTATATGATTTAAATCAATACAATAAAATAATAAATCAGCGTAATAAGACATTAAAAGAAATATATATTAACAATGATTATAGAGATATGCTCAGCATATATGATATGCAGATTGTTAGTTATGGTAAAAAAATAATTAACAGAAGAGCAGAATTCATAGAAGAGCTCAATCTTATTATCAATGATATTCATAAAAAGCTTTCTGGCAATAAGGAAGATATGGTTATTAAATATGAACCATATTGTAGTGCAGATGAACTTGAAAGTAAGTTAAAAGCTAGTATTGATAGAGATATCAGACTTAAAATGACTAATGTTGGTCCTCATAAAGATGATTTTACTTTTATAGCAAATGGTATTGATATAAGGATGTATGGATCACAGGGACAGCAGCGTACTGCAGCATTGTCACTTAAGCTTTCTGAAATAGAAATTGTTAAAAAAATAGCTAAAGATAAGCCTGTTTTATTATTAGATGATGTTTTATCAGAACTTGATTCTAATAGACAAAATTATCTTTTAGATAGTATAGGCGATATACAAACTATTATTACCTGTACAGGTCTTGAGGACTTTGTTAATGATCGTTTTGAAATTAATAAAATATTCAAGATAGAAAATGGTGTATTAGTTAGTGAAAATTAATTAGGAGATAGTCAATGAGTGTTCAAAATACTGGAACAGAGACAGTTACAAATGATTATGGTGCTGATCAGATTCAGATATTAGAGGGTCTTGAAGCAGTTCGTAAGAGACCTGGTATGTATATTGGTACTACCGCTCTTCGTGGTCTTCATCATCTTGTATATGAAATAGTTGATAACTCAGTGGATGAGGCTTTAGCTGGATACTGTGATACCATTAAAGTATCTATTAACCCAGGAAACTCTATTACTGTAGAGGATAATGGACGTGGTATTCCTGTTGATATTAATAAAAAAGCAGGCCTTCCAGCTGTAGAAGTTGTATTTACAATACTTCATGCTGGTGGAAAGTTTGGTGGTGGAGGATATAAGGTTTCTGGTGGTCTCCACGGTGTAGGTGCATCAGTTGTTAATGCACTTTCAACATGGCTTGAAGTAGATATTTATAGAGATGGTAAGATTCATAACCAGCGTTATGAAAGGGGTAAAAAAAGTTACGACCTTAAGATAGTAGGTGATTGTCCTAAAGAAAAGACAGGAACAAAGGTAACTTTCCAGCCAGATCCAGAGATATTTGAAGATACAGTATACGAATTTTCTACTCTTGCGAGCAGACTTCGTGAAATGGCTTTCCTTACTAAGGGACTTCGTATTGAACTTAGTGACCTTCGTGATGAAGAGAATACTAAAAATAAGGTATTCCACTATGAAGGTGGTATTAAGGAATTTGTTACATACCTTAACAAATCTGAAACAGCTCTTTATGAAGATGTTATGTACTTCGAAGGAAGTAAGAATAATGTATATGTAGAAGTTGCAGTTCAGCATAATGATGGCTACAACGAGAAGATGTATGGATTTGTTAATAACATTAATACACCAGAGGGTGGTACTCATGTAGAAGGTTTTAAGCGTTCAATAACTAAGATTTTCAATGAGTATGCTAGAAATAATAAGATTTTAAAGGATACAGAGCCTAACTTATCAGGTGATGATATAAGAGAAGGTCTTACAGCTATTATCTCTGTTAAGATAGAGGATCCTCAGTTTGAAGGTCAGACAAAGCAGAAGCTTGGTAATAGTGAAGCAAGAGGAGCTGTTGAAGCAATAGTTTCAGAACAGCTTACTATTTATCTTGAGCAGAATCCTGCAGTAGCTAAGATTATTTGTGATAAATCCATTCTTGCACAGCGTGCAAGAGATGCTGCAAGAAAAGCCAGAGATTTAACAAGAAGAAAAACAGCACTAGAAGGTTCTACTCTTCCTGGTAAACTTGCAGACTGTTCAGATAAAAATCCTGAAAACTGCGAAATATATATCGTAGAGGGAGATTCCGCTGGTGGATCTGCCAAGTCAGCTAGAAGCCGTGCAACACAAGCAATTTTACCGCTGCGCGGAAAGATTCTTAACGTAGAAAAGGCAAGACTTGATAAGATTTATAGCAATGAAGAAATTAAATCTATGATTACAGTATTCGGTACTGGTATTCATGAAGATTTTGATATAAGTAAGCTTCGTTATCACAAGATTATTATTATGACTGATGCCGATGTTGATGGTGCTCATATTGCCACACTTATGCTTACTTTCCTTTACAGATTTATGCCAGAGCTTATTAAGCAGGGTCATGTATACCTTGCTCAGCCTCCACTATACAAGCTGGAGAAAAATAAAAAGATTTGGTATGCATATTCTGATGAAGAGCTTGATGAGATTCTTCGTGAGGTAGGTCGTGATTCAAGTAACAAGATTCAGCGTTACAAGGGTCTTGGTGAGATGGATGCTGACCAGCTTTGGGAAACAACAATGGATCCTGAAAGAAGAGTTCTTCTTAAGGTATGTATTGATGATGAAGCAGAGTCAGAGCTTGATCTTACATTCACAACTCTTATGGGTGATAAGGTTGAACCAAGACGTGACTTTATTGAAGCTAATGCCAAGTTTGTAAAGAATTTGGATATTTAATATATTTGCCAGATTTAAGCAAATAATAGGAGCAGATTAATGGAAGACAATATTTTTGACAAAGTTCAAGAAGTTGATATGAAACAAACCATGGAGAAGTACTATATCGACTATGCTATGAGTGTTATAGCGTCGAGAGCACTTCCTGATGTACGTGATGGTCTTAAGCCAGTACAACGAAGAATACTTCATTCTATGGCCGAACTTTCTAACTATCCTGATAAGCCACATAGAAAATGTGCCCGTATCGTCGGTGATACAATGGGTAAATATCATCCACACGGTGATAGCTCTATTTATGGAGCCCTCGTTAATATGGCTCAGGAATGGAACTTTAGATATACACTTGTAGATGGCCATGGTAACTTTGGTTCAGTGGATGGTGACTCTGCAGCTGCCATGCGATATACAGAGGCAAGATTATCCAAGGTATCAATGAAGATGATTCAGGATATGGACAAGGATACAGTAGACTTTGTTCCTAACTTTGATGATACAGAAAAAGAGCCTTCTGTACTTCCAGCAAGATTTCCTAATCTTCTTGTTAATGGAACTACAGGTATTGCTGTTGGTATGGCAACAAATATTCCACCACACAATCTTCGTGAGACTATTGGTGCTGTTGTTAAGATTATAGACAACAGAGTTGAAGAAGACAGAGATACTGATGTAGAAGAACTCATGGAGATAATCAAGGGACCTGATTTTCCAACAGGTGCTGAAATACTTGGAGTTCGTGGTATATCGGATGCTTACCGTACAGGTAGAGGTAAGATAAAGGTACGTGGTATTTCCAATATCGAAGTTATGGATAATGGTAAATCAAGTATTATTATCACAGAGCTTCCATATATGGTTAATAAAGCTAATCTTATTATTAAGATTGCTGAGCTTGTTAAGAACAAGAAAATCGATGGTATCACAGATATCAGAGATGAGACCAATAGAGAAGGTATGCGTGTAGTTATTGAACTTAGACGTGATGCCAATGCCAATATTATCTTAAAGCAGCTTTATAAGCATACTCAGCTTCAGGATACATTTGGTGTAATAATGCTTGCACTTGTTAACAATGAACCTAAGGTTCTTCCTCTTGTTGATGTACTTAAGGAATATCTTAAGCATCAGGAGGATGTTGTAACAAGAAGATCAAGATACGAGCTTAATAAAGCAAGAGAAAGAGATCATATATTACAGGGATTACTTATTGCCCTCGATAATATTGATGAAGTCATTTCTATTATCCGTGGTAGCAAGACTACTCAGGAAGCCAAAGAAAAGCTGATGGAGAGATTTTCTTTATCAGAAATCCAGGCCAATGCTATCGTAGAAATGAGACTTCGTGCTCTTACAGGACTCGAGCGAGAGAAGCTTGAGAATGAGCATGCTGAACTTGTTAAGAGAATTGAAGAACTCGTAGCTATCCTTTCTGATGAGAAATTACTTCTTGGTGTTATTAAGAAAGAAATCGTAGAAATAGCTGATAAGTATGGCGATGACAGACGTACTAAGATTGGCTTTGATGATAGTGATATTACCATGGAAGATATGATTCCTAATGAGAATACAGTACTTGCTATGACTCATATGGGATATATCAAGAGAATGAGTGTTGATAACTTCAAGGCTCAGCATAGAGGTGGTAAGGGTATAAAGGGTATTACAACCATTGAGAATGACTTCATAGAAGATCTTCTTATGACTACTACCCATCACTACATACTCTTCTTTACAAATCTTGGTAGAGTGTATAGATTAAAGGCATTTGAAGTACCTGAAGCAGGTAGAACTGCAAGAGGTACTGCTATGGTTAATCTGCTTCAGCTTACTCCAGGAGAGAAGGTTTCGGCTGTAATACCAGTTAAGGAATACAATGAGGACAAGAATATTCTTATTGTTACCAAGAAAGGTATTGTTAAGAAAACACCTATTATGGAATTCTCTCATATCAGAAAGACTGGTATCATAGGTATCAATCTTCGTGAGGATGATGAGCTTATCGAGGTTAAGCAGACAGATGCTGATACAGAAGTATTCCTTGTAACCAAGTATGGTAAGTGTATACGTTTCAAGGAAACAGATGTTAGAAACACAGGACGTAACTCTATGGGTGTTATCGGTATGAACCTTTCATACGACGACGAAGTAGTAGGTATGCAGCTTGATCATCAGGGTGATTCACTTCTTATCGTTTCTGAAAAGGGTATGGGTAAGAGAACAGATCTTAGCGAGTATTCAGTACAGAACCGTGGTGGTAAGGGTGTTAAGTGCTACAAGATTACTGAGAGAACAGGTGATATTGTAGGTGTTAAGGCTGTTAATGATGATCATGAGATTATGATGATAACATCTACAGGTATTATTATTCAGATACCTATGGCTGATATTAGAATAATCGGTAGAGATACATCGGGTGTTAAGCTTATTGACCTTGATGAGGGTGTAACAGTTGCACAGATTGCCAAGGTACGTGAAAAGGTAAGCGATGGTAATACGGAATTCGACAATGTGGATGACGCACTTGAAGATGTAACCGTGGACGTACCTGATTTCGATGATGAAATCGAAGATGATGATATTGATGTTGAAGAAATAGATATCAATGAAGATAATACTGAAGATGATATTTAATAGTAATATAAACAAAAATATCAGTAATTAATAATAATAAAATCCCAGATTATACGTAATCTGGGATTTTTTATAGCGACAGATTTAGTGAGTAATAGGAAAGGAAAACAAGCATTTATTTATGTTAGATAAAAAGAAAGCATATTTTCACCTGCCAGGTCTTTTTGAATTTTATGAACTTTATAAAATATTTCTCCAAATATTTTATGAGCATAGAGATTATTTTTACAATTATGTGGATATAGCTTCAATATATGGCGCTCCTAGTGATTGTTTATGGGGCGGAGGAAGAGCATGCCTAGGTGATGATAATCCTAAAGAGGTATTTGATTTATTAAAAAAATATAATATTTCAGTGAGATTGACCTTTAGTAATTCATTACTTGAGGAAAAGCATTTATCAGATAAAAAATGTAATAGACTTTGTGAATTACTTAGTAACAGTGATCTTTCGCAAAATGGTGTGATTATATATTCAGATTTACTTCTTGATTACCTAAAAAATAAATATCCTTCACTTTATTATGTATCATCTACGACAAAAGTAATCACTGATTTTGAAGGATTAAAAAAAGAACTATCCCGTGATGATTTTAAATATGTGGTACCGGACTTTAGATTAAATAAGGATTTTGATAACTTAGAAACATTATCTGATGTAGAAAAAGATAAAATAGAATTTTTATGTAATGAATGTTGTTATATTGGATGTAATGATAGAAAGAAATGCTACGAAAGTGTGAGTCATAAAAGTCTTGGAGATGATTATCCAGAGCATCAGTGTGTTTCACCGGAATCATCAGATGGTTATAAGTTCTCTAAGGCCATGAAGAATCCTTCTTTTATTGGAATAAATGATATCAGAGATACATATTTACCACTTGGATTTAACAATTTCAAAATAGAAGGAAGAGGACTTGGAAGTGCAGTTGTTCTTGAAATGTTAATATATTATTTGGTTAAGCCTGAGTATCAGATACTTATTAGAGAGAGCATTTACCTTGATAGCTACCTGGATTTATTTTGATATAAATGTGTACTGACAATCCATGGTATAAATTAACTTATATTTATTAATATTTTTTATTGACCAAGTATATAAAAGATAATACAATCAATGATTGTCGGTATTAATTATGAATATATAAAGATGAATAGAAATGGAAACATATTTAATTCTCAGAGATTTAGCTATTATCATTGTATTTGCAAAGTTTTTTGGTCTTGTTGCACGTAAGTGTAAGGCTCCTATGGTTGTAGGAGAGATAATTGCAGGTATCATTATTGGTCCATGTTTACTTAATATAGTTCAGAAATCAGATTTTCTTTCTTATATGTCTGAGATAGGTGTAATACTTATCATGTTTTCTGCAGGTCTTGAGACTAACTTAAAAGAAATTAAGAAATCTGGTTTTATGTCTTTTATGATTGCCTGCGCGGGTGTTTTGATTCCACTTATTGGTGGTACCATAGTATACATTGCATTTTTCGGTTGTGAAGAATTTTCCATTCATGATACCAATTTTTATACAGCCATATTTATTGGATGTATTATGACAGCTACTTCTGTAGGTATCACAGTAGAGACTCTTAAGGAATTAGGATATATTCAGGGAAGAATAGGTCAGGCCATTCTTTCAGCTGCTATTATCGATGATGTTATAGGTATTATTGTTCTTACATTTGTAATTAGTCTTAATAACACAGAAACAAAGTTTTCTGATGTAGTTTTAAAATCAGGCGCTTTCTTTGTATTAGCATTAGTTGGTGGAGTACTTTTCTATAAGCTTTTCAAGAGAGTTGATCATAGATATGTTCATACAAGACGTATTCCTATTATTGGACTTACACTCTGTTTTGCAATGGCTTATATAGCAGAGGAATATTTTGGTATAGCTGATATTACAGGTGCATATCTTGCTGGTATTATTCTTTGTAATATTGAGGATGCAGGCTATATCGATCGTAAGGTTACAGTTAGTAATTATATGATTTTTGGACCAATATTCTTTGTTATGATTGGTCTTAAGACAGATTTAAGATCCATTGATTCTAGTATGCTCTGGTTCTCACTTGCGTTTGTAGCAGTAGCATGTGTAACTAAGATTATTGGTTGTGGTATATGTGCTAAGTGCTTTAGGATTAAGACTATTGATTGTCTCAAGGTCGGAGTTGGTATGATGACAAGAGGTGAAGTTGCTCTTATTATTACCAAAAAAGGACAGGAGCTTGGCATTATCAGTGATGCTTACTCTACTCCAGTTATCCTACTTATTATATTCTCAAGTATTACAGTTCCAATCTTGCTTAAAATGCTATATGCAAAATCTCCTGATCCAGAAGTTAAAGCAGCATCTTAATAGCAATAATTGTTAAATTATACAATAAATTATTTAAAAAATAGCAATAATTAATTACCATTATTGCTATTTTTTTGTTAAAATAATACAAAGAGTATTTAATAATCGATTATTGGATACTGCAATATGCCGATGAAGGTATGAAGAAAATAGCAAAAGAGAAAGGCGGTTACGTTTATGAAAGAAAGAGAACCATTAGTAAGACATATCTTTACAGCAGATCCATCTGCACATGTATTTAATGACAAGATTTACATCTATCCATCACATGATCTTGAGCATGATGGTGCTGACAATGACGACGGTGATGAATATCAGATGGAGGATTATCACATCCTTTCAATGGATAATCTTGATGCTGAGTGTGTAGACAATGGCGAAGCACTTCATATGAAGGATGTTCCATGGGTTAGCAAGCAGATGTGGGCTCCTGATGCAGCTTATAAGAATGGCAAGTATTATTTATACTTCCCAGCAAGAGACAAGGACGGTATCTTCCGTCTTGGTGTTGCTATAGGTGACAAGCCAGAAGGACCTTTCAAGCCAGAACCTAACTATATTGAAGGAAGCTATTCTATCGATCCAGCTGTATTAGTTGATGATGATGATAGAGCTTATGTATATTATGGTGGACTTTGGGGCGGTCAGCTTGAGAAGTGGAACTCAGGTTCATTTGATCCTAAGGGTGGTGAGCTTGATGGCAACTACGACAAGAATCGTGATGCTGTAGGACCTATGTTCGCAGAGCTTAACGATGACATGGTTTCATTCAAGACAGAGCCAAAGCACCTTGTAATTTTAGATGAGAACGGTAAGCCACTTCAGGCTACAGATGAAGAGAGACGTTACTTCGAAGGACCTTGGATGCATAAGTACAACGGTAAGTACTACTTATCATACTCAACAGGTACAACTCACTACATCGTATACGCTACAGCAGATACTCCAGACGGACCATTCACATATCAGGGACGTATCCTTGAGCCAGTACTTGGATGGACAACACATCACTCAATCGTAGAGTATCATGGTAAGTGGTATCTCTTCTATCATGACTGTGAGATTTCTAATGGTGTTAACCATAGACGTAACGTTAAGTATACAGAGCTTAAGTATGATGAGAATGGAAAGATTATCACAATTTCTCCATACGATCACTTAGATAAATAATTAAGCGTAATTAATTATTAAGGGTAGGCTAAAAAGCCTACCCTAATTTATTTTTTAATAATATTTTTTCGTTTATATCTCTTATTCTGGTAGAGGATGTCGTCGGCTTCATCCAGCTTTTTGTTAACATCAGCGCCATCATTAATAAATGAAACTGAGCCAGTACTTATATCAATATAATAAGTCTTTTCACTTGATGCATTATATCTATCGCATTCATCATGAATCTTGTCACAAATATCTGTATCAGACTGATTGTCGATGAATGTGAAAACAGCAAATTCATCACCGCCTATTCTTGATATAACGGCATCGTCACCAACAGCATTTCTAAGCATTTTAGCAGAAGCTCTAAGCGCAAAGTCGCCATCGTCATGTCCAAACTGATCATTAATAAGCTTAAGATTGTCCATATCACAGAATAACATGGCGCAGTTTCTATTTTTGTTCTCATCTTTGTTTATTAATTTTTCTATATTTTCAAAGAAACCACGTCTGTTTAGTATACCAGTAAGCTCGTCTGTAACGGATATCGTAGCCAATTCCTTATTAGCATTTTTGATTTCATCAAGAGCTTTTTCTAATTGATGCTGAACATCCATATATGCTTTATATGTTGATAAGTGCTTGCAGGAAGAACATACTTGAGCAATAAGTGAATCGTAGTACTTAAGCAGGAGATAATCTTCAACCTCTGAAACCATCATACCAAGAAGCTCATCATAACTATATATGAAATCCATTACAAATGTATGTCTTCTATCACTTGGAACATACTGATTATTAAAGAGTGAGTATGAATTAATCTCTGGATCATTATCTTCAAAAACTTTAACGTTATCCACCTCAAATGAGAAGCCTTTAAGCTTAAATTTCTCTGGTTTACTCCATCCAGATATTTTTTGTTCTTTATCAAAAAGATAAGGAGAGTCCAGAACATAGAGCATAGCTCCCTTGTAGCCAAGGTAAATGAATTTATCTATTACAGTTGCATAACCTTTGGACTCATCATCATCGTAATAAAGCATATCTCGTGAAATTGTATTTGATAACCAGTTGTGAATATTAACCTTTTTAAATTCACTTTGATTATTGGCTTCAACACGCTTGGAAGCATATGTTAAATATAAAAAGATAAGCTCATTAATATAGCTTTCTTTGTCTGGAAAACATTTTATAGCCAGTGAGCGAATTAAATCGATGAGCTGCATGCATTTAGTAAAATCTATTCTTTTGCCCAGTGTTGAATCGAAAAGTAAATCTATGTTTTTACGAATCCATGGAAGTATTTCAGCTTTTTGTCCGTTTGATACCTGATTAAAGAAATCAGATATAAAAGATGTCATATACTTTTCAAAGTAAATAGACTCTTCACTGTAAATGCTTTCACTTAAATACGCTCCTGTAATAAGTTCAGCAGCTGCAAGCGTATCTGTTCTTGATAAAGATGCAAATTCTTCGTTGTAGAGCGTTTTTATAATAAGATTATCATTATGACCAGTTGAACTACGCTTAACTATACTGGTTTTTATCTTCTTATCAAACTGGTTATTGGAATGAATATTATTAACACATTCAATGATGGCTTCTTTTCCAAGTAAAGCACCATCAGCTCGAACGGACGATAAGTGAGGAATCATGGTGGTTGAGCTAGGAGTATCATCAAAGCCCATAACTAGTACATCCTCACCTATTGATATATTATGTTTCTTTAAAACATCATAACCACCAATAGCCATGGAGTCATTGGCAAAAACTATAGCGTCGAGATCAGGATTATTAGCGATTAATTCTTCAACCTGCTCTTCGCAGTATTTAGAGAAATTGCCATATACGATTTGCTTATCTGTAAGAGTCAGATTATTCTCGCTAAGTACTTCCTTAAATACTTCAAGACGTTCTCTGGCATCCATATTAGTAAGAGGTCCACTTACCATACATATATGTTTACAGTTTCCTGACTTGATTAAATCATTGATACCATCGCGAAGACCTGAGGTATTGTCAAAACTAACACTGGAATAACCATCAAGATCACTGGCAACAAGGACAATAGGAACACCTTCGAAATTACCGAGGAATTGTTTTTTCTCATCATCAGACAGAGTATTGGCGATTGTACCAAGACTTACTATAAGAGCATCAATATTGTTCTTATTGATATAGGAAAAAAGAGAATTGTACTGATATTTGTTTTTGGTACGAACTTTGTCATTGTAATCTGCATTAATATAATGACCAGGCACAATAATTAGATTGCAGTCGAGCTCTTTTGCACCCTGCATCACACCTTCGATGATAGTTTCATCGAAACTGTTATGAATAGTACTGACCAGAAGTCCTATATTTAATCTTTTTGCCCCCATTATAGCCTCCGCCAAAACAATATAAACCCTTAATACATAATATTTTATCAAATTTTATGGCCGATAAAA
>JAZRXF010000063.1:0-4893 GCA_045600085.1 Lachnospiraceae bacterium
CATAAAGAGTATAAATACAACAAAAAAATGCTAAAAAACCTTTATTTTTCAAGGAAAATCAGCATTTTTACAGTAGAAAAAAACTCGTTATGTGAAGGTGAAAAAGAGGGGAATTGGGATAGAAAAACTGTGAATAGTAACGTGGAGAATCTTCTAGTGCATTATTGTGTGCAAGTAATATAATAGAATCAGTTATAATGTTTTAATAGTATAAGATTTTATATTTGGAGAAGTGTATGGCAGTTCAATTAGTAACTTGTAAAAAATGTAAAAAGGTTTTTGATTATGAAAGCACAGATGGAATATGTCCTAGATGCGCAAGGTTTTATACTAAAACCTCCTACAATGAAGAAGAAGCTATGTTATCCAATATCTTAGCTTCTTCCAACGAAGCTAACTGTTCTTATCACAGTAGCGATAGTCATATAGGACATAGTGAAGGTTTGCATAAAGCAGATAGTCATGCTGCTAATAGTCCAAGCAATGCAAACAAAAAAAACAATACTGCTGTAGCAGTCATAATATTTATAATAATAATAGCGTATGCATTTATAAGCTCGTTTGAATAAAAGACATATGTGCAAAGTGCACAAAAGAATTAAAAAACTTTACTTTTTCATTGGAATAGTGTACAATGATATAGTTGTTTGAAGAACAAGAAAAAATATACAGACGGAGGGATTTATAATGCCTAAGAAGACAACATCCTCTGGTGCAACAATCAGAGATTCGTTTGACAAAGAATTATTTAAGAGAAGTGTACTTTACAACATTAAGACACTTTATAGAAAGACTATTGAGGAAGCTACACCTCAGCAGATTTTCCAGGCTGTAAGTTATGCAGTTAAGGATCAGGTTGTAGATATGTGGCTTGAAACTCAAAAGGCATATGAGAAGAAGGATCCTAAGACAGTTTATTACCTTTCAATGGAGTTCTTAATGGGTAGAGCTCTTGGTAATATGATGATTAATATGAAGGCTTATAAGCCTGTAGCTGAAGCTCTCGATGAGCTAGGTCTTGATGTTAATGTTATCGAGGATCAGGAGCCAGATGCAGCTCTTGGTAACGGTGGTCTTGGTAGACTTGCTGCTTGTTTTCTCGATTCACTTGCAACACTTGGTTACAGTGCTTATGGATGTGGTATTCGTTATAGATATGGTATGTTCAAGCAGAAGATTCGCGATGGATATCAGGTAGAGGCTCCAGATCACTGGCTCGAAAATGGTAACCCATTTGAACTTCGTCGTCCAGAGTATGCCAAGGAAGTTAAGTTTGGTGGATATGTAAGCTGCAGAACAGACGAGAATGGTAGAAACAACTATTTCCAGGAAGGCTATCAGGTTGTTAAGGCTGTTCCTTATGATATGCCAATCGTAGGTTATGGCAACAGCATCGTTAATACACTTCGTATCTGGGATGCTGAACCAGTAGATGTATTCAGACTTGATTCATTTGATAAGGGTGATTACCAGAAAGCTGTAGAGCAGGAGAACCTTGCTCGTAATATCGTAGAGGTTCTTTATCCTAACGATAATCACTATGCTGGTAAGGAGCTTAGACTTAAGCAGCAGTACTTCTTTATATCAGCATCTGTACAGGAAGCTATCGCTAAGTATATGAGAAGTCATAATGATATCAAGAAGTTCCATGAGAAGGTTACATTCCAGCTCAATGATACACATCCAACAGTTGCAGTAGCTGAGCTTATGCGTATCCTTATGGATGAATATTATCTTACATGGGACGAAGCATGGGAAGTTACAACTAAGACATGTGCTTATACTAACCATACAATCATGTCAGAGGCTCTTGAGAAGTGGCCAATCGAGCTTTTCTCTAGATTACTTCCTCGTGTTTATCAGATTATTGAAGAGATTAATAGAAGATTTATCATCGATATCGAAGCTAAGTATCCAGGTAACCAGGACAAGGTTCGTAAGATGGCAATCATCTATGATGGACAGGTTAAGATGGCACACCTTGCAATTGCTGCTGGTTACTCAGTAAATGGTGTTGCCAGACTTCATACAGAGATTCTTAAGAATCAGGAACTTAAGGACTTCTACGAGATGTTCCCAGACAAGTTCAACAACAAGACTAACGGTATTACACAGCGTAGATTTTTACTCCACGGTAACCAGCTTCTTGCTGACTGGGTAACAGATCACATCGGTGATGACTGGATTACTAATCTTTCAAAGATTAGCAAGCTTAAGGTTTATGCCAACGATGAGAAGGCTCAGCAGGAGTTCATGAATATCAAGTATCAGAACAAGGTTCGTCTTGCAGAGTATATAAAAGAGCACAACGGTATTGAGGTTAATCCAAGATCTATCTTTGATGTACAGGTTAAGAGACTTCACGAGTACAAGAGACAGCTTCTTAACATTTTACATGTTATGCACCTTTACAATCAGCTCAAGGATAATCCAGGTATGGACTTCTATCCAAGAACATTTATCTTTGGTGCTAAGGCAGCAGCAGGTTATATGAACGCTAAGCTTACAATCAAGCTTATCAACTCAGTAGCCGATGTTGTTAACAATGATCCATCAATCGGTGGAAAGATTAAGGTTGTATTTATTGAAGATTACCGCGTATCTAACGCAGAGATGATTTTCGCAGCAGCTGATGTATCTGAGCAGATTTCTACAGCTTCCAAGGAAGCATCTGGTACAGGTAACATGAAGTTCATGCTTAACGGTGCTGTTACAATCGGTACAATGGACGGTGCTAATGTTGAAATCGTTGAGGAAGTTGGCGAGGACAATGCATTTATCTTCGGACTTTCATCTGATGAGGTTATTAGATACGAGAACTACGGCGGATATAATCCAATGGAGATTTTCAACAACGATCCAGATGTTCGTAGAGTGCTTATGCAGTTAATCAATGGTACATATGCTCCTGGAGATCCAGACTTATTTAGACCACTTTATAACTCATTACTCAATACAATATCAACATCTAAGGCTGATACATACTTCATCCTTAAGGACTTCAGAAGCTATGCTGATGCTCAGAAGAGAGTGGAAGAAGCATACAAGGACGAGGCTGGCTGGGCTAAGAAGGCAATTCTTAATACAGCTCACTGTGGTAAGTTCACATCTGATAGAACTATCAAGGAATATGTTGATGATATCTGGCACTTAGACAAGGTAACTATTAGAAGAAAATAGTGTGCAGAATGCACATAGATGTGAATAGTTACTAAATATTTTGAACAAAATAAAGATTTTTTAAGATACAGTATAGAAATTGCGGTTTCTATACTGTATTTTTTCTTGAAACCCTTTAATTATAAGGTTTTGTTGTGTTACAATGAACGATATTATTTATAATAATACAATATACAATTTGGCATGAGCCGAAAGGAGCAGCATATGATTAACTTGTATGAAGGTGGAGCCTATCTTGTTAATGGTACAGAGCTTGTTGCTGACAATAGTGAAGCAGTAGCTGCTGTAAAGGCCAAGACAGGCAAAGATGTAACAAAGGAAGAGGCTAAGAAGAATACTATTGCTTATGGAATTCTTGAGTCCCATAATACTTCAGGTAATATGGATAAGCTCAAGATTAAGTTTGATAAGCTTACATCACACGATATTACATTCGTAGGTATCATTCAGACAGCAAGAGCTTCAGGACTTAAGAAGTTCCCTATTCCTTACGTACTTACAAACTGTCACAACTCACTTTGTGCAGTAGGTGGAACAATCAATGAAGATGACCACATGTTTGGTCTTACATGTGCTAAGAAGTACGGCGGAATCTATGTACCACCTCATCAGGCAGTTATACACCAGTTTGCAAGAGAGATGCTTGCAGGTGGCGGTCGTATGATTTTAGGATCTGACTCACATACCCGTTATGGTGCACTTGGTACTATGGCAATGGGTGAGGGTGGTCCAGAGCTTGTTAAGCAGCTCCTTAACCAGACATACGATATCAACATGCCAGGCGTTGTTGCAGTATATATGACAGGCGAGCCTATGAAGGGTGTTGGTCCTCAGGACGTTGCACTTGCTATCATTGGTGCCGTATTTAAGAACGGATATGTTAAGAATAAGGTAATGGAGTTCGTTGGACCTGGTGTTAAGAACTTATCTGCTGATTTTAGAATTGGCGTAGATGTTATGACTACAGAGACAACATGTCTTTCTTCTATCTGGGCTACAGATGAGAATATCAAGGAGTTCTATGATATTCACAAGCGTCCAGAGGATTACAAGGAACTCAATCCTGGTCAGGTAGCTTTCTATGATGGTGTAATCGAAGTTGATCTTTCTAAGATTAAGCCAATGATTGCTATGCCTTTCCATCCATCTAATACATATACTATCGATGAGGTTAATGCTAACCTTGAAGATATTCTTCACGAGACAGAGAAGCGTGCTCTTGTATCACTTGACGGAGCCGTTGATTATAAGCTTACAGACAAGATTAGAAATGGTAAGTTCTATGTAGAGCAGGGTGTTATTGCTGGTTGTGCAGGTGGTGGATTCGAGAATATTTGTGCAGCAGCTGATATCTTAAATGGTGCTTCTATTGGACCAGATGAGTTTACACTCAATGTTTACCCAGCTTCTATGCCAGTATATATGGAGCTTATTAAGAATGGTGCAGCAGCTAAGATCATGCAGACAGGTGCTATCATGAAGACAGCATTCTGTGGACCATGTTTCGGTGCTGGTGATACACCTGCTAATAATGCATTTTCTATCAGACACTCTACAAGAAACTTCCCTAACAGAGAGGGTTCTAAGCTTCAGAGTGGTCAGATTTCATCAGTTGCTCTTATGGATGCTAGATCAATTGCCGCTACAGCTGCTAACAAGGGTTACCTTACACCAGCTACAGAGGTTCCAGAGAAGATTGGTCAGTACAAGTAT
>JAZRXF010000064.1:0-2923 GCA_045600085.1 Lachnospiraceae bacterium
TCGTGGGATAATGCTTATGATTATGTTGAAGATGGTACTGATCCATTCGATAATAAATCTTTAGAGTATGTAATGACTCACGGAGGTATTCCTATCGGCGATAGAGGATTGTATCTTAAGACTAATCCTTCGTTTCTTTCAGCATTGAATTGGTTTTATTCTAGTCCTAACGCTTTACTTGATAGTATTTCTGCTCCTTGTGAGTTACTTGCTATGGAAAGTTTAGATGCTATGGGTTCTGATTTTAGATCGTTCTTTAGTGAGTTTGATGCTGATTATGGAGATAGAAGTGTTTATACTAAAATACTTGAAGCTACTCCTGTTGTCGGTACTTTATATGATAGATATTGGGTTCCTCGACATGTCAATGAAACGTGGAAACGTTTAATTGATTATCGTACCAGTGGTGTAGAAGTTGACGATCCGTTATGGCTGTCTATAATAAAATCTCCTAAAGCTACTTGGCAGGCTGGTTTACATGCTGCTGCTCCTACTATATTTGGTGCTATGAAAATAAATGCTCCATTTGGTAAGGATTTTAATGATTGGCAGGAATCTTTAGCTGCTCAAGGTAAATGGTATGATATTAATAAAGGTAAGATTGTAGATTTATCTGAGAAGAATAATGTAGGTCTTAATAGTGGCACTACTTGGTTTATTTCTACAGATGATGGTGAAGTTATCGATGTACGCATACCTGGCATCTCTTTTGAAAAGCGTAAAGAACTTAATATGGCGTTTAAACATAAGGTTTGGGATGCTAATAAAAATAAGTTTGTCAGTCTTTGGGAGTATGAGTTCGCTGGATTAAATCAGTATTTTGATTTGTCTAAATCTAAGGATGGCGAATATAACGATCCTACTGCTTGGGAAAGACTTAAAGTTTTAAAGTATGAGAAGTTTGGTGAAGTTTGGGATGCTAATCAACATGCTTGGGTTAAGGAAGATGACTATATTCCTGGCGGGTTAAATAATAAAGATCTTACTTGGGAAGAATACTGTCATTATATGGGTCAGTATCGTGGACTTTATTGGGATAATAATCAAAGAGCTTTTGTTGATAAGAAGCATTTTATTCCTGGTGGTTTAAATCCTAAGACTATTAATGGTGCTTCTCCTCAATTATCGTTCTCAGAGTTATGCGCTCTTAAGTTAGCTTTACATGGCGAGACTTGGGATAATAAACAGCATAAGTTTGTTAAAACAGCAGAGCCTATTGTGAAGTTTGATTTTGCTCAGACTATTAAAGGTGGCAGTACTCGTGATGATTCAGTTCCTGCTGTTAAATCTAATATTGAAGAGGCGCTTGAGATACTTAGTTTAAATGTATATGCTGCTTCTAAAGATAGTTCTAAAGAAGTGTTGCTTCCTGCTAAAGGTATGACTTTATCAACTTATGATTTACAACATAATTCTGATGTCTTTTCTAAGATATTAGGTATGTATAACAATAAGTTTACTCAGACTAAGAATTATAAGTCTGGTTGGTATGATGGTTATCCTACTTATGCTAAGTCTATACTTCCTAAGAAACCTAAGTCTGTTAAACGTAATTATGCTGGTCAGTCATATAGAGGTCCTAAAACTAAATCTTGGTACAGTCCTGATTTGTTTTATCAGTTCCAGTATAAATATGACGGTGGCTATAATTATAACTATCATTATAATTACAGACCTCAGTATAATCCTATTACTCAGACTGAATATTCCAGATGGCTGCGCTATCGTACTAATATGCAGACTGGTAAGATTGAAACTCGTAGAAAATACGGTTTAAGATATTATCATAGTGCTTCTAGTCTTACTGCTGAGCAACATCTACAGCGTATTAAATATGTTTGGCAATTTAGATAAAAAAAATAGGGAGTGTGTTAACACTCCCTGTTATTATTTATCGTACACTATCATGGCTGAATAGATACGATGGTTATTAGCTTTTACACATTCACAAAATTGTATATTAATTATTTTGTAA
Organism: Lachnospiraceae bacterium; assembly: GCA_045600085.1. Classification (GTDB taxonomy): domain Bacteria; phylum Bacillota; class Clostridia; order Lachnospirales; family Lachnospiraceae; genus NK4A136. Next base: position 1,976 of record JAZRXF010000064.1, read on the forward strand.
TTATGTTTCTGCATCATTTGCAGTCTATCGTTCACTTCCGCTTCCAGGCTGTAGAACGTCTCCCTCTCTAGTATTCGTATCTGTATCATGAATCTCAACTCCTATATTAAAATCTTTTGGTCTTTTTTCTTGAATTTTTAACCATGTTTTACTGTCTTCAATAATAAGTTGATTAATAACTTTCTGATCTCTCCATACTAAAAATGAATATACGCACCAGTTATCTTCATTCATTACTGTTAAAAATCCATAAGGTGCGTTAAGACCGAAAATCTGTTGCTGTAATTGTGTGTAATAGTATGGAGGTATACCGTACAATGCTGCCTTTTCTTCTATGCTTACGTTTTTTAATTCGTGATGCTCTGGTAATTTACTCCATCCAGTTAATTCATTAAATGTGGCTAGATTAAATTTGTAATGTTTTCTTCCCCATACTGTTACAACTTTGATTTCATCAGGTATGTATTGATAACTTCCATCTGGTAATATTTCTTTATCTATTACTCCATCGAAGTTAAATTTAATATAAGGATACTCCTTATGTTTGTACATATCTATTGGTTTGATTATTCTTTTACCTAATACTTGGTGGTGCTTGTGAATAATCAATGGTTCTAGTTCTGCTCCTTTTCTAACTGCAGGTTTGTTTCCTACTTCCTTTTCTTCATCTGTAAGGTAGTCTCTGCATTTTTCAGCTATCAATTCTACTTTTGATGTATAAGGATTTACTTCCAATACAATAGAACTGTCAGATGTTCCTAAACCGTTTTTACGCAATAAAGCGTATTCTTCATTAGGATATTCATCTATTCCTGCGACATCTATTTCAATGTCTAGTTCTGATAAATCCAGCGTTCCTGCGTTTTCATTTGTGAAGTTAAAACCTGTAGTATATTTTTCATTTTCATTTAATGGTGTTGTATATAAACTATCTATTGTTAATTCCAT
>JAZRXF010000065.1:0-8927 GCA_045600085.1 Lachnospiraceae bacterium
TTGTCACCTGCAAATAAGTCTCCTGTATTCATGAATATCTCATATTCGCCACGGCAGGCTTTTACCGCCTGATTCATAGCGTCATAAATAGATGTATCATTTTTATTAACAACGCGCACCTTTTCAGAGTTTATAGTCTGAATAAAATCCAGGGAGCCATCGCTTGACCCACCATCCTTGATGAGTATCTCATAATCTTTATAGGTTTGTGAAAGAGCACTCTTAACTGTTTCTTCAAGCTTAACTCCTGCATTAAGAGTGACAACAATAATCGAAAACTTCAAAGCTAATACCTCAAATAACTAACTATTGATTCTTGTATGGCACTGGCACTAATGGAAGAAAATCAAAATCCTCATAGAGCCATGATGAATATGGAAGTATCTTTACTTCGACCTGATAGGCTTTGCTCAAAAAAAGTGCAAAATACAAAACTCCTGCTATTACCACAAGCGCCGTTACCAGACGTCTCTTTCTATCATCGCGAATAGATTTAATTACCGCAGGTATAAGCAGAATATTGCTGATATTGAGATAATATCCTATCCTCGAAACGAAAGGGATAAAGTAAAAGAAGGAATATACAATAAGTGCTGCATAGTTCAAATAAAAATAGAATCTGTTCTTCTTATTATCTGCAATTGCATCCTTCCAAAATAGTAAACAAAGTAATAGAACACCAAGGCTACGAAGTATATTGACAATACTAAGCGTGCCGCCTGCAAGATATTCCTCCTCAAACTGATACGAAGGATATAATCTTACAAATAAATCCATAAGATTATTTCTAAAAAGAAGGCCTAGAGGCGAAACCACTGCCAGTAAAATCGCCTGCCATTTTTTCCATGGAATCGTAGCCAGTATATACACTGGTATACATACAAGTGTTGATTTATGAAAAAGTGATGCTATTAATATTGTTACGATAAAGCTGATATATTTCCTGTCAGTTATAAACTTATGAGCATATAACACTATAGCAAGTGCAAAATAGTACCTTACTGTATTGAAGGTCTGATAATACAGTCCAAAAGCCATAAAAAGGAAAAACGTAAGCGCAAAGCTGTCGCTCTGTCTGTACATTCCAATAAGGAAAATAGCTATAGTAAGTCCTCCAAATAAAGCAAATGCATATAAATAGCATTCACTATTAAAGAACCAGTAAATAAACTTTATAACCTGATTAAAGCCTTTTTCAGTAACGACATAAACACCATAATGTATATCGTGAAATCGCTCTATATAGGTTGGATAGTCATTACCTGTATTAATTCGAAGCGCAGAAACGAAAAAAAGGAGCACAAATAAACCGCCAAGAACAATTCGGTTTATTAATACTCTCCTGGTCAAAACACGTGTATTAGATTGTGTAACTGTAGTTACTCTGCTAGCAAGAACGACTGACAGAGCAGCTACCACAATATATAAAATCATTTTGCGTCTTTAATACCCTTTTTTATAAGCTTGTAAGCCTTTCCTGCTGGAATCTCCTGGCACATAAAGCTTTTCTTCGCCAAAATAAATCTTGTAGCGAATACTGGTGCTAGCCATCCATAGAGATGATGATAAAGCACACCTCTATCATAAAAGAACTTTTCAGTATAACCCTCGAACCATGTGGAAGGTCTTGCCTTTTCCTCACCTATTTCGATGGGAAGAGCATACACTTTTAATCCCTTCTTTATACAATTCATAAGAAACAAACTGTCTTCACCAGCACTATACTTGGCACCACCGCCAAAAAGTAATGAATAGGTTACGCCACTACTAATAAGCTTTTCTCGTCTAATGGCAAAGCTGTAAGTTGGATACCTTCCTGCATTAAATGAATGCACTCTCTTTTCCTTATCCGTATGATATGTAAAGCGTTCTTCGCACACTCTCATATTGAATATAAGCATATCGGCATCAGGTCTGTCCTGAAAGGCCTCCAACACTTTTTTGGAATAATCATCATCGTAGACAATATCTTCATCCGAAAAAAGAATGATATCCGCGTCGCTTCTTTGAAGAGCTGTATTACGGCTAAGTCCAACTCCTCTCTCATTCATGGAAAAGAATCTAACCTTATGGCCATCATAGACCTTTTCGGTATAATCATAATGATCGCACTGATTGACTATAATCGCATCACTTGCAAGCTTCATATTAGCCACCAGTTCATCTATATCTTTATTCATGCAGGATACTAATACCTGTAATGACATACCTTTCTCCATTCATACCAAAATAACACGAAATTATTAACGTATTATTTCCCAACTTTATAATAAGAGTTGTACAATGCTTCATTGCCATCAACTAAAATGTAAGCTACTATATTAACTCCCATGAGCTTAGCATTATTAACAGCTCTTGATAAACTTCCATGATCATCTGCGCCGCATCTTACAAGCATGATACCTGGCGTGTCTTTAGTAACATCACCAATAAATGAATCATTATTTTCGTGATAAAGCATACTAACCTTAACACCACTTGGCATAACATTTTTCTCAAAATCTTCTGCCTTGAATTCATTCTCAGAGGCTTCATTTAAAGCTTCCGCTCTAAATAAATTGATTTTCTCTATATTCTTTTCCTTGCAAAGCACCGCAAGATTGTCACGAAGTCTATCATCGCAATATTTTTTGCCTTTACCAAAGACCATACCAATAGGATATACACCAAAACGATTATTAAAATCTTCAAATGTATGTATAGAACTATCCCTTGCACTTAAATACAGCATGACGATCAGACCTGAAACTGCGCCTGCTATAAGTCCAAATATCAGGTTTCTTACCACTAATACTGGAGCCTCTATCTTTTCAAGTATTGGTCCATCCCATCTCTCTATGGAAGTGAAACCTTCCTTTTCCAAAGCAAATTCACTAAGAGCCTGACCTATTGCCTCCTGCATATTCTGTATGGACTCTATATCCTCATCCTCAAAATATACCCAGATAAATCGAATATCAGACATGGTTGGGATAACAGAAATCTCAGCCATATACTGCTTATCAGCACCTATCGCACTGGCAGCCTTTCCCATAATCTCATCGGAGTCAAGTACTTCATTCCATGTAAAATCATTGTAATAATCATGAACAGCTTCGAACTCTTCTGTATCGAAGGTAATATAATACAGAGCCTTCGAGCGGTACATATCAGGGCCAGCCATGAGCACTGCCTTTATATAATACACTCCACTAAAAAGAAGGCATCCAAGTACTGCTCCCAAAAGAACAATCCATATTCTTTTTCTGTTAAGAAGCGCAAATCGTTTTAAATCTACTGCTTCATTTAAATAATCCTGCATATTATAATCCTATTTTTTCATGGCTGTTGTCTGGTTACTATCAACACCTTCTGTACTTTCTGGCTTTAGCACTATTTTAAGTGTCAGAAGCATGAGCTTAAAATCAAGCCAGATAGAATAATTCTCGATATAAGCAAGATCAAGCTTAAGCTTATCGTAAGGAGTTGTATTATATTTACCATAAACCTGAGCATATCCTGCAAGTCCTGCTTTTACCTTAGTACGGAATATAAACTCTGGCATATCCTCGATATACTGAGCAATTATCTCTGGTCTTTCAGGACGAGGTCCAATGAATGACATCTCTCCCTTTAAGATATTGAAAAGCTGTGGAAGCTCGTCGATTCTACATGCTCTTATAAACTTACCAATTGGAGTAATACGGTCATCGTTCTTGGATGCTAATCTGGCCTTACCATCCTTTTCCGCATCAACCTTCATGGACCTAAACTTTAGTATCTTGAACTCCTTGGAATCCTGAGTACAACGTATCTGCTTGTACAAAACTGGCCCCCAGTCATAACACTTAATAAAAATTGCTGTAAGTAGCATGATTGGAGAAGTTATAACGATCAGAAGAAGTGAACAAACAATATCAACTATACGCTTAACAATGCTCTCTTCAACAGTAAGTGCATACTCTCTGGTCAGATATATAGGTGTGTCAAAAATATGCATCTCTGTCATACCCTTAATAAGAACGTCTGGAATCTTAGGCATAAGATATACTCGTATTGACTTGCCATAGCAGAACTTAAGTATCTTATTACGTTCACTCATAGGAAGATCCCATAAAACCACTGCATCATATCTATTAAGGATTTCTTCGCAAATAGCATCAATACCCTCATTGATGTTCATAATGCGACATATCTTATATTTATCAGGACGACTTGCGAACTTGGCTTCGATATCTTCTGTTGGACGACCTCCAGATATAAGAAGCATGTCCCTAGGAGGAAACAAGAATGAATATAGTCCCTGACTAATAGCTGTCCAAAGACCTATCCATACAATATCAACACCCATAAGAGCCAGCATATACACTGGAACTACCAGCTTGGCTGACATAAGACATATAATGCCATAAGAAAAGATATTTACACAAAGTGTTGAGAAAACCTGCGAGAAAAAAACTTCCCAGGCTTTCAGATATCCAATCTTCATACCACCATACATTCTTGAGAAGAAAAACAGCAGAACAGCATATATACTAATCATAAGGATATCACCCTTGATCCAGAATATCTGAGCTACCATATCCTTATAATAGTTGAACCAAAGAAAACCATAAGCCGTAATCTGACAAACAAGGCTTAGGGTTGATGCAAATAATATTAAAATTCTTCGTGATGTTTCAAGTTTTTTCATAACACTTAATTATACCATTGTTTTAGTACTTCTACAATCTTCTGGCCATGGCTCTCCAAGCCCAGCCCATCATATAATACAGGCTTTTAACCACGCCAAAATTCTCACCATTTCTATATAGATTCCATATTCGTTTTATCGCCGTGAGCTTGTTGGATGAAAGAGTATTACTACTCCTTCGATATATAACCAGATTCTCATCAAGCCCATACGCTATAACGCCAGTTCTAAGAATATTCCACCAGGTCGCAGTATCCTCACTTGGTATGTCAGGCATATATATTAAATCCTTTGAAAGCTTATCTGTGTCAAACAAAACTGTCGAAGTAAATATGACTGTTCGTGACAATGCCTTTTTATATACAAGCGACTCTGGTACATGCACAATCTTACCTGTCCCGATTCCACTTTCATCTCCAAATTCATAGCCAGTAAAAACAAATGCTGCATTCCTAGCATTCATATACTCAAGAGTTTTGGAAAGTTTTTGCTTATCCCATAAATCATCTGCATCAATAAATGCTATGTACCTGCCAGTTGCCAAACTTATCCCTTTATTTCTGGCGCTGAATGCTCCGTGCTTTTCATTGTCATTTATAGCGTATCTAATTCTCGGGTCACTATAGCCTTTTATCACGCTGGCACTACCATCAGTCGATCCATCATCAACCAGAATAAGCTCGAAGTCTTCGTAATCCTGACCAAGCACAGAATCAATGGTTTTCGATATATACTTTTCTGCATTATAAACAGGTGAAATAATACTAATCAATTGCTACTCCTCGTCATATACCGGCGCAGTCATTTCATTACAGTAAACGATATATACACCATCTGAATATTCTAACGCATACTTACCAAGATAATCCGGAACTGGGATATTCATGTTTTCAAAGCCTTCTACTGATAAAATAATGTAATCACAGTCATATTTTATTGCCAGTTCAAGCAATTTATCCTGCATAATAGGTGCTGTCTTAATAATCTCATAGGCAAGATCAAGTTCATCAAACACCTTGTCATCCCAGCCATCCTGTTGCCATTTGTCCTTGCCATAAAGAGTTTTTATACGTCCATCTATCTGACGTGCTCGCTCCATAACCTGACTCTCGCCCCATATAAGACAGCTGTCTGCTTCCATATTATCAAGGGAATATGAAATATATTTTACAACTCCATCCTTACGTTCCTTGGCATCCATACGCTCAAATACATTCATCTCTGACGCGGTAAATGAAGTGGTGGATGCTAACACAAGAAGTGCTAATAAAGCCATTATAAAAAATATCTTCATCTTGATACTTCCCAGTCTTTTAACCGCCGAAGCGCAGGAATAAACAATGACTGGAATAAGTGGAAGTATCCACAGATAATAGTTATTATAATAAAGCTGTGGCAGTGTGCCTCTAACAGCCTTTATATATATGGGATTTATAACTGTTAATAATGCAAGCAGCGAATACCAGAACAGAAATACTCTTTCCGCTTTTTTCTCAAACTTTCCATACCAAAGACCTATGACTCCCGCCAGGAATATAGCAGTGAAGCCAACGCTTCCACCAGCCATCTCCAGAGCCCGGCGCATATCTCCCATAATACCTACCATCCCATGCGCCTCCTTATCCTAAGTCCAAGCGATACAACAAAAGCAAGGCTAAGCGCTACAGCAAATGGTACAAGCCCGGTCTGTATCTTGGCCGATATAAGCGTACACGCAAATGCCATAAGCAAGTATATTCCAGACTGCCACTTTCTTTTATTAATGCCATAGAAGCACTCATAAATGGAAAATGGAATCAGCACAGAATAGCAAAAGGTTTCGCCCGAAAAGCCCTTGAGTGTTTGATAATAGAAGGTACTATTCACAGAAAAAGTTCCCATAAGATTTAGCACTATTATTCCACACACAAAAAACATGGTACGTCTTATCTTATTCTCTTCATCGAAAAAAGCATCTGCCCACACATAATAAGCAAAAATAGACATTAGAAGAACCCATACAGGCATCGAGCCTAGGACCATATTCTCAGGATTAGCATCAAAAAGCTCTGTTATATACCCATAGAAATATGGTAATGTAACTATCTTTTCAGCCATACCAAGCTCGCCATCTCTATAATTTTGGCCTGTTAGTGGATTAACTTCAAAGCAAGTATTCGTCGCTAATACTGTATTCACAGTTTCAAGGCTATTGTCACCCGAGCTATCTGGTTCTAGTATCAAAAAAAAGATAACTGATGCCATAACTGATAAGAAAATGATAATAAGTGGCAATGCCGATACTGAGTTTTTAACCTCAAAATGCTCTGCTATTGTCTTCTTATTAAAAGTGATGCTAAGCACCAAGAGAATTAACAGACCAATACTAAACAAAAGCGAAATAAAGCGAAAATCATTGATTATTTTCACTCCCACCTGAATAAAAACTTCCCATAATATTAAAACAAAAAAAGTGCCAATGAGGCAGGTTCTAGTGAGCCTGCCATCATTGTCACGTAGTAATCCTTCAAGCATTACACCTAACAAATATGAAATTGATATCAAAAACAAAGGTGCAATAATTACCATATATTTACCAATTAATTACATTCTTGCTGATGCTACGTTTTCCCTAAACCAGTTATAGGCGAGTTCTACGCCTTCTTCCAAATCCACCTTATGATAAAATCCCATATCATGAAGCTTGCTTACATCTGTAAGTTTTCTTGGAGTACCATCTGGCATATCCTTATTCCATACTATCTCACCTTCATAACCAACTGTCTTCTTGACAGTCTCTGCAAGCTGCTTGATAGTTACTTCCTTACCTGTACCAATATTAACATGCTGCTCACCCTCATAATTCTCAAGAAGATATACGCAGGCATCAGCCATATCATCAACATATAAGAACTCACGAAGTGGTGAACCTGTTCCCCAAAGTTCTACGCTAGGAGCATTATTTACCTTGGCCTCATGGAACTTTCTAATCATTGCAGGCATAACATGTGAACCATTAAGCTCATAATTATCATGTGGTCCGTAAAGATTTGTTGGCATACAGCTAATAAAATTATCACCATACTGACGCTTGAAATACTTGCACATCTGCATACCCGAAATCTTGGCAAGTGCATAAGCCTCATTGGTCTGTTCAAGAGGACCTGTAAGAAGAGCATCCTCTGGAATAGGCTGTGGTGCCATCTTAGGATATATACATGTACTTCCAAGGAAAAGAAGTTTCTTGACCTTATAGTCATGAGCACACTTAATAACATTACACTGAATTTGAAGATTCTCGTATGCAAAATCGGCAGGTGCTGTATTATTGGCATTAATACCGCCTACTTTGGCTGCTGCCAATATTACTATGTCTGGTTTTTCTGTCTCAAAAAAGTTTCTGACAGCAAGCTGATCAAGAAGATCCAGTTCGCTATGAGTGCGGCCTATAACATTGGTATAGCCCTGTCTCTCGAGAGATCTTACTATAGCACTTCCTACCAGACCTCTATGACCTGCTACATAAATCTTATCATTCTTTTCCATCACTAAATAATCCTTCCGTTTTGTCTTTCTTCCGCCCGGTCCTACTGTCTCTAAGTATGCCTGAGCCTAGAATTGAATAAAACTTTTTGCTTAACCGCTTCGCTAATAGCGCAAAAAGTATTTTCAATTCTCTCTCAGTCATAGCTAATGTCGAAGAAAGTATTTTCGATGCTCTCCCAGGCGTAGCACTTTCATATCGTCTTATAGTTTTGTATGTTCTGCTGCAGACCCTTTTGAACGTCAGCACTTAATGAGCGATTTATCGCGAATTTAGTACTGCTACGTTCAAACCGGAGTGGGAACGCGTCTAAAGTAGAATATACAAAACCATAAGACGTCTCACACAGTCCGCACACCTAGAAAAAGTTACAAATAAAATATGCCATAAATACGCCAAGTACTGCGCCTGCGAATACCTGGATTGGGCTATGGCCCACAAACTCTTTAAGTTTATCTTCTACTGACATAGGCTTACCCATATCAGAAAATGTTTCAATCATTTCGTTGATAACCTTGGCCTGACGACCAGTTTCACGGCGTACGCCGAGAGCATCGTACATAACTACTACGGCCAAAATAAATGCTATGGCAAACTCGCCACCACCCAGGCCATAATTGAGTGCTACTGCTGTAGCAAGTGAGCATACAGTTGCAGAATGAGAACTAGGCATACCACCTGTTCCTACCAGTCTTTCGGCAACAAATGCCTTATTTAGAATCATATGAATAA
>JAZRXF010000066.1:0-32489 GCA_045600085.1 Lachnospiraceae bacterium
AGCTTTGCATTATTGCATCTTCATCCGCTATTTTTTCACTCTTTATTCTTATGTAATATTGTTTTATTTTTTTGTCTTCATATTCATTTTGTTTAGTTTCTATTCTACTGCTAATCATAGTTACATCAACCAAATAAAGATTTTCGCCATATCTGGAAAGCATAAAAATTATCAAATAACATACAAATGCTACTATTCCAATTAATAAAAGTATTACAAAAAATTTGTCTAGTAAAGATGCGGAATATGATAATGTGTCTGTATCGATATTCAGCATTAAATAGGGTGCCACAAAAGCAATAACACATCCTTCATATTTAAGTAATTTGGGCAAATGTTTAAATATATTGTTTTTTACACTCTTTCTGTATAGACGCTTTCGTAGCTCATCACTCTTTTCTAGTTGCCTATAATTATAAACTTCGTAATCGTTTTCCAATATCTTCTCCTTAACATAACACGTTAAAGCAAAATCGCATGGCGAGTATTCCTTCACCATGCGATTATACAACATTTTTTTATTTTACAACACCATTCTCAAGCTCGATGACTCTATCACCAAACGAAGCACAATGCTCTGAATGTGTTACCTGTAGGATTGTAATATTCTTTTCCTTATTTATTCTCTTAAAAAGCTGCATTATTTCTTCTGTAGATGCGCTATCAAGATTACCTGTTGGTTCATCAGCAAGAATAATCTCTGGATCTCCTAGAATCGCTCTGGCAATTGCCACCCTCTGCTGCTGTCCACCAGACAACTGTCTTGGAAGAGATTTTCTCTTTCCTGTAAGTCCTGTAAGTTCTAATATCTCATCCAGTCTTTTCCTGGCATCAGCGTTGTTCTTTTTAGACATTTTAATTGGAAGCATAATATTATCTTCAACTGAAAGATTTTGAACAAGGTTATAGAACTGGAACACAAAACCTATATTATCCAATCTTAACTTTGATAGTTCTTTTTCTTTCTTGCCTGCAATATCCTCATCGTTGATTTTAATCTCACCTTCAAAATCTCTATCGAGTCCACCAATAAGGTATAGCATTGTGGATTTACCACTTCCTGACGCACCCATAAGTGATACAAACTCACCTTTCTCAACTGCGAAGCTTGCACCCTTTAATATTTCTGTTAATGATTCACCTTTACCGAAGGATTTCTTTACATTGTTTACTGTTATAATACTCATTTATATGTCCACCTTTTCTAATCTAAATAATCTTGTAATATATTGTTCTACTCATACTTAAGCTCTTCTGCTATTTTCATTTTCTTAAGCAGTCTTAGTGGCTTCAAGCTTGTAACAACCATTATAAATGTCAAAACAACAGCAACCTGTATGTACTGACCTATACCCATACCAACTGGCAGTTCCATAGTAAGTGCCATCGTTGTTCTTCTTATCAATAGTGTTAGTATTGCACCAAGATATACACCTACCAAAACACTGCTTCCCATTGAAAGAAGTGTTTCCATAAAGATAAGTCTATTTATTTGCTTACGTGACATGCTTGTTGAGTACATAACCGCATATTCTCGTCTTCTTGCTTCAAAGCCAAGAACCTGATTACCCGAAAGACCTATTATCGACAATACTACTCCAAATGCTATGGCCACATTGATAGCAGTCTTTATACCCATCTTTTCTGATTCAAGCATTTCGACCATTTCTGGCATCGTTCTAAATATAAATGTTTGATCAAGAGAATGTTTATCTATCATTTCCTTTACACTATCTATATATTCTGGAGATTCTGTTCTAATAAATATGCCTGTAATCGTATCATGATACATATCTGTGAATAAATCTTCACTAATAATAAGTACTGGCACTGTTTCATATAATGAAGTATCTGAAAGTCCTACTATGGTTAGTTCCTTTGTTATTGGGAATAAATATAGTTCCTTGAACTTAACTTCTATCGTATCACCTACAGACACCTTATGCTTTCTCGCAAATGAGTTACTTACAACACATTCATCATTCTCAAGACTTTCTGGAAGATTTGGAAAACCTGTAAACATATCAGTATGTAGTAAAGCATTGATATCGTATTCACCAGTCTGAGCTTCTCCATTGATGGTCAGTTTTTCACCTGTAGAACGCATATATACTACTTCTTCAACACCCTCCAAATCCTTGATATAATCAAAATGCTCTGTATCACTGGCATATCCCATTGCCACAATGTCTGCATTATATGGAATATTATCAGTAATTGCAAAAAGTCCATTGGACGTTGCAAGTATAGCTATTGAAAGGGCTGAAACAGTAAGACACAAAATACTATTGGATATTGTGCTTTTCTTTGTTCCCATCTCCTTTGCTGCCAGTTCCGCTATTGGCATATTCATTTTTTCAAATAGTAACGCTAATACGCCAGAAACAAATTTGAATACAACAGGCATTACAAGGGACACACCTATTACCATAAAAATAACTGCTAATATCAACGCTACTGCATTATTGGTCAAAGCAATTGCTATAGAGCAAACTATAAGAATAGCACCGCCAATCGTTCTCTTTTTCGAAAATTTATAATCTGTATCCTTGTTTCCAAAGATAATATCTCTAATAGCAATCTTAACAGCCTTAGTAAGCTCTATTATTGGAACAAAACACTCGATAACAATGGCACCTACTAGAACTACTATGCTAATCCAGCTCTGCATTGGTTGAATAGGAAGGCTTCCCTCCGCAGTCGACATAAGGCTTCCCATAAGGCTGTCTCTAATACCGCTATATGCAAGTGATCCAAATATAAAACCAATCACACCATATGCAATATTCTCTATTAATAGTAGCCATGTTGTAACACCTCTAGAGATACCAAGGCTTCGAAGAGTTCCTATTACTGCCATTCTTTCGTTAACTATCTTTTCTGATAATGATACAGTTACGAAGATAACCATAAGGAAAGTAATGACAAATAATACTGAGAATATGGCAACAAGTTGTCCTGTAGCAGCCTTGATATCTTCATTCCCCTTGACCTTTACGAGTGTAAAATCTGGATAATTGTCTTCAAGATAATCACAGAACTCACCAATCTTACTATCATCCTCAACATCAACTAAAATTGAATAATACTTTATCTCGTCCTTCTTCAAAAGAATTTTAATGGCAGCCTGATTAACTACAGCAGAGCACTCATCCTTACGGATGAAAACTCCTGATTCGTCAAGGATGGCCTTTACAGTAAAATCATGATAATCTCCATCCTCATCATAAATGCTAACTGTATCACCCACACCATATCCAAACTTGTCGGCATATGTTGTACTAACCGCTATCTCATCATCTGCAAGTTCAAACTCTGTCTTAAAAACAGACATTTTGCAAGCAGCTGCAATATCAAGACCATAAATTGTAAATGGTTCTACATATTCATAGCTATACTGCTCTGGATCTCTTGTTGCCAGCTTATTATTAGTGGCAGCAAGAGTAAGGACCGTACTTTCTGGAACTTCATCAAGTACTGACAAATCTATGGCTCTGTTACTATCAATTTCTACGTCCACATATCCTAACATATCTGCAGTGTACGCAATAAATATGTCTTCTATCGATGTACTCATATCAAGTGCCAGGTATGCTGTTAAGCAAGTCACTGCCACACAAAGAATAAGTACTATAGATCGAAATGGATTTTTAAATATATTTTTTAATGTATGTTTAGCAATAATATTCATGTCGTTTTAATTCCTATTTTTTTCTATTTCTTCTATATTAAATATCTTTACCATCTAATAACTCTATCTTCAGGTGCAATATACATACCATCACCTTCCTTAACATCATATGTATCATAAAACTCCTGGAAGCATGAGAGAACAGCATTAACTCGCACGATGTCAGGGCTGTGAGAATCATCCTCAAGATAATGTATTAAATCTTTATTCTTATAAAGGGTACACCATACCTTGGCATAGCCCGTAAAGATAGCCTCATACTCCTGCTTGTTATCGGCAAGTCTTAGGATACATTCCATGCCACCGATATCGGCAAGATTCTCTGCAACAGTCTGCTCACCATCCACATGATACACCTCAAGGAGGGCATATTCATCATAATGCGCATCTGTCTTGTCAACTATCTCCTGAAAAGCTGCCTGATCTGCATCGGAAATCCATTCTGGGAAATATCGTCCATTTGCATCATACTTAATTCCATTGCTATCAAATGCATGGGACAACTCATGGCATACAACCACACCAAGGGCCCCAAGGTTCATATAGTAATCTCTATCCATATCAAAGAAATCACCATTCATAATTCCTCTCGTAATATAGATTGAATTATTGTTAGGGTCATAATAAGCATTAACTGTCTGAGCAGTCATTGCCCACTTATTATGGTCAGGCGCCTGTCTGTACTTCTTTATTGTTTCTACAGTTCTATATTTAGCATCATTAATCTTTGTCTGTAAAACTGTATCTGCAATAACTTTTGCACGCTCCACATTTGGACCTTCTGATACCTCTCCACCATAATGGAACTGAATGTTATTGAATTTTTCAATCATAGACTCTCTACCTGCTTTTGATAGCCAGTCAGCTTCAGAAATCATCTCCACATAAGAAGACTTAATGTCCTCTTCCATACGGTGCATATATTCATCTATCTCTTCTGTATAATATCTGTCACGATAAATGTAACTGATATTACTATCACAGAATCGTGCAACCTCATCTAGAATCTTTTCTTCATCTAAATCCTCGAAACTAGACTCGTCATTGCTATATCCCTCTGGTGCAAACTCACCATAATTACTCATAAATGAACACTTGGCATACTCTTTCCAAATATCTAAATCATCTTCAGAAAATGCAGCATTAACAACCGCTAACTGAGTAGGATCCTGAACATATAGATAATCTATACTGCTTGGTTCGAATCCAAGCGCCTTTATATATGATTTCACATCCACATTGGTTAAAAGTTCCTGCAGTTCTTCAAGTGTGTACTCATTGAGCATTTTATCGGCATCCATATTCTTCACACTTTCAAAATCAGTGTTACTTGCTATATCAATCCAAATGTATGCTATATCATCAGACATATCAGATGCCTGGTCCTTATCCATACCATATCCCATCATACGATCAGCAATACTCTCTCTGAAATTATTGACCGCTTCATCACTCTCATACATATCTTCAAGATTTCCGTCTATTGGCGAGCTACTTTCCAAAACAAGTGTATGCCTTGATGGATTAAGAGAATCAACATCTATTCCAAATGGCAGTAAAATATCCACACCATATTCATAAGAAAGATTCGCATATACATTACCAAGTTCTTCTATATTATTGGCGGCATCAATATCCGCAAATACCTTTTCAAAAACTTTATCATCTGTATAGTTACCACTCATGAGAAGATTGTAATAATCCCTGATAAACTTTTCATCAGAACCAGACGCATATTCCTCGTCAGATAATACTATTTCTCTAATAATCTCCTTAACTTCATCGTCGACCTGCTCGGCAACTTTATCGAAGGTACCAGCTGTAGATGCATTGTAAGCTATCTCCATATTCCAGAGATTTTCAGCATTCACATAACCATAGAAATCATCCTGTGGTCTGATATCGAAATCAACTTCGTCACCCGCCAGATAGATTTTACTGACCTCATTCTCACTTACCACTTCTGCCTCAGGCTGCTCTATTTGAACCGCACATCCTGTGATAAAAGTGCTAACTACTACAATTCCAAGTAGTCCTTTTAAACCTAATTTTTTCACTTTGTCTCCTTTTCTAGTAATGATTTGTAATCCTTGTGTTACTGATGGTCTCCAGTTACTTTTAGAGTCAAACAGTTAACGATATCTATTATTACTCCATTATCCGACTAATGTCAACACATTTTACATTAAATATTTAATGTTTATCATTAATTTGTCTTCGTGTTTTATCTTGCTTTCTTTTTTGCACCAAATATTATGATTATTAAATCGATTATCACCATCGGAATCATTAGTAGAAGAAATGAATATACAGGACCATGATATTTCTGCTCAAACACATCCGTATTTACAAAAAACTTTACGATAGAAGGGTTGCCATTATTAACGGCGTGCATAAATGCAGCTGGCCAGATTGACTGAGATTTTATTGTAATAAACGTAAGCATAATTCCAAGCAATATACAATCTACACACATAATAAGTATTCCAACATATGGAAATCCTGGATAGTCTGTACCAAAGTTGTGACCAATGCAAGTAATTGGCGCATGCCAAAGTCCCCAAATAATACCGCCTACAATCAATGCCTTTGGCATACTCATGATTTTCATAAGCTTAGGCATCATATAACCACGCCAGCCACCCTCTTCACCAAGTGCTGCGAATGATACAATGGTTGTATTAATAATAACTATAAATGGATATGCGAAAGCAATATCGTTAGTTAATCCAATATCATTGGCAACATTGGTATCAAAAGATTCTGGAGCAAGAGCAAGCACTAATATATGCATAACTTCAAAATATAGCCATGGCACAAAAATAGCGAAAAGATAGTATTTCCATTTTTTATCCTTAAAGCTAATACCAAGCATAAGCGAATCCTTACCTGTCATGGCAAAGCCTTCCTTAGTAATCATCCTGGTTAATATGTGAGCTATAAAAGGCATCAGCATTCCAAGAGCAACGAACTGCTCCATATATGGATTACTACTGTCCCATTTACCTCCGTTAAGGATATATGCAAAAAATATAATCCATGTAAGTCCAAAGGAAAGAACCAAATATATCAATAATCTTTTTATTTCTACTTTCTTATCAGCTGTCATTAGTTGTCTCCTTTCCTGTTATATAAAAAACTCGAAAGACGATATGACAAATAATAAAGCACTAGTACAATTGCTGGACATACAGATTCAAAAATCATAATGCCTATTTTATGCTCATCAATATAATCAAGAAGTGAACTTATATTTATATTCTCGAAAACTTTTAAATCCCCAAACATAAGATATCCTAAGGCTATAAATGCTACTATCGTCCATAATACTGTGGTCACTCTTGTTGCGGCCTCTTTTCCAAGACTTATGATGAGTGGAAATTCAATGGATGCAAATATAAGCACAAGGCCTGTCATTGGAATAATGAGTGAACAAAGCATATAGGAACGATCCTGAATATAACCCTCCCGACAAAAAGCTGTACAGGTTATTCCAAGTATATAAGTTATACTCATAATTACATACGCCTCTATTCCAATGAATATATATTTCGAAGCAATATAGGTTTTCTTGTCAAATGGCATAGTACTTATATAATCATTAATCTTGCCCTTTACATCCTTTTCCATGATTTTTCCAGCACTTATCTGTGGCAAGATAGAAATCAGAACACCAGCAAATCCCATCATAAATAATATATCTAGAAAGCTAAATGTTTCACCGTCTTCACCAATCAGGATAAACTCTTCAAAATCAGCTGTTCCTGGAAACAAAATCCTAAGTGTAATAAAAGCAATCATAACAATGACCATAATCCATGTCATCTTAAATTTTCCAAGATTATTTACAGACACAAAATCTTTATATAATAAACCACCCATTATACGATTCCTCTCTTTCTTTTAGCCAGAAAAACTGACAGCACATAAGAAAGCACGCCTACTACCACTGCTACGATTAATACTGAAATGCATTTATCCTTCATCCCGTCCATTACTACATTGATAGGATTAACATCTATGACCGGTGCGCTATCAACAAAGCAGGATATGAATATCGCTATTGATTTCTCAAAGTTAGCAGCTATAATTGCCAGCATAATGGTAAGGAGCGAGACTCCACCTGCAACACTCTCTTTTCCATATCCAAAGATAAACATATATAAGCAGAACAATGAACAATAAATAAAAAGTGCACTTGCAGCCGTAATAATTATCGCCACAAATTCCACAAAAGGAACCATATCTGTAAGCAGTGACAAAATAAGTGATATGACTATATCTGCTCCTACGCCTATCCCAAGAAATGAAATAAACGTAACGAATTTGGCCAACACTCTTTTCTCTATGGAAATAGGCAGCACCGCTGAAACATTGGCAAATCCAGCCTTACCATCAGCAGTAAAGAGTGTGCCTATATCGCCTACCATGGCTATTGGTAGAAGCAAAAATAAAACGAGTGTTAAAGATGAAAGATTCTTCACATCTGTCTCCGGCAGATCATTCTCTGCTACCATATAGCTATTTGCTACAGCTATATTTCCAAACTTGGCACTTAGCACAAACATAACAGAAACAATCAGAACAACTGCGACTATATATAAGAATGTGACTCTTTGTTTTCTAAGACACATTAAGTCTTTAATAATTAAGCCTTTCATACAACCTCCATTAGGTTATTTTCTATTAACATAGAAAAACATTATGTCTTCGAGGGAAGCTGGTTCTATCACCATACCTGGATACAGCTTCTCACATGCCCTTCTATCATTGACAAGAACGCTTACACCATAGCTTTCTTCCTCAGCGTATACTATTAGTGACTGACTGATACTATCAAGCTCGCTCTTCTTGCACTTAAGTAATCCATGCTTTTCAAGCATCTCATCCTTGTTGCCAGCTAGAACAATCTTGCCACCATTGATAAATACTATCTCATCAGATATCTTCTCGAGATCACTTGTGATATGTGAGGAAAGCAAGATAGAATGATCCTCCTCAATAACATACTCACGGAAAATCTGAATCATCTCATTACGAACTATTGGGTCAAGACCAGAGGTTGGTTCGTCCATAATAAGAAGCTTGGCTTTATGAGAAAGCGCTACTGCTATCTGTAGCTTCATACGCATTCCTCGTGAAAAATCTCCGCAAGGCTTTTTTGATGGAAGTGAAAACTTCTTTAAATAATCAAAAAATACGTTATCATCCCAGTTCTTATAAATGTTCTTCATCATGATGTTGATGTCTTTACCAGTCATAAATTCATGAAAGCCCATCTCATCAAATACAACGCCTATATCTTCTCTAAGCTTCGCGCTATTATTCTTGATGTTTTGACCAAAAACAAATATTTCTCCTTCATCAATATTAATAGCATCAAGTACTGCTTTAATGGTTGTAGTCTTTCCTGCACCGTTCTGTCCTATAAAACCACAGACACTGCCTTCTGGAACATTAAACGAAATACTATCCAGCATGAAATCACCATAATCCTTTGATACATTTTTTATTTCTATTACATTTTTAATCTCTTCCAAAGTGCCATCTCCTTTTAATGATGTACTCTTGCTATTTGTGCAAAACTTGTTTGATATTAATTGCTCTTTTCTTCGTATAAAAGCTTAAGTGTCTCCATGAGCTCACCATATGTGACCTTGCCGACAATAGCCTTATCAACTGCTTTCTCAAAAAGCTCCTGGATGTCATACATCATCTTCTCTTTGACAAGATCCGTACTTATCCCTTTAATAAAGCTGCCCTTACCAGTCACTGAGAAAATAAAGCCATCTCGCTCTAGATCTTCATAAGCTCTCTTTGTTGTAATGATACTAATCTTCAAGTCTTTAGCCAGCACTCTCATGGATGGAAGAGCGTCCCCTTCCACTAATTCGCCTGTCATAATCTGGCTCTTAATCTGCTCTTCTATCTGCTCGTAAATTGGCACACTAGAGCTATTGTTAATAATTATGTCCATAATCTTTTCCTACTTCGAAGTAATATTTTGCGCGCGCGTGGTAAATCTTCTGCGCATAAGTTTACCACCATATAATCAATATTGTATATATTCAATATATACACATATATACATCAGATGTCAATACGTAACGTAATGTGAATTTTTAATTTCTATACCTTTGACCCTTAACTAGAAGTTACTCTAGCGCAAATAAAAAGGACGAGTAAAAACTCGTCCATAAAGTTCTAAAAATACAATAAAATCACATAATCGCGCCAGCTATATTTTTCTTGAACCACATATATCGAAGCCATGCTGCAAATCCACTAATGAACCACACTATACCTACAGACCACCATATGCCCCATAAACCTATGAATGGAATCATAGTTAATACTATTGGCACAATAAACCTTCCTATTACCTCTACAATACCATTAAGAAGTGCAAAGAATGAATCGCCAACTCCATTGAGCACACCTCGCACCATATATATAACACCTAGAAAGATATAGAACAAACTTGATATTCTAAGGGCCATTGCTCCCATACTAATAACTTCTACCTCCGACGCATCAACGAAAATCGATGTTATTTCACGCCCAAATAACTGCATTACAGGAAGCATCAACAACGTAAATACAGTCATAAGAAGCATGCTTTTTCTATAACCGATTTCAAGTCGGTCGTATTTCTTGGCACCATAATTCTGACCGCTATAAGTAGAAAGCGCTGCGCTTAGTGTCTGGTATGGCTGATGAACAACCTGTTCAATACGGCTTGTTGCTGTGAAAGCAGCTATTGCAACTGGACCAAAGCCGTTGACAACACGCTGAAGAGCCATACATGATATGGCAATCATAGAAAACTGGAGCGATAAAGGAACACCTATACGAATTGCTTTTATGATTATTTCTTTATTTATAGTAAGATCTTCTTTCTTTATTTTAAAATATGGATTTTTGAGTGCTGCATATATAAGGCAAAGAACACCTGATATCAGCTGGGAAATAAGTGTCGCGATGGCCGCGCCAAGTACTGCAAGTCCGACATATTTAACAAACAATATATCCAAGAAAATATTAAGGATACAAGAAAAAATAAGAAAGTATAACGGAGTCTTTGAATCTCCTAGGGCTCTAAGCATCGATGACACATAGTTGTATACTGATACAAATGTTAATCCAACACACATCAGTCTTGTATATAGAAGCGCATCATCCATGATTTCTGCTGGAGTTTCCAAAAGTCTAAGAAGCGAGCCTGATAGAAAAAATGCTGCTGTACCAACAATAAGTGGAAAAGCTATCATAATATATGCTGTATTAACAATGCAGCTTTTTACCTGACTGACATTTCCTGAACCAAAATACTGAGAAGTAATGATACCTCCTCCAGATCCTATTCCATTACATAATGCAAAGAATAAAAATGTTATGGAACCTGTTGCACCAATGGCTGCAAGCGCGTCAGCACCTATAAGCTTTCCTACCACAATGGAATCGGCCACATTATATAGCTGCTGAAAAATATTACCAATCATCATAGGAATAGCAAATACTATTAAAAGTTTGACAGTATTGCCTTCCGTCATATTCATTGTTCCGTCTTTAGTGGCTGACATATAATCACAAACTCCTTTTATAAGTTCTATTTATCATTTTATTTTTCGAATACACAATATGAATAATACTCATCGAATTACATTTTTCCAATATGCTATAATATATTCGATAAAAAATGAGGATAAAGATGTCAAATAATGTTGTTTTTCATATAGACGTGAATAGTGCATTTCTTTCCTGGGAAGCTTCAAGGCGTGTTGCCAATGGTGAGTCTGATATAAGAGAGATTCCTGCCGTAGTCGGTGGAAACCCAAAATCAAGACGAGGCATAGTTGTTGCTGGTTCTATACCTGCCAAGAAACATGGTATAAAAACTGGTGAACCTATGACCATGGCGTTGCAGAAGTGTCCAGGCCTTGTTGTTGTGCCTGCTGACTTCGATTTGTACGTGCGATGCTCAAAAGCTTTCAAATCAATATGCAAAGAGTACACTCCTGCCATGGAATCCTTCTCCATAGATGAGGTTTTCCTTGATATGTCGGGTATGGACAACATTTACCCCGATTTGATTGCTACTGCTTATGAAATTAAAAACAGAATACGAGTCGAGCTTGGTTTCACCGTAAATGTAGGTATAGGCCCTAACAAGCTGTGTGCTAAGATGGCGAGTGATTTTGAAAAGCCTGACAAAGTGCACACCTTATATCCTGATGAGATAGAAAGTAAAATGTGGCCTCTTCCTGTTGGAGATTTATTCACATGCGGTAAATCATCAGCTGCTAAGCTAGTAAGCCACGGGATACATACTATAGGCGAGCTTGCCCATACTGATATAAAAGAACTCACTTCTCTTCTCGGAGAAAAGCATGGAATTCACCTTCACAATTTTGCCAATGGTATAGATAATAGTATTGTAACCGAAGAGCGTGAAGATGCCAAAGGCTATTCAGCAGAGACTACAGTTGACGATGATCTAGATAACATAGACTCCATTAAACATATGCTACTGGCCCAGGCTGACGTTGTATCAGCAAGACTTCGCAGCGATGATGCCAAGTGCAGATGCGTCGGAGTAACATACAGAAATCTTGATTTCAAAACTAAGTCTCATCAAACAAGACTTCCTGAATCCACTGATGTTACAGATATAATATACGAAACGGCATGCAAACTAATTGATGAATGCTGGCATGGTGAACCCCTTCGCCTAATAGGTCTCTCTCTTACAGATATAGATAGAGACAGCTTTGAACAGATGACACTTATTGTTGATGAAAAAAAAGAACGACTTAAAAAGCTTGATACCGCTTTGGATTCTATTCGTACAAAGTTTGGTAATGAAAGCGTATCAAGAGCAAGTGTTCAAAATATCACTCAAAAGATAAATCGCAAACATAAGGCTGAATCAGAAATAATGAAATAAAGGAAGAAATATGTCTGAAGTAAAAACCGAAAACAAAAACCCCAAAAGCAAATTAATAAAAGTAATAATAACCATTCTGGCTGTGTTACTTGCACTTGCCTTATGTGTCATAATAGTAGCTCGAATATACTTTAGAGTTCCTGCCAAAGAATACTACAAACATTCAGAAAAAGCATTTAAAATCCCTGATATCGATAATGGATTTATTCCACAGGGACTTGCCTATAATGAGGAGGATCAAAGTTTTATAATGACTGGCTATATGAAAGATGGCAGCGCTTCTCCTATATACTTAGTGGATAAAGCTGGTCAGCTGATTAGCTCCGCAAAAATATGTGACGATAATGGTAACGCATTTCCATGTCACGCTGGTGGTATTAGCATTTATAACGATTATGTATACATTGCAGGCTGTCAGGACTGCGCTCTATATGTTTATTCATACGAAGACATAAAAAAGGGCGGTTCTGTAAAACTACTAGGCACATTTAGCACTAAAATAAGTGATGATGATTATCTAAATATCGACTGCACAACTATTCATGATGGAAAAATAATACTTGGCGAGTTTTTCAGAGAAGAAAATTACCAGACACTCCAGAGTCATAAATTAACTACTAAAGCTGGTGATTATAATCAGGCACTTGCGATTGCATATGAGCTTGGTGACTACGATGATACTTTCGGAATTAATCCCGAGCCTGTATGTGCCTATTCATTACCTGATTTATGTCAGGGTATGGCAATATATAAAGACTCATTCTATGTATCATCTTCTTATGGAGCAGCCAGTTCTTCTATGAACGCTTATTCACTCGAAGATGTTAATATTAGTAGCATTGATATTCTGGGAGCCACAAATGTACCTTTGCTTGAGTTCGACAGTTCCTGCCTAAAGGCATCAATGGTTCTTCCTCCAATGTCTGAAGAAATTGAATTTGTTGACGGAAAATTCTATACAATGTGTGAATCCGCATCCGATAAATATTTCTTTGGAAAACTCACTTCTCACAAGTACTGTTATAGTACAGAGCTTTATTAATCTATAACTTAAAAGGTGGCCTGAGCGGCCACCTTTTTGAAACTATAAATCACATTATAATGTACTTAGAGAATCACTTCCATACCATACTTTTGTAATTTGAAACCACATTTATTATAAAAGGCTATGGCAGCATCATTCTTATCCCAAACATTGAGTGTTACATTGTAGCATCCCTGCTCTCTTGCGAAATTCTTAACATACTCATATATCTGACTTGCAACATGTTTGCCTCTTTCCTTTTCATCAACACATATATCATCGATATATAGTGTTACTATATCAGGAAAATTATTATCCTCAATATGAGACTGGAAAACACAAAATGCATATCCAAGTACTCTGTCATTATCATCAACGCCAACAAAAATAGGCTTGCTATCTTCTTTAATTATTGCGAGAAGCTCGTCCTTGGTGTATTTTGTTTTATCGCGAAGAAATAAATCTGGCCTATTATCACTATGTACATTATTGACCTGAACTAAAAGCTCAAGAATCCTGTCAGCATCCTTTGCCATCGCATTTCTAATATTCATTTTTTCTCCCCACTTTCTATACGCTTCTTTAATCCAGTTAATTTTAATATACTATCAACTATCTTTTGACTAACAGGCATAAATATTCCTGCAACAGGACCTACAAGTACGGCGCAGACAACAGTGCCTACTCCTACTACTCCACCAAATATATATCCGATTGCAACAAATGCCACATCAACTATGACACGCATTACCGAAAACTTTTTCCCAAGCTTTTCGCTTATTACAACTGCCACAAGATCATTGGGGCCAGTACCTGCCTCTGACCTTATGACCATAGTCATACCAAATGCTAATATCACACAACCAAGCGCATTGAATATTAATCTATATAAAAATGGACTGTCATCAGTAAACAGAAAGCCGAGTAGATAAGTGAACATATCAATAATAGGACCACCACAAATCATACATAATAACGTACCTATTCTGACATAGCTTCTATCCACAAACAGTAAAACTATGATAATAAAGACACTTATTACCACATGGGTTCTACCATGTGTCAGGAAATCGAAATTCCATATCTTTTGAACAGAGTTAAATATACCCTGCACAAATACATTAAACGGATCGGCACCAAGATTGGCCAGTAAAAACAATGTAACCCCAAGATGAGCTATTGTAAGCCCTATCATTAGAATTATCACACGTATAAGTATTTCTTTTATTTTTAATTTTCTATTATCCACAAACTATTCTCTCTTACTATTTAATATATCTCTTATTATACTGTACTTTTAAAAGAAATACTTACCAAAACTCTTTAACAGGCTTTTTTTATTCTACCATGACTCATTTTTTATAACTGATGTATCATCGGGATTAATATATTCTGTGTACAGAGCCTTTTTGGAAAATGTCTCATACTTTGATAACTTATTATTGAAAAAGTAAATGAATATGATTAATGCTACTATAGCCAAAAGAGCACCCATAATCATGATATCGGCTACTACACCAAGGATAGATATCTTTGGATAAATGCAGAATATAATTATTATAAGTGCAAGCATATCGAGAATAATATTGTAGAAAATGTAATCAGTTGTTCTTGTCTTCTTTCCTTGTCTAAGCTGAACCTCCTCTGCCGCCTTCATATCAATGCTTGTGTCTTTTCCCTTCGAAGAATATGAAAATGAAAGCACAAAAGCAAATACAGCAACAATTACCTCTGGCAGTGTAGGAAAAATCCTGTTAATAGTACATGCTATTTCCAGTCCAATTGTAAGACATACTGGAAATATTGATAAACCATACTTAACTAACTGATTCTCATATTTAAAGCCTGCATCAATAACTTCTCCATCAACCTTACCTGTCTGCCCATTAATGTATATATACCTCTTTACACCTTTATACACATACCTGCATACCCATACAGGAACTAGAGCGTAAGTAATGGTTCTTGGAGTCACATCACATTCTTTCTTATGAAATCTTGAAATGTTTCCTCCCATTTTATCAGTTTCTATATCAAGCTTAGTGTAGTGAAAACTCATATCCTTAAGTCTTCCTATCGCTCTAGGAAGTGTTATTTCTGGACCATTATGATAACACTCGGCCATATGTCCTGAAAGATAAGCCGCATTAAAATCAATTAGTTCATCATAATTAAATGGCTCAATATTGCCAAACTGTTCATCCTGAATATGGCATGAGGAATCAAATGGAACCTTTGTATAATTACTCTTTATAATTTTACAAATATTGTTGAATGGATGATCATATCGATACTCATCATTCTTAATAAGACAGGACATCTCTGTAACTGTATCAGCATCAATAAGCCATACAGGAACATACATATCCTTAAAAGACATATTTAACTTGGTCTCACTAAGCTTTGGCATGGTTGAATGAGCATCCCACCATGTTATTAACTTACGTCTGGCTTCTTCCTCGGTAAGCTTCATAGGGATTATTTTTTCTGGACAAAGAACATCCTCGCCTTCTCCAAATGTAACCATTTCCGCATCACAATATCCGCAACGGACCTTGGCATCTCCTTCTTTTATTTGTGCCTTGGCACCACATGCTGGGCACCTGAGTTTACGAATATCCTCATCAAGAACTGTTCCACCTTCGTAAGTAACACTTTCCATGTCATAATTGTCCATCTCGCATTCACTACCACAAGTAGGACATACCATGGTCTGTTTTTCCATGGAAAAAGACATTTTGTCTCCACATGACATGCACTTAAATATACAAATCATTATTATTCTCTCCCTCGATGATTAAATTACCTAAACGAGTATTACCAAACAATCTTTTTTATATCGTATGTTTCCGATGCTTTAATATACTCAACAAATCTGGTTTTCTTAATATATGTTTCGAAAGACATAAGCTTTTTCGAGAAAGAAACAATAAGTGTTGCAGATATTACTAACGAAGCTACTACCGATACGATAAGACAATTTGTGAGATTTCCATTATGCACTAATCGTGGAATAACCATCTGAAAATCAAATATAGCTGCAACAAGTGCAACTACACCATAAACAATGCAATACGCCGGCGTATTCACCTTCATACCATGACGAAGCTGAACCTCTTCATTAACAGATATTTGTGCCCTATTATCTATACCCATCCATCTATTCATTTGAACATATGCAAATAGAATAAAAATGACTGCTGCAATTAGGCTTATAAAAAATGATGTTACACCACCGAAAAATACACTTGTTCCAAGTAACAACACAGATAATGCTGAAATAAAACATGAAATCGAATACATTCCTATATTCATTTCATAATTATGATTGGCAAACAGAACCTCTCCATCGACCTTGCCTGTTTGTCCATTTATATAAACATATCTTTTCTTGCCATGATAAGTATATTTACACACCCATATAGGGACCAGCAAATACACTATTTCGCTTGGAGTTACATCACATTCAACATGATTAAGATCTATAATATCTCCGCCTTCAGGGTCAGCTTTAATATCTTCTTTACAATAGTTTATTGCTAAGTCCTTGATTCGTCCTATTACTCTTGGGAGTGTTGTTTCTGGGCCATTATGATAACATTCTGCCATGTGGCCTGACAAAAAGCCTGCATTAAAATCAACCATTTCGCCATATGAATATGGCTCAATATTATAGAATTGCTCATCCTGAATATGGCATGAGGCATCAAAAGGCACTCTTTCGTATCTACTCTTAACTATCTTTCGAATACCTCTATTTAATTCTACGGATTTATATACATCTCCGACTATAGCCCTAACCTTGGCCTGAATATCTGTATAAGCATCTGTATAAACCAGCCATACTGGTGCATACATATCAGTAAAAGACATTTTAAGCTTCTTAAGATCAAGCTCTGGCATGGTGCCATGTTTATTCCACCATGTTATCAGTTTAGCTTTTGCGTCGTCCTCTGATAACTTCATAGGTATTATTTTTTCTGGACACAATGTGTCTTCACCTTCACCAAAAGCTGCCAGCTCCGCATCACAGTAGCCACACCTTATTTTAGCATTACCTTGCGTGGCACTGACCTTAGCTCCACAACCAGGGCAATGAAGAACACTCAATCCATCTTCAAGACTTTTAGCTCCTTCATAGGTGACATCAGCCATATCATAGGCATCCATCTCGCATACGCTACCACAAGTCGGACATACCATGGCCTGCTTTTCAGGAGAAAAAATCATTTTGTCACCACATGATACACATTTGAAAATACAAATCATATAAATTAAATCCAATCCTTTTATTACAATCCCATTATATAACAAGTTGGGTTTCTAATTAAACTTGTATATATGCAACAATAAATAATTTAACGTTAGATTTGCGCTTCCGTTATAGTGCACCCATGACGCGTAAACAAAAAGAGAGAGCCAATAAATAATTGGTTCTCCCTTCATATTTTTTATAAATTATTCTGATTATTCAAGCACTATAGTCTGAATACTCTTTGGCGTAATTAAAACATATTTATTGGTTGAGTTAGTCGGTATAACCAGTGATACTGAATCAACAAAGTTTCCATCGTATTTAACCCTGCCATCACTATCATATATTAACGCTGAAGCTGCATTATATATAACAGTTCGATTATTAGCAAAGAATATATCTGAATATTCTATGTCGAAGTAAAAAGTATTTTCAAGCTTACCGTTTCCTGTATATACATCCATTCTATACTTGGTTTCGCCTGTTGGATTAATATACACAAGACCTACCCTGTTATCACCATAGAATACTGCATGGACTTCTTCATGAATAAGGGTCTCTGACTTACTTACAGGTCTTTCTTTACCTTCATAAAAAATAAGTCTGTCATTGGCAAGAGCATAGGCCGTATGATCACTTAAGAAATGAATCTCAGGTATAACCTCACCCTGGTAATCAAAACCACTCACCAGATTGTCTGTTTCATTTCGGCCCACATCACCAAAGTTATAAAATGCCACACGCGACATTAATGTTCCGCTATCGAGGTACAGATAGGATACTCCAACCAGTTTACTATCATCAGAAATACTTATTGCCACAGGATAACCAAACTTGGCCATACTTGTTCTAAAGGATGCAATAAGTGTTCCATCGTAATAATAAAGCGTTATAGGAGTAACTGTATTCTCATCTGTTATAATAGCTACTACACCTGTTCCTGAAACACATATTCTTTTGATTGGCACATTCATCTGAATAGTTCCAACCTGGCCCTTATCATTGAATATGTATACATTACGCCCATTAAAATCAGCACAAGCAACATAGCTTCCACTAATTTCTACCATAGGTGTCTGCATTTCATATGGGAAACTCCATACATCATTACCCTTAGCATCCGTACAATGAATACCATCCGCACTGTAAGTGATGAACTGCGTACCATACCCCAATACTCTTGAGCTTGATACATTGGTTCTACTTACCTCACCTGTGATTTTATACTTATTGTACTGCCTAGTAACATAAGATGTATAAGTGACCACACTTAGTATCAATACCGTAACAACTGCTATTATTACAACCGAAGCTACCTTGGCCTTATGCGCAAATATTCTTTTTCGAAATGTGGTACGATCCACATTGGACTCTGCCATTAATCAATCCACCTATATTACCAAATGAATTTATAAACTGTTGTTGTGTCATAAGGATTCTTCGCATCGAAAATAGGCTGTGGGAAGTCCTTAACATTGGCACTGTTAGGATAATACTGAGTTTCAAGACAGAAGCCCTTACGCTTCATATTCTTATATCCACCCTTACCTGTGTTAGAGCCAATACAGTTACCTGCATAGAACTGAACACCTGGAAGATCTGTATAAGTCTCCATTGTTCTACCAGATTTTGCATCAGTTGCAACTGCAGCAAGAAGAAGCTTTCCATTGCCTTTCCATCCATCGATACACCAGTTGTGGTCGTATCCCTTAACATTCTTAATCTGAATATTATCCTTCTTCTCGATATCCTTAGAAATCTTCTTAGCCTTAGTGAAATCAAAGATTGTACCCTTAACTGATTCTACGCCGCCAAGAGGAATGGCATCCTTTCTAACTGGAACATAGTTAGAACAGTTGAGCTGAAGGCTTGTATGCTCCATATTATCACTGGCAATACCTGATAAATTGAAGTAAGAATGGTTAGTCATGTTAATCATTGTCTTCTTATTTGTATCAGCATGATAGTGAATCTTGATTTCGTTCTTCTCAGTAAGTGTATATGTAACCTGTACCTTCATGGTTCCAGGATGACCCATCTCTCCGTCCTTCTTTGTAAGAGAAAATGTTACTGAATTCTTTCCTTCAACTGCATCCCATAATCTCTTGTGGAATCCAAGTTCCATATCTGAATGAAGGTTGTTAGCGTTGTCATTTACAGGCATATTATAAACCTTGCTACCAATCTTGAATGAGGCATTCTCTGTACGGTTAGCCATAGGACCAACAGTAGCACCAAAGAAGCTGCCGTTCTTAAAATACATATAAAGTTTGTCATATCCAAGAACTACATCATCAATTTTGCCTTTTTTGTTAGGAACAAATACGTTCTTAAGAATAGCGCCATAATTGATTACACAAATAGACATATTATTCTTGTTGGAAATAGTATATGCATATACTTCTTTACCATCCTTTGTCTTGCCAAATAACTCCTTTGTTACTGCCATAATTAGCCTCCTATTAAAATAGATAAAATTATATTTCTACTCGTCCATCAAGGGCACGAAGTAGTGTTACTTCATCAATGTATTCCAGGTCACCTCCAACTGGAACACCACTGGCAATTCTAGTCACCTTAATACCGGAAGGTTTAACCAGCTTACTAATGTACATGGCTGTAGTCTCACCTTCAAGAGTAGAATTTGTTGCTATTATAAGCTCTTCTACATCACCCTTTAATCTCTCTATCAGTTCCTTCAGCTTTATATCGCTGGGGGTAACACCATTCATAGGTGATATGACACCATGAAGTACGTGATATACTCCTTGATATTTCCCTGTCTTCTCATAAGCAATCATGTCCCTAGGATTCTCTACAACCATTATTACGGAATGATCACGTTTTTCATTGGCACAAACAGGACATACCTCACTGTCAGTCATAGTGAGACATTCCTTGCAATAACAAACATGCTCCTTGGCATTAATGATTGCTGTTGATAATCTCTTCACTCTATCGTGAGGAAGATTAATTATATGAAAAGCCATTCGCTGAGCACTTCTTGCGCCTATACCTGGAAGCGCAGCCAGCTCGTCTATGAGATTATTAATGTCGGTACTATAAAGCTCCATTAGAATGGAAGTCCTCCAAGATTCATCTTGCCCATATTAGCCTCATTAACAGCATCAACCTGTCTAAGAGCTTCATTTGTTGCTGCAATAATCATGTCCTGAAGTGTCTCAACATCATCAGGATCAACAGCTTCTTTGTCGAGAACAATCTTAACCATCTCCTTGGTACCCTTGACAGTAACTTCAACTGCTCCGCCACCAGCCTTGGCTGTAAATTCCTTACTCTCAAGCTCCTTCTGATTCTCTTCCATCTGTCTCTGCATACGCTGAGCCTGTTTCATAAGATTATTCATGTTTCCTGGCATAGCCATTCCACCTGGAAATCCACCTCTTTTTGCCATTTTAATTACTCCTTATATATCGTTATTATTTATATTTATCAGGTTTATTAACTATTCTTCTTCTATGGTTATTCCACCTAATAATTCACCTAAATCAACAAACTGATTATTAAAATTCCTTGTATCATCATACTGTTTTATATCAATCTCGACTTCTTTTTGAACATACTCTGAAATAAGATTTTTAATCTCATCCTTTCTGTCTTCCAGTGCCTTTTGTTTAACAGTATCCTTTACACACATAAGCAACCTATTGCCATCACCAAGGGAAAGCTTACATACATCGAGAAGTCCTCGAAGGAGATGATCCGTTGTTCCCTTTATTGTAGGCCACTCACGAACTATTCTCTGTATATCTTCAGGAACAGCATCTGGCTTGATAGCCGGTACCTTCGGTGCACTTGGCGCCACTGCACCTGCACTACTTGCAGCAACAACTGTAACACCATCTTCAAGCTTTTTTTCAACCTTGCGAATTCTATCAAGCATTGCATCGTCACCTACCTGCATAGCAGGACGACACAATTTAATAAGAGCCATTTCAATTGCTATACGCTTTTGTGATGAATATTTAATGGATGCTGATAATTCAGAAAATACACCTATATATCTAAATATCGTATCCATCTCTAGCATATCAGCTTCTTCCTTTAAAAGCTTCATATGCTCACTTGAAATATCTAGCAAATCCTGGACTGCATTGTCATCACATGATTTCACTAACATAAGATTTCTTAAATACCAGGTGAAATCAGTAATAAACTGCCCCAGTTCTCGTCCTGACATAACAATATCTTCTAGAAGTTCGACGCATCCTATAATATCATCTTCGAGTACTAGCCTAAGCATCTTTGAAAAAATACTGGTATCTACTGCGCCCAATATATCAAGTGCCTTATCGTAGGTCAGTGTTTGGCCAAAGTTGAATGCCACACACTGATCAAGCAAGCTTAAAGCATCTCGCATAGAACCATCCGCAACCTTAGCCACATATTTGAGCGCTCTATCTTCTACCTGCATGCCTTCTATATCAACAAGCTCTCGTAATCTATCACTAATAGTATCAATACCTATTCGCTTAAAATCATAACGTTGACATCTTGATAATATAGTAATTGGTATCTTATGAACCTCTGTGGTAGCCAGTACAAATATTACGTACGATGGGGGTTCTTCCAAAGTCTTAAGTAGTGCATTGAAAGCACCTATCGAAAGCATATGTACCTCATCGATGATATACACCTTGTATTTACCACCAACTGGTGAATATGATACCTCTTCCACAATCTCTCTGATATTATCAACACCATTGTTAGACGCTGCATCTATCTCTATGACATTCATACTATTGCCTTCTGCTATTGCCTTGCAGGAAGCACACTGACAGCACGGACCGTCTTCTGTTGGTGATTCACAATTCACCATTCTTGCAAGTATTTTGGCTATAGTAGTCTTACCAGTACCTCGCGTACCACAAAAAAGATATGCATGACCAAGTCGTCCACCATTAACCTGATTTCTAAGAGTTGTTATAATATGATCCTGTCCCTTAACATCAGCAAATGTTTGTGGTCTAAATTTTCTATAAAGCGCTGTATAGCTCATTTAAAACAATCCTTTATCATTAAGCCTTATCTTCTGCCTAATATACTTAATCACCAAAGCATATACCAAGTAGCTTGGCCTCCTGTACTATTGTGGCATTAGGATCCACATTCTTAAGCTTTCCCGCCACATCCTCAAGTGGAACCTTAACTACCTCTCGGTTCTTATAACCAACCATAAATCCATATTCATTGTTGAGTATAAGCTTTCCTGCCTCTGAACCAAGTCTTGAAGCAAATACCCTATCATATGGACAAGGTGAACCACCTCGCTGCATATGTCCAGGCACTGTCACTCGAACTTCCATACCAGTCTTCTTTGTAATGGCTTCAGCCACCTCATAAGAAACACTTGGCACAGTTCTTTTCTCCAGTTTCTTTTTATACTCTTTCTTACTAAGTGCTGCATCTTCTTTTGAAATCGCGCCCTCAGCAACAGCTATAATAGTAAAGCCCGAACCTTTTTTATTTCTTCTATTAATAGCGTCAACAACTTTATCAATATCATAAGGTATTTCAGGAATAAGAATAATATCTGCTCCTGATGCCATACCTGCATTAAGCGTTAACCATCCTGCTTTATGACCCATGACTTCGACAATAAACACGCGACGGTGTGAATCGGCAGTTGTATGAATACAGTCAATAACATTGGTGGCTATATCTACTGCACTCTGGAAACCAAATGTCATATCTGTACCCCATAGATCGTTATCGATTGTCTTTGGAAGAGTAACAACATTAAGCCCCTTAGTTCTAAGAAGGTTCGCTGTCTTATGAGTACCGTTACCGCCTAAGATAACCATACAATCAAGCCCAAGCTTGTGGTAGTTATGTACCATCGCTTCTACCTTGTCAACACCATTTTCATCAGGCTCTTCTATGGTCTTAAATGGAGTTCTTGATGAGCCAAGGATAGTACCACCTTTTGTTAAAATACCAGAGAAATCCTGGCCTGTAAGCATTCTAAAATTACTGTATATCAGTCCTCTGTACCCCTCAAGAAAACCAAAAATTTCAACCTCTTCTCCGCTATTATATAGTGTTTTAACAACACCTCTCATAGCAGCATTGAGTGCCTGACAATCTCCTCCACTGGTAAGCATACCTATTCTCTTCATATCGTAACCCTCCAATCAATTGTGCACTATGGACACAGTTATCCATATTGATTCACAATATATTTTAACAGAAAATAAAAAGAAAAAAAATAGAGAAAAACCCTGTTCATTTTGGTATTATTGTAGTTATGAAAAGGACTTCAAAAATACTGATTAATTTAATAATTATAAGCTTGATTTTTCTGCTCTCGTCAAGCCTTCATGCTGACGCTTACGGAACTCTTCTCAGTACGGAAAAAAGTTCCATAAGCTTTGGTACTCTTAAGTTTGGCCAAGCTTCTGATTATAAAGCTGTTACTGTTTTTAACAATAGTGACAAGGACGTTAACCTGGCTTTCGAAACTGCAGATAGCGACAACATGCTTATTGTTGACGCGCCAAGCGATGCTCTGGTTAAGGCTGGTAGCTACACCAGTTTCTACGTAGCTACTAATAGCGATTTGGAGCCAGGAAAACACTCTGCATCGTTATATGTATACGATATAGGTGATACTTCTTATAATTACTACTTACGTATTGAATTTACTGCAACAGTTCTACTCGATGCGCCATATGTTACAAGCATTGATATATCGCCGGTAACTGGCGATGTCTCACCTGGTGGTTCTTTAACATTTTCATCGTATGTTCACGCAAAAAACCATGGCTCCGAACGCGTTAACTGGGATATTCAGGGAAATTACAGTACAAAAACATACATAAGTGATGAAGGTATTCTTTTTGTTGGAGATGATGAAACTGCTCCACTTCTTAAAATAACAGGAACTTCTCAGATTGACAGCTCAGTTAATGCCTCAGCCCTTATTTCTGTTTATAGCAATGATCATACTATATCAGCTTATCCAAATAATATTCATGGTGGATATGTTTCATCCAGTGTTGTAGTAAACACTGGTGATGACGCTACACTTCAGGCTTATCCTTATGATGGCTATACATTTATCGGCTGGGCACTAGACGGAAAAATTGTAGATTCCAATTGTGAAACTGTTGTTAAAAATGTTGGAGCAAGTTATACATACGAAGCCATATTTGAGCAGGTTTCCTGTGATATTAATATAGACAAAAATCATCCTAACGCTGGTGCTGTATCTAATAGTTCCACTGTTGCAAAGGGAACGAAGTTGTCACTTCTCGCAGTTCCTAATGAACGATTTAGCTTTGATGGTTGGTTTATGGATGATGAATTTGTATCGGACTCTACATCACTTTCTGTAAGTGATATCACAAGTAATCAAAACTACAAAGCTATGTTTAGTCCTAAATATTATGATGTCTTAGGATACGCTGTGCCAAGTGATGCTGGTAGTATCGAAGGTTTAGGATCATATGCCTATAATCATGAAACCTATATTACTGCCAAAGCAAATGAAGGCTACGTTTTTGATTATTGGACTCTTAATGGTGACATTATAGGTACAGACCCTGATATAAAGATTAGTTCAAACAGTGATGTATGTCTGATTGCGCATTATAAAAGCTCTATTTCTGAAAATGAAGAATATACTATTACAGCCGGAACAACCGATATGAACGGACGTATCTCTTATGCTGGTGAACTTAAAACTAATGAAGGAGCATGTTATATGTATACAATTGCTCCAAACAGTGGTTATACGATTAGTGATGTATGTGTGGACGGAAGATCAGTGGGAATTACCTCCACATACACATTTCGTGATATAGACGCAAATCATATAATAGTAGCTAATTTTACAGAAAAACCTGCTGCTTCTAATCCTCAGGCTAGAGCACATACTGACTCAATCAACAAAATAGTTGAAGCCTATGAGGCTCTCGGCAGCTATTCGCTTCCTGCTACTAATAATATAAATGGTTATTTTGTTATAGATGAAAGCTTTATTGAAGAAAATCTTCCAGACTATCATTTTGGTACAACTGTCACAGCTTCTATATATGACATGGATGAGATGAGAGATCTTCTTGGAATAATGGGCCTTAGTCCAGTCGAAGCAAGAGCTATGGCCAAACTTACAAATAAAGACAGATTTCTCGCAGAAGCAGAATTCAATAATTATTTAAACATAACTCTATATAACGAACTTGGTGATCACATATGCAAAGGATTATCCACCAGCTCAGATGGTCAGCTAAAAAGTATTGCCTATTCCTTCCTTGATGATAATAATCTTAACTCAATTGTTGATGGTAATCCTGTTAACATCGGTATGTATATCTTCAATATCTCTGATGCTATCAGTGCCGATGACAAGGATTTATTTAAATCAAATAATCTTGAAGGTATTGTAATAGACGAGAACAGCTATTTCGAAATGCTAATTACAAAAAATATACAGGGTTACACAAGCACCTATAGAAGCTTGCCTCACCCTGTAACAATTGAGATTCGTATACCTGATAATCTTCTGCAAGATAATCGAGATTATTATATTTTAAATATTATGTCAGATGTAAGTGGCGAACCTATGCTAGTATGTATTACTGACGAGGATGATAATCCTGCTACAATTACATTTACAACATCAAACCTCTCAACATACGCTCTTGCTTATGCTGATGGCCCAACTAAATCAAGCAGCCTTACATACTCTAGATATACACCTGTTATCATTGGTCTATGCTTTATCGTAGTATTAATAATAGCTCTTTATATCATAATAGCTGGCTCAAAAAAGAAAGCATAACATTCACTAAAAAAGCCACTACCCAAGCAATGACACATTGGAATATCACCATTATTAAGGCCCATTTTCCACCGAGCTCTCGTCTGACAGCTGCCACCGCAGCTAAGCAAGGAGTATAAAGTAGGCAGAAAACTAAAAGTGAAGCAGCTGCTATCGTACTCAAAGAGCCTGTGAGTACCGCTCCATCTCCAACCAAAATCGTAAGAGTAGATACCACACTTTCCTTGGCAATAAATCCACTGATAAGTGCTGTTGATACCTGCCACTGGCCAAAACCAAGTGGTATAAATATAGGTGCTATAAATCCAGATATCAATGCCAAAATACTTTGCGATGAATCCATAGCGACTCTGAAGTGCAAATCAAATGTCTGAAGGAACCATATAACAATGGTAGCGAGAAAGATAACTGTAAACGCCTTCTGTAAAAAGTCCTTGGCCTTCTCCCATAATAGCTGAGCAACATTTTTTAGTCCAGGCATTCTGTAGTTTGGTAGCTCCATTACAAATGGAACTGCTTCTCCCTTAAATAATGTGGCCTTACTTGCAAGAGCTGCCAGTATTCCAACTAATATACCAAGAAGATATAGCCCGACCATAATAAGCCCACTATACTTTGGAAAAAAAGCATTGACCAAAAATCCATATATCGGAAGCTTTGCAGTACAACTCATAAATGGAATCATCATAATAGTCATTTTACGGTCACGTTCTGATGGAAGTGTTCGAGAAGCCATGACTCCCGGAACAGAACAACCGAAACCTATAAGCATCGGTACAATACTTCGTCCAGATAAACCTATTTTTCGTAGCATCTTATCCATAACAAATGCTACTCTTGCCATATATCCAGTGTCTTCAAGTAACGATAAAAAGAAAAATAAAGTCACAATGATTGGCAAAAAGCTAAGGACGGAACCAACTCCATTAAATATTCCATTGATAACAAGCGAGTGCAGGACGTCATTAATATTCCAACTAATGAATGCCTTATCAACTATGTCTGTAAGACTATCTATAGCCATCTCCAGTAATCCCTGAAGCCATGCCCCTATTACGTTAAAGGTCAAAAAGAAAATAAGTGCCATGATGCCTATAAAGCACGGGATTGCTGTGAACCTTCCTGTGAGAACCTTATCTATTCGTCGGCTTCGCTCCCTTTCTTTACTCTCTTTAGGCTTTAC
Source organism: Lachnospiraceae bacterium (assembly GCA_045600085.1). Lineage (GTDB taxonomy): Bacteria > Bacillota > Clostridia > Lachnospirales > Lachnospiraceae > NK4A136. Next base: position 27,907 of record JAZRXF010000066.1, read on the forward strand.
CACACAACCTTCAACAAGTTTTTTTATGAAGGAAAATCTCATATCTGCTATGGCAGCCGACCTGTCTAAACCTCTTTCCTCTTCCATCTGAATAATGATATGTTCTATCATCTCTTTTTCATTATCAGATAAGTTAAGCATATTCAATATGTGTTCATCACCCTCTATAAGCTTGGTTGACGCAAATCTTGTTGATATTCCAGCGCTTTTTGCATGATCATCAATAAGATGCATAATACCATGAAGACACCTATGTACAGCGCCTCCCATATCATTCTCATCACAAAAATCCTGTCTACCTGGTTTCTCCTGATACTTGGCAACATGAAGAGCGTGACTAATTAGCTCATCAATACCTTCATTTCGGGAAGCACTAATTGGAACAACTGGTATTCCAAGAAGTTTTTCCATATTGTTAATATATATGGCGCCACCATTACCTCTGACCTCATCCATCATGTTTAATGCAAGTACCATAGGGATATCAAGTTCCATAAGTTGCATAGTCAGATATAGATTTCGCTCAATATTGGTCGCATCAACAATATTAATAATACCAGCTGGTTTCTCTTCGATTATATACTTACGGGAAACAATCTCCTCGCTTGTATATGGTGATAACGAATAAATGCCTGGTAAATCTACAACCTCAGTATTAGTATCCCCCTTAATTATTCCACTCTTACGATCTACAGTAACACCTGGAAAATTGCCAACGTGCTGATTGGAGCCTGTAAGCTGATTAAAAAGCGTTGTCTTACCGCAGTTCTGATTTCCTGCAAGCGCAAAATTAAGAAGTGTACCCTCAGGGAGAGGATTTTCATGGTCCTTCACATGATACTTACCACCCTCTCCTAGTCCAGGATGCTCAATTAGCTTCCTGTTCTTCTTATTTACAGTAGTTTTTTCATCTTTTTCGGGAGCATCTTTTTCACTACTCTTTTTTACTGGTTCTATATCAATCTTGGCAGCATCATCAAGACGAAGAGTAAGCTCATAACCATGTACTCGTAGCTCCATGGGATCACCCATAGGAGCAAATTTTATAAGCTCTATTTCGGCTCCAGGAATCACACCCATATCAAGGAAATGCTGTCTAAGCACTCCCTGACCGCCTACTTTTGTGATAATACCTTTCTGACCAATTGTCAGTTCTTTTAATGTCATCTGTTTATCCTTCTATTAGTAATATGCTACTCTATTAGATTTAAAAAGCTTTCAAATTCTTCAAAACTTTCTAGTTCACAAGCTTTTTTACGAAGACTTGCTGCATTCTTTTGTCCCTGCATATACCATGCCACATGTTTACGCATTTCTCGTATACCAATATACTCACCTTTGCACTCGAGCATAAGTTGTCCATGTCTATGCATCATCTTCTTTATCTCATCAATTGATGGTCTTGGTAATGCCACACCCGTTGCAAGATAATGAGTTATATCTCGAAATATCCATGGATTACCCTGAGCAGCACGTCCAACCATAACACCATCACAGCCTGTTTCCTTTATCATACGGGCTGCTGATTCGCCATCCCTTATATCTCCATTGCCGATAACTGGTATGGATACTGCCTCCTTAACCCTGGCTATGTATTCCCATCTGGCTTCACCTGAGTAATACTGCTCTCTGGTTCTGGCATGTAAAGCTATGGCTGATGCTCCAGCTTCTTCCATTTGTTTTGCGAAATCCACGCAGTTTATATGCTCATCGTCGAACCCCAGTCTAAACTTAACTGTTACAGGTTTATTGGTCGCTTTAACTGTCCTACGTACAATCTCAGCTGCAAGGCCTGGCCTTTTCATAAGCGCAGAACCTTCACCATTATTAACCACCTTGGGAACTGGGCATCCCATGTTTATATCAAGAATCGCGTGTTTTTTACCTTCTATTCTAGCCGCCATAGATGAAACTATTTCAGGATCATCACCAAATAACTGGAGCGAAGCAGGCATCTCACGATCATCAATATCCATAAGAGCTTCTGTATTCTTGTTATTATAATATATGGCCTTAGCACTAACCATTTCCATACATACAAGCCCTACACCCTGCTCTTTACACAGGAGTCGGAAAGGAAGGTCAGTCACTCCGGCCATTGGTGCTAATATTACATTATTCTCTAATGCAACATTTCCTATCTTCAGTGTATTCATAAAGGACATTATGCCTTTCTGTTCTTTTCATAAATAAATCTAAGTCCTGAAAGAGTAAGTGTTCTATTGTACTCTTCAATACATTCGGTTTCGTTAGCAATAAGACTTCCAAGGCCACCTGTTGCAACTACCCTAAGATTCTCATAGCCCGATTCCCTCTTTACCTGATTAACAATATACTCTGTCTGACCTATCTGTCCATACACAAGACCAGCCTGCATACTTGTTATTGTATTGCCAGCAAGTATACTCTCTGGCTTCTTAATCTCTATTTCTGGGAGCTTAGCTGTTCCCTCCCATAATGCTGCTGCACTGATTCTAATACCTGGCGCAGTAATACCCGCTATAAACTCGCCTTTCTCATTAACAAGATCATAGGTAGTAGCTGTACCAAAATCGAGAACAAGAATAGGGCCTCCATATATCTCATATGCTGCAACAGCGTCTACAATTCTGTCTGGACCTATTTCCTTAGGATTCTCAGTGATAATCTTTATTCCAGTCTTAAGACCAGGACCCACAATAAGAGGTTTTCTTTTAATATATTTTTCGATTCCACCCACTAATGAATGCATAATATTAGGTACAACCGATGCAACAATAGCTCCCTCTATTTGAGAAGGAGAAACATCAAACTGACGAAGAAGCTCCACCATGGAAAAACCATACTCATCTGATGTTCTAGGTAACTTACTGGTCATTCTAAATGTACATTCAAGTACCTCACCATCAAAAACACCAAATGTTATATTTGTATTTCCTACATCTACTGTAAGTAACATTTTTATCTCCTATCCTTCCAAATCCGTGTATATTTCTGGTAACTAGTCATTACTCAATGCTTTCATGTAAATAGAAAACACGATAGTAGAGACTAATCGACTCTAAAAGCTCTTCCTTGGTATCACGAATCTTCTTTATAAGCATACCAGCTGCAATATCATCATAATAATAATCATTTTCATCAGTCTGAGTTTCCATGGAAACACCGCCATCAGCTTCTACTACTATGGTAAAAATACCACCCACTTCTTCTGTAAATAATACACTTATAATATGAAGCTCATCCTTAACAGATTGAGGGAGCTTCCCAAACATTTCTTCATTAAAATAATATTTCTGCTCGTAGGCATTGGCCCCACAAACTACTACGCTGTCATCAGACATATCCATATACTCCTCTTACAGATACCTCTCCTGAAGATACCCTAATATATTTTCCATCATCACGCTGAATAATTAACTCACCAAAGTCGTTGATTCCTGTGGCCACACCCTTATAGTCGCCATTAGGATCATGAACCTTAACTTCTTTGTCCTTGTTCACCAGGTAGCTTTCATAAACAGCTACCATATCAGATATATCACCTGATGAAACAAAAATATCATAATAATACTCGAAGAACTCCATAACAGCTACTATTACATCGGCTCTGGAATATCTTTCCCCCTTCTCAATGAATAGGGAAGTTGCCTTATCTGCAATATCCTCTGGCATTAGTTTCTGATTAAGATTAATACCAACCCCCACAATAACATGATCTATCTTTTCATCTATTGTGCCGAGCTCAGTTAATATACCCGCTGCCTTTTTACCATTAATTATAATGTCATTGGGCCATTTAATCTTAATCTCAAGATCTGTTAGCTTGGTAAGGACATCAGCTATAGCTATGGACATCACCATAGGTATCATTCTAATCTTATCCATCCCAAAGTCAGGCCGTAGAATCAGACTAAATGCCACGCTGTTTCTACCATCTGTATGCCAGCTACGTCCTTTTCTACCTTTACCTGCTGTTTGATTCTCAGCAACAACTAAAGCGCCCTGTCCTCTACCATCCTCTGCCAGAAGCTTGGCTTCTTCATTGGTTGACGAGGTTTCTTTACGATAAAAAACCACCTTGCCAGCCCAATTAGTCGTTGCACGACTAATAAGCTCAGTCGATGATATATTCTCAGGATAACTAATGAGCTTATAGCCCCTTTCGGCATCTCTGTCTATATCATAGCCTGCTGCTTCAAGCTGCGCGATAGTGGTTTTAAGTGCAGGCATACTCATTTCACATGCCTGACACAGTGTATCAACTGACACATATTCTTTTGCATTTCTTATAAGCTTTAATACGTCAGATTTCATTATTTAGTAATATCAATCTCTCCGAGTGTACAAGCCATAACGGCCTTAATTGTATGCATACGGTTCTCGGCTTCCTGGAAAACCTTGGAATATGGAGCCTCAAAAACCTCATCAGTTACTTCAAGTTCACTAAAGCCGTACTTCTCACCCATTTCCTTACCAATTTGTGTCTTAAGATCATGGAATGCAGGTAAGCAGTGAAGGAATATGGCTGTATCTTTGGCCTTGCTCATAAGCTCACTTGTAACCTTGTATGGAGAAAGCTCTTTTATACGCTGCTCCCATAC
>JAZRXF010000067.1:0-15207 GCA_045600085.1 Lachnospiraceae bacterium
ATGGAAAACAGGTATCAATGGAAGAGGTTACTGAGAAATTAGGTAATATCATTGGTATACTTCCAGAAATTGATAAATTAATCGTTGAGCATACCTCGGGATGGACTATTGATCGTATTGGAAAGGTTGAACTTACAATCCTTAGACTCGCTGTGTACGAAATGAAATATGACGATGCTGTACCAGAGTCAGTAGCTATTAATGAGGCTGTTGAGCTTGCCAAGAAGTATGGTGCAGATGAGTCCAGTGGATTTGTTAATGCAATCCTTGGAAAGGTTGCAAAAGCCTAAGGCTTATGGCGAGTATATATTCGGTTAGTCAAGTTAATTCATATATTTCTAACATGTTTGCCCAAGATTATATGCTTGGGCTTATTTCTATTCGTGGAGAAATCAGCAATTTAAAATATCATAGCTCTGGACATATCTATTTTACCCTTAAGGATGAAGGGGCTGCTATTAGCTGCGTTATGTTTGCAGGTAATAGGGGTGGACTAAACTTCACAATGAAGGATGGTCAAAGTGTTGTGGCATCTGGTCAGGTCAGGGTTTTTGAGAAGAGTGGTCAGTATCAGCTTTATGCTAAGAGTATAAAGCTTGATGGCGCTGGTTCTCTTGCTGAAGAGTTTGAAAAGCTCAAGGCTCGTCTTGAGGAGATGGGGATGTTTGCCGAGGAATACAAGCAACCGCTTCCACAATATATCAAGACTCTTGGCGTTGTTACAGCTCCAACAGGAGCAGCCATACAGGATATTATTAATGTCTCCAAAAGACGTAATCCGTATATAAAGATTGTACTTTATCCAGCTCTTGTTCAGGGAGACGGTGCACCTGCCAGTATTATTAAGGGGATACGAGCTCTGGAAGAATACGGCGTTGATACAATGATTGTTGGACGAGGCGGTGGATCCATAGAGGATTTGTGGGCGTTCAATGACGAGGGAGTGGCCGAGGCCATTTTCAATTGTAGTATTCCAATAATATCAGCAGTAGGTCATGAAACTGATTTCACCATTGCCGATTTTGTATCGGATATGCGAGCACCTACACCATCCGCAGCAGCTGAGCTTGCAGTTGGTTCGTTCTATGAGCTTATGGAAAAGGTCAGTGGATATGGTGAAGATCTTGATAGGGCGTGGAATATAAAATTGGAAAACAGTAAGCATAGGTTAGCTCTTCTTAGCAGCAGACTAAAAGCAGCATCGCCAAGAGAAGGCTTGACTGTCAATAGAGCAAGGCTTGAGCAGCTAAATAATAGACTTAACAATGCTATGAATAAGAAACTGGATATGGGGCGAAACAAGCTTAGTTTACTTACAGAGAGGCTAAAGGGATTGTCGCCTCTTGATAAGCTTAGTCAGGGATATAGCTATGTGGCCAATGAAAAAGGCCAAACAGTTAATGATGCATCAAAGGTGCAGGTTGGCGATAAGCTTAGTATATATGTGAAGAATGGTAAAATAGAAGCTAATGTTACGGAGGTGAGCCAAAGTGGCAAGTAAATCAGAAGAAAAAAACGAGAATTTAACACTTGAGCAAAAATTTGATAAAATTGAAGAGATATTGGAACTTCTTGAGAAGCCTGATATTACTTTGGAAAAGTCGTTCCAGTTGTATACAGAAGGCGTTGGCCTTGTGAAGAACTGTAATGACGATATAGTAGGTATAGAAGAAAAGGTTAAATTGTTATTAGATGATGGAAGCGTTAAAGTATTCGAATAGTAAGGACTTTGCAGCGAATTTATCTGCAAGTGTCAAAGAAGTTGAAACTATAATTAAAAGTTATCTTCCTAAGGTGGAAGGCTATCAGGAGACTGTTATGGATGCCATGAACTATAGCTTTATGGCAGGTGGCAAAAGACTTCGTCCTATGATAATGCAAAAGAGCTATAAAGCATTTGGCGGCGTGGGACGTATAATCGAGCCATTTATGGCAGCGCTCGAGATGATACATACATATTCTCTTGTTCATGATGATTTGCCAGAAATGGATAATGATGAGCTTAGAAGAGGAAAGCCAACCACTCATATTAAATATGGTCAGGCCATGGCAGTTCTTGCTGGTGATGGGCTGTTAAACTATGCTTTTGAAACAGCTCTTAAAGCAGTGGATATGGAGCCATCGGCAGAGGAATCCGTCAGAATATTGAAGGCTATGAAGGTTCTTTCAGGCAAAGCCGGAATATATGGAATGATTGGTGGTCAGGTTGTAGATGTAGAGTCTGAGAAAAATAATGAGCAGCTATCAATGGAGCAGCTTATCTTTATACATGAGAACAAGACTGCAGCACTTTTACAGTGTGCTCTTATGGTAGGGGCCTTGCTTGCAGGTGCAAGTGACGAGGACGTAGCAATTCTTGAAGAGGCAGGACGACATATTGGTGTTGCATTCCAGATTCAGGATGATATCCTTGATGTTACAAGTACAACAGAGGTACTTGGTAAACCAGTAGGTAGCGATGAGGAGAATGGAAAGCTTACATACGTATCGTACAATGGACTTGAAAAATCCATAGAAGATCAGAAGGCTATGTCAGCAGAGGCTGTTAACATATTAACTGGTTTAAAGATGAGTAAGTGCCAGAACGAGCACATGGAGTTTCTGATAGAACTCGTAGAATCATTGGTAAACAGAAAGCTATAAGTAGCAATATTATATAAATATTTCGGAGGATGGATGCTATGGCTGAAAAACAGTATGAGCTTTTATCTGAGATTGAAAAAGAAAATGATATAAAGAAGATACCTAAGGAAAAGTACGGACAACTCGCAAGAGAAATACGTGAATTCCTTATTAATTCTATTTCAGAGACGGGAGGACATCTTGGCTCTAATCTTGGTGCTGTTGAGCTTACAATGGCTCTTCATTTAGCACTTAATCTTCCAGAAGATAAAATAGTATGGGACGTAGGACATCAGTCATATACTCATAAGCTTCTTACAGGTAGACGTGAAGGTTTTGAGCATCTTCGTCAGTATGGTGGAATGAGTGGATTCCCTAAGCGTAAGGAGAGTGCGTGTGACAGTTTTGATACAGGACACAGCTCAACATCTATTTCTGCTGGTCTAGGTCTTGTTAAGGCAAGAGATCTTGCAGGCGAGAAGCAAACAGTAGTATCAGTTATAGGTGATGGTTCTCTTACAGGTGGTATGGCCTACGAGGCTATGAATAATGCTGCAAGAATGGATACCAATTTTATTATCGTACTTAATGATAATAATATGTCCATATCAGAGAATGTTGGAGGTGTGTCATCATATCTTAATAGTATTCGTACAACAGAGAGCTATCAGGATTTAAAGGATAGTATTTACTACAATCTTATTAAGACGAAGAAAGGTGAAAATGTTGCTGAAGCGATTAGAAGTGTCAAGAGCAGTATTAAACATCTTGTTATTCCAGGTATGTTTTTTGAAGATATGGGTCTTACATACTTAGGTCCAGTTGATGGTCATGATATTGGAGCTATGACTAAAGTACTTGCTGAAGCTAAGCGTATGAAACGAGGCGTTGTTGTTCACGTTCTTACTCAGAAGGGTAAGGGATATGGACCAGCCGAGAAGCATCCTGCAAGATTCCATGGTGCAGAACCATTTGACGTAAAAACAGGTCTTCCAAAGAAGATAAGAGAGAAGGCTAATTATACAGATGTATTCTCGACAGTGATGTGTAAGCTTGGTGGTGAGGATGAGAAAATCGTCGCAATTACAGCGGCTATGCCTGATGGTACAGGACTTAAGCGATTCCACAATATGTATCCTAAGAGATTTTTCGATGTTGGTATAGCTGAGGAGCATGCCGTTACATTTGCGGCTGGTTTGGCAGCAGGTGGATTCAAACCTGTAGTGGCCATTTATTCCTCATTTTTACAGCGTGCATATGACCAGATGATTCATGATGTATGTATTCAGAATATGCCAGTTGTATTTGCAGTGGATCGAGCAGGCCTGGTAGGTTCTGATGGTGGAACTCATCAGGGTATATTTGACTTATCATATTTGTCGAGCATACCAAATATGACTGTTATGGCTCCGAAAAATAAGTGGGAGCTTTCTGATATGATGAAGTTTGCAACTAACTTTGGTGCACCAATAGCAGTACGTTACCCACGTGGTCAGGCCTATGATGGTCTCGAGGAGTTCCGTGCACCAATAGAGCTTGGTAAGGCGGAAATGCTTTATAATGAGAAGGATGCAGATATATGCCTTGTGGCTGTTGGTAGTATGGTGGAAACAGCCAAAGAGGTTAGAGAAAGTCTTATGGCCGATGGCATATCATGTTCTGTTTGTAATGCCAGATTTGTTAAGCCTATTGATGAAAAGACAATGCTTGATATAGCGGATAGCCATAGCATAGTTGTGACTATGGAAGAGAATGTTGCAGCAGGAGGATTTGGCGAGAAGGTTAGAGAAGTTCTTGGTAAAGAGAAAAAGAATGTGACACTTGTGTCAATTGCGCTTCCTGACACATATGTTGAGCATGGTAATGTTGCTAAGCTCAAGTCTATTTTAGGTATTGATGCAGAAAGCATAGTTAATAGGATAAAATCATTAATTAATAAATAGGATTTATTATGAAAGAAAGATTAGATGTATTAGTTCATAAACAGGGATTTGCGGATTCCAGAGAAAAAGCGAAGACTCTTATTATGGCCGGCGATGTATTTGTCAATGGACAGAGAGAGGACAAGCCAGGAAGTACTTTTGATGAAGAAAAGTCGACAATCACTGTTAAGGAAGCGACACTAAAATATGTGAGCCGTGGAGGGCTCAAGCTTGAAAAGGCTATGAAGGTGTTCCCTATTAATCTTGAAGGCGATGTATGCATGGATATAGGAGCCTCTACTGGCGGATTCACTGACTGTATGCTTATGAATGGTGCAGTGAAGGTTTATTCCATCGATGTCGGGTATGGGCAGCTTGCATGGAAACTTCGAAGTGATGAAAGAGTCGTATGTATGGAGAAAACCAACTTCAGATATCTTACACCAGAAGATATATCGGATGAAGTTGATTTCGCATCCTGCGATGTTTCATTTATATCGCTTAATAAAATTTTAGCCCCAGCTTTTGCTATTTTAAAGGATGGCGCAGAAATGGTATGTCTTATAAAGCCTCAGTTCGAAGCAGGACGTGAAAAGGTAGGTAAGAAGGGTGTTGTTAGAGAGCCAAAGGTTCATATCGAAGTAATAGAGAATGTACTTGGATATGCAAAAGAAGCTGGCTTTGAAATACTTGGTCTTGACTATTCGCCTATTCGTGGACCAGAAGGAAATATAGAGTACCTGATGCATCTTGGCAAGGGTAAAGAAGGCATGGAAGTAACGTCTGATTTTATTAACTCTTTAGTTGCTAGTGCGCATGGAGATTTAGATAAATGAAAAAATATACAATAGTATCCAATTATGCAAAAGATCCAGATCTTAAGCTGGCTTATAAGCTTCAGAAGCAGATGCTTCGTATAGAGCCAAAGGCAGAGATTGGTGTTTATGAAATGAATAATTATAGCCATAGTGATATCGAAGGCTCAGAGTGCATTTTTGTACTCGGAGGTGATGGTACTATGCTCAAGGTTGCTAAAGAAACAAGTGTAAATGGAATACCGCTTCTTGGAATTAATCTTGGAGCTCTTGGTTTCTTGGCAGAGGTTGAGGTGGGCAACATTAAGGCTGCTTTTGAAGCACTTCTTAAGGGGCAGTATCATATAGAAGACAGAATGATGCTTTCTGGCGAAGTTATTATTGATGGTAAGATGGTTCAAAAAGCCAGTGCTCTTAACGATGTTGTTTTATCAAGACGAGGAGATCTTCAGATTATTGGCTACAGAATATATGTTAATGGTCTTTATCTCAATGATTTCTATGCGGATGGTATTATTCTTAGTACTCCAACAGGTTCTACAGGCTATAATATGTCAGCAGGTGGCTCTATAGTGGAGCCAAAAGCTAAGCTTATGGTTCTTACTCCAGTGTGTCCTCATACACTCAGTAATAGAAGTATTATGCTTTCAGCCACGGATAAGGTTGAGGTTGAGATTTTGCCTCCTAAGGGAGATAAACCTGTTGAGGTTGGTGTATATTTTGATGGTGGCAATTCTAGATGTCTTGGAGTAGGAGACAAGGTGGTTATTACAAGGTCGCATAAGGTGACAAAGCTTGTTAAGTTATCAGATATGAGTTTTCTTGTAACACTTCACAATAAAATGAATTCATAGAAAGAACTTTACTAAGATATGGGAAATGTCGACGTAAAGGAGAGTATAAATGTTAAGTAATGTACATGTTAAAAATCTGGCACTCATTGAAGAGTCTGAGATCACACTCAGGTCTGGTTTTAATGTCCTTACAGGTGAGACTGGAGCAGGTAAATCCATAATCATAGGCTCAATCAATTATTGCCTTGGAGCCAAGGCAGACAAAGAAGTAATACGTGATGGGGCAGAATATGCACTGGTAGAGCTTACATTTGAAACGGGTGATGAAAAGGTTCTTTCCGCCATTGAAGAAATGGATATTCCCATGGAGGATAAAGGCGTACTGGTACTCACAAGACGTATTATGCCAGGAAGAAGTGTATTCAAGATTAATGGAGAGACTGTTACCGCCAAAACAATGAAGGAACTGGCCACATATCTTTTGGATATTCATGGTCAGCATGAACACCAGTCATTACTATCAGCCAAGAAGCAAAGAGACCTTCTTGATGATTTTGCAGGTCAGCCTCTTGCTGTTTCACTTGAAAAAGCAGGACAATTATATAAAGAATACTGTGCAGTTACCGAAGAGATAGAAGCTTTCTCTATGGATGAAGGTAAGCGTGAGCGAGAAATATCTTTGGCCAGATATGAGGTAGAAGAGATAGAAGCTGCGAACCTTGTGGCAGGCGAGGAAGAAGAGCTTCGTGCGAAATATAGTAAATTGCAAAACTCCAAGAAGATAATGGACAACATTGGAAGAGCCATGGATCTTCTTGATGGCAATGGAAGTGTTGTTGATAACCTTGGATATGCTGTAAGAGAGATTAATACGGCAGCAGGATTTGATGAGGATCTTTCACCGATTAGTGAGCATATTGCTGATGCTGAGCAGGTTGTTGCTGATGTGCTTCGCGAACTTAAATCCTATGCCATGGATTTTTCGTTTGAGGGTGAAGAATTCGATGAACTTGAACAGCGTATTGATATAATCAACAAGCTTAGTCTTAAGTATGGTGATGGTATTGATAAGATACTAAAGTATGCCGATGAACGTAGAACTGAGTTAGAAAAGCTTGAGGATAGTGAAAACTATTTGAATGGCCTTAAGAATAAAAGGGATTCTTTATTTAAAGAGTATCTTGAGGAGTGCGGAGAGCTTCATAGACTTAGAAGTAAAGAAGCTACGAGACTTGCAAAAGACATTACAGAATCACTTGAACAGCTTAATTTCCTAAAGGTTGCATTTGAGATACGTGTAACAGAAACCGAGAATTATACATCACTTGGATATGATGAGATAAGCTTTGACATATCACTTAATCCCGGAGAGAAGATGCGCCCAGTATCTGAGGTGGCAAGTGGTGGTGAACTTTCACGTATTATGCTTGCACTTAAGACTGTTCTTGCCAAGAGAGATCATATTGAGACTCTCATTTTTGATGAGATCGATACTGGTATCAGTGGTATTACAGCTTGGCAGGTGGCCAGAAAAATAGGACAGCTCTCGGGTAGTCATCAGATTATCTGTATTACTCATCTTCCTCAGATAGCTGCAATGGCTGATGGTCATTTTATGATTGCGAAGACTGAAAAGGCTGGAAAGACCGTTACGGATATACATGGACTTGATGCTGCTGAAAAGATAAATGAAGTTGCAAGACTCCTTGGAAGCAACAATCTTTCTGAGGCTGCATGCAACAATGCTAGAGAACTTATCAGCGAAGCTGAGAGCATCAAGGAAGAATTTAAAACTAAATAAAATGAATTTTAATTATTGGTCAAATTTTTTGAAGATTTTACACAAAAAATTTTGACCAATTATTACTTTTAGGGTAAAATATATATAAAATTTGCGTGCAAAAGGAGGAGCATAATATGCTAGCTGCATTGATTCCATTATTTGATGAAAATATGGCAGTAAGTGCTTATTCTTTGTTTGCGCAAAAGGAAAATCTTTTTCAAGAGCCTCATTTGGTGATTGCAGCTCAGCATGATAGAGCATATACAATTAGAGGTCTTGAAGTCATTGAGAGTATGGGGCTCCAGACAATAGCACCTGGTGCCGAAATCTTTGTTCCAATCAGTAATGTATCATTATTCGTTGATATCGAGAATCAGTGTTCCGCTAACCATAACAATATTGTTTTATATATCAACAATTCAGTTAAGGTTACTGAACAATATGCTAATCGTATTTTAGAGCTTAAGCGTATGGGCTATAAGTTTGCAATGGGTAAGCTTGGTGTTGATGAGTATGAAACTTATAGAAGCATTATTATGATGATGGACTATATTGTTTTAGATAGTCAGGCCATGGATGTAGCTAAGGCGAAGATTTATTTTAATCGTGTATATCCTAAGCTTAAGATTGTAGTTGGTAATATAACAACTCAGGAAGAATTCGAAAAACTAAAGGATACAGGATACAATCTTTATGAAGGACCATTTTATCGTATTCCTGTGGCCAAGGGTGTTACAGAGATTGCTCCTCTTAAGATGAATTATCTTGAGCTTATCAATATTGTTCAGGGTCCTAATTTTGAGCTTAGTGACGTAGCTAAGATTATTGGTCGTGATACAGCTCTTGCAATATCACTTCTTAATATAGCCAATAGAATATCCAGAAATTCAGAAATTACATCTCTTAAGCATGCTGCGGCTATGCTTGGACAAAAGGAGATGAAGCGATGGATTTTAACAGCTGTTACCAAGGAACTTTGTGCTGATAAGCCTAATGAAATAACGAGACTATCACTTCTTCGTGCCAAGTTTGCAGAGAATCTTGCCAAGGTATTTGGTCTTGAGAGTCAGGCATCGGATTTGTTCCTTATGGGATTGTTCTCGGTTATTGATATTATACTTGACGTGCCTATGGATAAGGCACTATCTATGATTACTTTACCTAAGACTATTGCGACAGCTTATCTTACAGGCGAGGGAGATCTTGCGGAAGTGCTAGGGTTTATCAAAAACTACGAACGTGGTGATTGGATAGAGGTTGGTAAGACTGAACTTATCGATGGTGTTGATCTTGATAAGGTATATACAGCGTATTGTCAGTCATACCGCTGGTTTAGAGATATGTTTTATTAAAAGTTAGAAATATAGGGATTACAAAAATAACTCATGGAGGAAAAACTATGAAGAATGTGCTTTTTGTAGCATCAGAAGGTGTTCCATTTATCAAGACTGGTGGTCTTGCCGATGTTGTAGGTTCATTGCCAAAGTGCTTTGACAAGAATTACTACGATGTTCGTGTTATGCTTCCAAAGTATACATGTATGTCTCAGAAGATGAAAGATCTTTTGGAATACAAAACTCATTTCTACATGGACTTTCATTGGAAGAATGAATATGTAGGTATATTAGAGGCTGTAGTAGATGGCGTTACATATTATTTTATTGATAACGAGTCTTATTTCAATGGCTTCAAACCATATAGTAACAATGTATATGATGATATTGAGAAGTTCTCGTTCTTTTCAAAGGCAGCTCTTTCAGCACTTCCTCTTATAGGATTTAGACCAGACCTTATTCATTGTCATGATTGGCAGACAGGTCTTATACCTGTATATCTTAAGGAGCGTTTCCAGGGAAGCGAGTTCTTCCAGGGTATTAAGTCAGTTATGACCATACACAATCTTAAGTTCCAGGGTCGTTGGAGTGTGGATGATGTTAAGGATATTACTGGTATTTCATCATATTACTTCACACCAGATAAGCTTGAGGCTTATAAGGATGCCAACCTATTAAAGGGTGGTCTTGTATATGCAGATGCTGTTACAACAGTTTCTGATACATATGCCGAGGAAATCAAGACACCATTCTATGGTGAAGGGCTAGATGGTTTACTTCGTGCAAGAAGTAACGATCTTCGTGGTATTGTTAACGGTATTGATTACAACGAATATGATCCTGAAAAGGATGCATATATTGACTTTAGATATAACGCAAGCAACTTCCGTAAGGAGAAGGTTAAGAACAAGAGAGCACTTCAAAAGGAACTTAATCTCGAGCAGGATGATAAGAAGATGATGATTGGTATTGTATCAAGACTTACTGATCAGAAGGGCTTTGATCTCATAGCTTATATTATGGATGAGCTTTGTCAGGATGATGTACAGATTGTTGTTCTTGGTACAGGTGAGGAGCGTTATGAGAATATGTTCCGTCACTTCGACTGGAAGTATGGCAACAAGGTTGCTGCCAATATATTCTATTCTGAAGGTTTATCGCATAAGATTTATGCAGCATGTGATGCTTTCCTTATGCCTTCGATGTTCGAGCCATGTGGACTTAGCCAGTTAATGAGCCTTCGTTATGGTACTATTCCAATTGTTCGTGAGACAGGTGGTCTCAAGGATACTGTAGAGCCTTATAACGAATATGAGAGCAAGGGTACTGGTTTCTCATTTACTAACTACAATGCTCATGAGATGCTTGCCACTATCAGATATGCTGAGAAGATATACTATGATAAGAAGCGTGAGTGGAATAAGCTTATCGATAGAGCAATGGCTCAGGATTTCTCTTGGGAAGTATCAGCTGGTAAGTACCAGGATATGTACGACTGGTTAATAGGATAATGGTCTCTCGGGGACGGGGTTAGTAGCTCAAAATAGTATTGCTAAATATATTAAGCACTTTTCTATGATGCAAAATCCTAGAGAAGTGCTTTTAATTTAGTATTATTGAACAATAATAGTGATGAAGGATTTCAAGGCGAATAATAAGATTTAGGTGTATTCGTAAGAAGAGAAGGAAGATGTGCAGACAGTAGTTAATATATTTTAAGTAGGAGGAATATTGAGAGTAGCTTTATTTAACCAGATAAAACAGAGAAAAATACATAATCCTATAAATGATATTACTTCAGGCATTATCATTGCCCTTGTATCTATTCCCATATCGATGGGGTATGCACAGATTGCTGGTTTGCCTGTAATCTATGGTTTATATGGTTCATTTCTACCTATCTTAATATATGCTTTTATGACGACATCACCTCAATTTGCCATCGGAGTGGATGCGATGCCAGCAGCAATGGTTGGAACACTTATTACAAGTCTGGCACTTGAATCCGGTTCTGATAAGGTAATGTCTCTTGTACCGACCGTATCGTTTCTTGTAGGTATTTGGTTTATTATTTTCTACTTTGTGAAGGCGGGTAGGGTAGTCAAGTATATTTCGGTACCCGTTATGAGTGGATTCATATCAGGGGTTGGATTTACTATTATACTTATGCAAATACCAAAGTTGTTTGGTGGTAATCCAGGTACAGGAGTGCTACTTACATTACTCATCAATATTGTCACAGAATTAAAACATTTTAATATGCTTTCCGCAGTATTAGGTATAGGCACAGTTGTTATTATACTTGTATGTAAAAAGTACATACCTAAAATACCTATGACTGCAATAATGATGGTTATTGGTGCAATACTTCAAATAGTTGTTAAGCTAGATAGGTTTGGTGTAAAACTACTACCGGCTGTATCTTCAGGTCTACCTAAACTACTAGTGCCGAATTTAGGTAGTATTTCTGGTAATGCTATAACGATTATTTTTGAATCATTTAGTATTGCCGCAGTAATAATGGCGCAGACTCTTTTAGCAACAAATAGCTATGCATCAAAATATGGTGATGATGTAGATAATGGAAGAGAGCTTTTGTCGTATGCAGGCATGAACTTTGCAAGCGCTATTGTTGGATGTTGCCCTATTAATGGTTCAGTATCCCGTAGTGGTATGGCGGATTCGTTAGGTGTAAGAAGCCAGTTGATGTCTATATCAGCAGGAATAACAATGCTCCTTATTTTATTATTTGGAACACCTGTTTTGCAGTTTTTGCCAGTTCCTGTTCTTACAGGAATAGTTATGACTGCTCTTATTGGTATACTTGATTTTGAAATGTTTTCAAGACTATGGAAGACATGCAAAAGTGAGTGGGTAATTTTCATGCTTTCTTTTGTAGGCGTCTTAGTTCTTGGAACCGTCAATGGTGTTATTGTAGGATGTGCACTCTCATTTTGGGAGGTGTCAGTAAGAGCAGTATCACCACCAACTTGTTTTGTTGGTCGAATTCCAGGGCGTGGTAATTTTCATTCGCTTAGTAGGAATACGCATGCTCATCCAATAGAAAATACGATTATATATAGATTTAGTGGTAATCTTTTCTTTGCCAATATCGACAAATTTGAAAATGATATTTTATCCGCAATAAAAGAAGATACACATCAAGTTGTTGTTGATGCAAGAGGCATTGGCAGCATAGATGTTACAGCTGTGGATAGGCTTATTTCTTTTGTGGACCAGATTAATAGAAGAGGAATTAAGTTCTATTTAACTGAACATGAAAGTTCATTAAATGATCAGATTAGAGCATATGGCGGTGAAAAGCTTCTAGATAATGGAGTCGTTCGTAGAACAATAACTCTTGCCCTTAGAGATGCAGGCTTAGAAAAGCCATATAAACTTGAAAACAATAATTTGACTGATGATATTGCATATATGGAATCAGAAGAAAAATTAGCAGAGTTTGAATGGGCTTTTGGAGAAGATGCGGAAGATAAGCTTAAACGCCTTGCTAATGATGCTGCCGATGAACTTGTTGAACAGATTGCAAAGCATGAAGAACATATTTCTGTATTTGAAAATCATGGTGCAACGACAAAATGGGGTATGCTAGGATTGTTCGATGAACATGAATTTTGGGATTTTCTTGAAGCAAGATTTGATGATATGGTTCAAGACGGTGTTATATCAGAAGAAGATGCTGTGTGGATTAAAGATAGGATAGAAGCAAGACGACTAAAAGGTGAGCAACGATTAAGTGAGCTTAATCCAAGAGCAATAAAAGTTCTTTCAAAACATAGAGAGAAAATACTTAAATACCTTCATAATAAAGATCCAGAAGCATATGAGCATATGAAAAAAATAATAACCCATATACATGAAAATGACATAGCTAAAAATGTTGCGGAAGACGAGAAACATAATTTGTAAGGTGAATAATAGCTAGTACGAAAAGTGGTATATCGTGGACAAATATATAATATATCAATTAGACCAATTGTAATAATATTTATAAAGGAACTTACTAACTACTATTTATAGAAAAGAGGGGAGAGCTAGCTATGAAGGATATTTGTATGCAGTATGAGGGAAGAAAAGTGGCGAGAAAAATCACAAGATTAGTTGCGGTTTTATTATGCGTAGTGATGATGTCTGGTTGTGGAGCTAACGTAAGTAATGATAATGTTGCTAATGATATAACAAAGGATATGGCGAATATAGTTGTTGAAGCAGCAAAGACACATTTAGGTGTAGAAGAATACAGCAGGAATGACATAGTAAAATTCTATGAGGGTGATGCGTCCAATGAAGCTGACCAGTTTAGAAACAAGGTTATTGTTCAGGATAAGGAAATAATTAAGTTAAGAAAAGAAAATGGTAGCTTGCAAGAGCAGAATAAAGCTAAAGAAATCATTATGGTGGTTAATGCTTCAAAGGATGGAAACTATATGCTTTCGATTGTTAAGCTAGATAAAGAAGACTTACAGTATTCTTTTGAAGGTTATCAGGAAAGAAATAATGTATTATATGCAGATGATAATTTAATCATATACAATGCATACGAAACACGTTGTTCTTTTGCGGCAAAAGTTGATGATAAACATCTAATCACAGGACAAATAAGTTGGAGTTATGATGAAGATACAATGGAGCCGACTAAATATACCGAAAAACTTATAGCTTTTTTTGATGAAATTGGTGCACCCAATCCAATTGCAATAATTGAAGAAAGAATATAAATCCCAGGTAGTCGAGTTGGATACTACGGATTTATATTAATAAAAGGGCAAAAATAAGATAGAAGTTTTTTGCGACTAGATAGGATTACCAAAATCAAGGAGAGAAAGTAATGTATTACATTTTTTTGACAGCATTTGCAATGTTGATTCCGTTAATTTTTTTGATTGATGGAATAAACTCTTTAAAAAGAAAAAATGATAAATATGATGGTGAAACAACAGCTATAGTGGAAAATATAGAAATAACACAGCGTTTACAGGAACCTAAGGTGAAAACGTTATTTATTTCATATAAATATTATGTTGATGATGTTGAATATCACTCAAAAGAAAATTTACTTAATAAAGATAATGCTGATGTAGGTCTTTATGAAAATGCAGAAGAATTAGGGTTGAAGTTAGGAATACCTATTAATTCTAAAATTGTTATAAAGTATAACAAGACCAATCCTTCAAAGTCAGTATATGATTTGGAATGGAAAAAACATACAGAATCTATTGGTGGGACTATGGGTTTAATACTTGGAGGAAGTCTTACACTTGTTTTGCTGATAATAGAAATATTACTGATTTGGAATTATATTATGCAAAAAATCAGTGCAATGTAATTAGAGTTGGTGACATGTGATAAACAAGATGTAAATTTAGTTATGGTTCAAAAGGATTAATGGAGAATTGAATTTTGATAATTCGGGCTAGTAGGAGATACTGGAGTGAACAAAAAAAGTAAAAAATGGATTTTTCCTCTTCTTATATGGCTGATAATATTGGGGATAGCAAGTCCTCATGTCCTTACATCTATTAAGCATTTTACGTATGAAAAGGGAATTGCTATTGTAGAACTTTCGACATATGACCATATTCAGGAAGAAACGTTTGCAAATAGAAAATCAAATTATAAAATTTATAGAACAGATTTGGTTTTGGATATAAATGGAGAAAAAGTAACTTGCTATATCTATGATAAAAAAAGATATGATGAAGGTACATATCTAAAGATATGTTACCCAAAAGATTATTTAGATACGCCGGCCATTTTGAAATCAGAATATTATAACGAAATGTTTGGAGTTATATACGTTTTTTTTGTAATGCTCATTTCGCTTGTGACTATTATATCAATTCCTATATTGGGTAATAATAAGAAAAGAGATGAAGTCGTTGATAATTTACTTATATTTTCTGGATTGATAATGGT
>JAZRXF010000068.1:0-20894 GCA_045600085.1 Lachnospiraceae bacterium
AAAATTTAAAAATTATTAAACTTTTTTAAACCTTAAGTTGTCTATATAGTAAAGAAACAAAAAAATGGAGGTATTGTTATGTTAGAAGTTGTTAGTAGTGTGGTTTCGTATATGGTAGGTATTATTGTACTACAGTTTAGATATGCATTTGGAACCTTTTTTAATCTGGTAAATGAAAGAAAAATAAAAAGTATTTCAAGTATTGTATGTGCGATTTCATCAGTTGCGTTAATTACAGGTACATTAATAAATGCAATTATATTAATTGTTAGCTTTGCAATGAACGATGGATATTCTGGAGCATTTACCTGGGACAGAGTAAATAATACTGTTGGAAATTCAAGGGAAGTATGGCAGAGTGAACCATTTGGTTACATATTCCTTATACTTTTGGCAATAGCATTTGTAGCAGCAATGGTTTTATTTTTCAAAGAGACTGGTGTACTAGACTGGCTTTTATTAATTTTTCTTAGTGGAACATCTGTATTAATGTCATATGGTTCTTTTCTTAGTATGAAGCTAAACTCAATTGCACATGAAGGAACAATGATTTATCCTGAGCAGCAGGCAAAACTGGATAAGAGAGGAATCAAATTACCAGTTGGTTATAAGACATATTTAATGCTTGAAGCAAAGCTTGGTGAGGATTTATTAAGAGCAATCATTTTGATAGTTCTTCTTGCTTCTGTTATCATGTTAATTAGATTTTTAATGGTAAGATTTAACGATTGTCCATTTTCTTTGGCAGGCCCAGCACTTAAGTGTTCATTTGCAAATATTTTATGGCTTTTTATGATTCTTCCACTAATCGTATTTATTGTTGAAAATCCATTTGCTGGTATAGTTTTAGTAATAGGTTTAATTGTAATTGGTATAATTCTTAAAATTGATCCATCAGATTTTTGTTTTGAAGGAGCTAATAATAATGATGATTCTCGACCAAAAAACGTAAAGTCTTCAAAAAATAAGGTCAATGATAATAGTGCCAAGAAAGCAAAATTACAGAAAGAACTTAACGACAGTAGGCATGCTCTTTCAGAACATCGAAGAGGTAGTATGGGATATTTTGGTGTTGATGAAAAAGCTATGGGCAGAAAGATAGAAAATCTTGAAAGAGAAATATCAAAGCTTTAATTAATAAAGAGATGTGTTATAAAAAGCTGTAAAACAAAAAAGGAGATTGAAAATGGAACAGAATTTGTTAGAAGCCGTAAAGAAGGCAAAGGCTGGAGATCAGACAGCATTTAATTATATTTATGAAAATACCTATAGAAAAGAATATTATGTGGCGCTCAAGTATATGAAGAATGATCAGGATGCACAGGATGTTCTTCAGGACGCATATATAAAGGCGATGAACAGCATTTCTACATTGGAAAATCCAGAAGGCTTTTCTTGCTGGCTTTCAACCATCGTAAGTAATACAGCTATGAATGCGCTTAAGAAAAAGCAGCCAATGCTATTTTCAGATATTTCTTCAGAAAATGAAGAAGGCGAGGAATTTGAATTTCAAATAGAGGATGAGCGGGAAATTAATAATCCTGAGGTGGCATATACAAAGCAGGAAACTTCAGAAATGGTTAAAATCCTTTTAGATGGGCTTTCTGAAGAACAGAAGATGGCTGTAATCATGTTTCATTTTGAGGGAAACAGTCTTAATGAAATTGCAGAGGCCATGGATTGTAATTTAAATACAGCAAAGTCCAGATTAAATCTTGGCCGAAAGAAGCTTAAGGATTCTTGTGAAGAGCTGGAGAGAAAAGGATACAAGCTTTATGGTGCTACGCCTGTTGCATTGCTTATTATGCTTCTTGGCATGGAATTTAAAAACACTTTGTTTAAAGCAATTGCGTTCTCAGGAGTAGCGGCATCAGCTAGTGCTGTCGAGGCAGCAAATGTCACAAAGGGTATGGCTGTTTTGGAGCATGGAGCTTTAGATCAAACAGAAGCAGCTGGTACAAAATCTGCAATTACCAGAAAAACAATTAAAAAGGGTGTGAAAAAAACTGCAAAGGCAGCTAACAAAGCAGGTATGTCCATTGGAGCAAAAATTGGAATTACTTTAGCATCACTTGCCGTAATTGGAGTAGTGGTTTTTCTGATTACAAATCCAAAGGATGAGGAAAAGGAAGATTATAAAAAGGTTACAGCTCATTCAGAAGATGATAAGGAAGAAGCAAAGAATCAGGAAGCTGATTTAAGAGACGATGACAAGGATAATAGAAACGAAGATGATAATACAGAGAGTGAAAATGCAGGAGATGAAATCGAAGAGGTAGAGGTTGATCCAGAGATTGCCGAAAGATCTTTGGCTTTTTATAACATGCTTGTTTCAGATGATGGCTATATGCTTTTAAAAGAACAGGATGAAAATTTTTATGGCTTTAATACAGAATTGTATTATTCAAATATTCATTTAGTTGACTTTAATGGTGATGGCAAGAAGCTGGTTGTTTTTGTTGATGAGCCAAATCATCTTGTTAAGGTATATGATTTCGTGAACGGAGAGGTGTGTCAGGTATTAGAGAAGGATTATACAAACTCAGAGCATAATTACACTGTAGAGGCAGTGGTTCAGTCTCGTGTAGTTATCAGAACCAGAGAGGATGGAACATCTTCACTTATAATTAGTGATCCAGATGGAGCAGGAAGTATTACAGAATATACATATGAAAATGGAAGCCTTGTAGAAACCGAATTACTTGCGGAGGATCATAATAATCTTGATTATACTGATTTTGATTTTTCTGATAATGGAAATGCTTTGGTTGAATATGTTGCAAATCACGGAGCATATGCTACAGGAGCAACATATTATGAAATTGATTCCTTTAGAAAAGAGAGCATAAAAAAGGCAAGATACGATGAAATATTAGCAGATCTTGCTACAAAAGCCGGAATAGATACCAGTGATGTATGGAAGAAAGTGTATGGTCTTAAGCTTAACCAGATACAGGAAATATCTAATCAGAATGCTACAATTGGAGGTCAGGCAGCAGAAAGTTATTATGAGTATGCTCTGTGTGACATTACAGGAGATGGTATACCTGAACTATTTGGTATATTCCATGGATGGGACGGCGGAAAAAATTTTGTGATGACATGTTCTTTATATGGAACATTTGATTACATTACCCTTGCAAGAGGAATTGATATGTCATCTTGCTATAATTATATAAATGCCGATAATGGATATATTCACACGGAATTGTATGATTTAGATATTTTTACTATGGAAGATGCTCTGACATATGATAGTGTATACGTTACCCAAAGCGGATATTTCGTTATGGTAGGAAATTATGAACAGTACTATAAGAGAATGGATGATGAGCTTTATGAAAACTGGTTTTGGTCAGATTTCTCAGAAGATGATGCCGTATTAAAGTATGCTGGAACTGTATCCTCAGAGGAATATGAATCAATGGCAGGCTCATATGTAGGAAGCCAGACATTGAATACAGCATTTGAATATGTAGATACGATAGACGAAATAACAAGTCTTATTGAGAATTACTAAAATAGGAGGTAAAGCCTATGGAGAAACGTGAAAAAATAATGCGTGCAGTTGCCTTACTGTGTTACCTGATGAAGAAGGAATGCAGTGAGATGGAACTGGATGAAGCTGTTTACAATTCCATTAAAAATAATATTGATGCGGACACTCTTAGGGACGGGGTTAGAGGCTCATTTATTTGATAGTTAAGCACAGTCTGATATCGGCTGTGCTTTTTTATTGCAAGCTGTGGTCTCTTGGGGACGGGGATAATGGTCCATCCATAAAAGTGACTACGAATATCGTATCTTTAATATACGAGGGGAGAAAAGATATGAAGATTAATAAGAAAAGTTACAAATCACTTCGAGAGATAATAGGAGATATTAGAGAGCGCAATCTGCGTTACTGGGTACTAATTCCAACAGGTATTGCTGTAGTAATATCATTTGCATATATGATCTCTACCATAGGCGGAGATGTTAATCCAAGAGGAGTAAGTGCTGTGATGACGTGTATCACTGCGCTTGGATTTATCATAGGACGAGTAGGAGCATCAATAGTCACTAAGTTAGCATATGGCCATGATCTTAAGGTTCTACTAGCTAATAGTAAAAGACTTCAGTATATACCAGATGAAGCAGCGTTTTTCGATAAAATAGAACGTGCTCTTAGCGGAAGAGTGTTATACCGTGGTACCATGATTGTTGTAACCAATGAATTTGTGCTTACAAGAGGACGGACTACCACAGAGATGAGCCCAGTACTGATACCAAGAGAACTCATCCGTAGTGTCAATATGACGGTGAAGAATATGTTTGGTGGCAAGCATAATGTGATGGAGATGCACCTTGCTGATGGAGCGATGATAGAATGCGCCCTTGATTCAGTGAAGAATCATTACATGACTCAGAAGATGCAGGATGTAGGATTACTAGGCGGAAGAAGACTGTGATAAAGAAGGATATGATAAAAAAGAGATATTTATATAAAATCCTGGCCGTACTGACAGTGTCGCTTCTAGTATCTGGTTGCGAACCTAAAGAGGTAACTGCCACAGAGGAAGATAGCGAAGCTCAGACAGTCAGTGAGGATGTAATAGAAGAAGACTTGTCTGATCCAGTTATACAAGAGATATCGATGTGTGCTGGAGGTGGCTCTGAGGAGATATTTGATGATGTGTTTTATGATACGCATAGCCGTGTAGTCGGTGAATGGATATCTGAGAGTGGATATTATTATTTTAGAGTTGATGATTTATATAAGGATAGATACGAATGGGAATGGCAGACATTCAGTGATCGATATGGTAGTGCTTTCTTCTTTGGATGGTTAGACCAGACTATTAGCCTATCAAGTAGCGATCCTCTTGAGGATGCCTTTGAGTTTCGGGGGTTCGATGGGACCGGTGATTTATCGACATATCTTGTGATTGCCAAAGACAATGAATATATACGCCTTGCCAATTTTGGTACAGAAGAGAATATGTACAAATACACCAGGAATGATATAGCGTGTGAAGACTATAGAGTGATAAAACTGTATGCTGGTGGAGTGATTAAATCATTGCCAGAGTATGATTTTGACCTGGATGCTTTGACAGAGACTATGATTACGCTACTTAGCGAAGAGAGGCTTTATGATACATATAAAGGTAGCGCCGAGGCTACAGTGCTAAGTGATGGCAACATAGAACTCGATATTAAGATTGCCGGATACAGTGAAGAAAATCATTACAAGGTTGTTGTTGATGCAAAGGGAAATGCCAATAATTCTTAAGACCTTATTTTATCACTGTATTTCCACGTACAAATCGACTGTGATCCATAGTAGAAAGATGAAGCGCTACATTGGTTCCCTCGCTAGCGATATTCACTGGACTAGGTGCCTTGCTACCAGGAGTAACAACTGCATCAATCATAAATACTTTGTATTTTTTACCTGAAACTTTAACAGTGTCATTAACTTGAATTACACCCTTTTGGATTACTCCAGTAACTACAGTTCCGTGATTATTTATAAGAAATACATCCATTATTGTCATCATAAAGCTTGGCTCTTTCTTGCCAAATATATCAAATAATCCCATTACAATTTGCTCCTTTATTTTACTTGAATCAGCATAAGCTGCTCGATGTGTATAAGTTAATACTAGCATCATATTATCGAACTGACAAATGATTGATAAAGTATAGATGCTGTTTTGCCGATAATATTAGTAGATGCTTTTTGGGGGGATCTGCGATGGTAATTGAAAATGCTAATTCACGAAAAATAAATAATAATAAAGGTTTTACATTGGTTGAGCTCATTGTTGTGTTAGTTATTCTAGCTATTCTTGCAGCGATACTTGTGCCTGCTCTTCTTGGTTATATCGATAGAAGCAAGGCTGCCAATTGTGCTATTAACAAGAATAGTCTTGTGAAGGCTGCTATTTCCTTGTATGTCATGGACTATGGTAAGTCAAAGACTGTAACTGATGATGCATCATTTGATAAGTATCTTAGCACAAGGATTAATACGCTTTATGAGGATGCCAAACCAACATCTGGAACACTGCAATTTGAAAATGTATGTAATCAGGGTGGTGTAGTAACGTTACATGTAAGTAGCTATACTAACAGACCTTTCGAAATAACTGCTACCTGCTCCGTTCATGATGACGGTGAAGAAGCAGGTTCTAGCTCATCGCCAAGCAAGACACCAGAGCAGACATTAACTGCAAAAATGTTATCACTATGGAGCGAAGGACTTCCTCACGGCGGTGACGGTCCAAAGAGTAGTAATGGGTTTACTCTTGGAAAGGCGATTGTAAGTAATAAAGGTGATGATACAAGGGAATTAATAAAGCAACTTGGTGTAGATGTAGACAATAATATTGTATCTATAAAAAATACAACAGATATTAAAATTTCAAAAGATGGAACTAATTATTATCCTATCTCGCAGGCGATGTCAGATGAACTAAACAAGAATGTTTCCCCGAGCTATACTAAGATAATCAATATTTCAGCTGATGATCAGGGTTCAACTGTTAAGAAAGGTGATGAGAGAATTGTAACTCAATATCTTTTTTACGAAGGTAAGGACAATAAAAATCAACAAACACAGATATTATATGGAACTAGAACAGTAAAGCTTACCTATACAGCTAATAATAATCTTGGAATGTATACAGTATCAGACCTTGATGGAAACCCTATAGATGACAAGGAAGGTCTCGTTGGCTGGACGAAGGTGAATTGATTATATGGCTTTTACTGTGACGGAGCAGATTTCTTTAAAGAAAATAGGGAGGAGATATTAAAAGTGACAGGAATTGAGCAAGGAATACGTGTCTCAATCGAAATGTTGTCTGATATGAATGTATCGTATGATGATATTTTGGAAAATGTAATACAGAGATACAATCTGGAACCGGCAAAGGCAAAGGAACTGATGGATAAATATTACAAATAATTATACAAACTAATCTTACAGGTTCCTGATTATGAATATGTCAATGGCACTCTTAAGCTTTATTTAAGCGTCCTTTGTTAATATTCATATATGAAACATTTCTCTATATGTTTCACTCTCCCAAATGTATATATGTAATATCGATAAACCTGCATATCATATGCAGGTTTATTGTTTATCAGGAGTTCTTTGTATTTGTCATTATCAGGCTTATAATAGAATAAGAGAGGATACAGGGGTATTTTCAAAGTGATGGTATACAGATGCAGGGTAATAAGATTAGGAAAAAGATTTCTATAAAATTAATATTAGCGATAGTGGTCATGCTGCTGATTCTAGGAGCGGCTATCCTTGGATTTATATGGTACAATCTGCCCATTAACAGGATTAACAGAGCTTTCGAGGAAGGGGATATAAAGCAGGTTGTGAGCCTTTTTCCAGAGCTTACTAGTGGCGAGGATATAGAGGACGTGTCGGGTAGGCTCAGAGATATGGCCAGTGACTACTACGACGATTATCTGGGCGGCGATATGTCCTATGATGATACTATGGCCTTTTTTAAGCTTATTACGAAGCGTGTACTAAAAAAGGACAAGAAAGTAGCGAAGCTTATTAGCAATATTAATGAGATAGAGCAGTCAAGGATCGATTACGACGAGGCTCTTTCGCTCATGGATGATGAGGATTATCTGGGAGCTATCAGCCATTTCGGACTGGTATCAAAGTTAGATAAGGTGAGCTACAAAAAGGCTTCGAAGAAGATAGAAGAGTGCTGGGCAGCTTATGAGGCAAGTGTTATAGAGGTGGTGGATAAGCTGGTAGAAAGTGGCGATTATGAAGGCGCCCTAGAGGCCCTGCAGGATGCCCTTGAGATCTTGCCTGGTAGTGATGCACTTACGGATAGGCTATCCGAGGTCATGGCGTATATGGACGTGGATCTATCCGGCAAATACACCACGACCATTGATCTGGGTGATATGATAGCAGGAGACCTTGGGCTGTCCGGCTATGATGTTTATTTCCCAGCAGTCCTTGTATTAGAACTATCGGATGACAAGTTAAAGATATATGTGGATCCTGACAGCGTAGAGAGTGCGCTAAATGCCCTTACAGCTGATTCCGAGTCTATGGAGGCTGTATATGCACTTGCTGAAGACTATGGTATTAACAAGGCGGAAGCGGACATCCTCATAGCACTTACCTATGGTGGCTCCTATACCAAGTTCATTATGGATAATTATGGCGGCGAGATCCAGGATGCCCTCGACTCATTTGCTCATGAGGTGAAGTGCTATGTTGACAACAAATATATATACATAGGTACGACCGACAAAAATGATACTAATTATTTGACCTATTCGGAAAGTAGCACCGGCATTATCCTCGAATCCTACAAAGGTAGTGACAGCATCCTTTCTGCCCTGAAGTATCCAATTCCTTGGGCGCGTGGTTAGTGGCTTGTATAATTTACAATCGTTTGATAGACCGATATATTTATTATTTTCTAATGATAGGAAAGGCGGGCGTGAATGTTTCCAGTAATTGATTTAAAAGAAACGGGAAAAAATCTTCGTAGAATTATGGATAGACGTGGTATTTCTGCCAAAGAAGTTCAACAATATCTAAATCTAGCTAGTGTACAAAGTGTATACAATTGGTGTAATGGGATTAATATGCCGACTATTGATAATTTGTACGCGCTTAGCCAACTATTCCGAGTACCTATTGATACAATTGTACGTGGGAACAGAGAAGTAATTAGTCATGAAGTGACCACGATGAATACAATGGCACGACGATTGTGGATGTATTATAAAAAATTACATGATTTGTCAATAGCATAATATTAAAGCACAACTTTAATGACAGAATGAATAGCCTCTTACAAAATGGATATAAGCCATTTTGTGGGAGGTTATTTGATTATGATGAAAGAATTATACTCGCAAATGGTTTGATTATGAAAATGCAGGTGAATCGCTAAGCTGCCTGGCTTTTCTCTGCTTGCATATATTAATATATGTTATAATATAAAAAGGAAAGTGATATTTATGAGAGGAGTAACTATGGAATATACAGTTGATTTTCGTTGGGATAATGAGGCTAATGTATGGGTCGCTACTAGCGAAGAAGTTCCTGGATTAGTATTAGAATCAGGTTCGTTTGATGCTCTTAAAGAAAGAGTGAAAATGGCTATTCCAGAACTATTAGAACTTAATAGTATGCCGGCCATAAAATACTTTGTATTAAACTCAAAATGTCGCCAAGAGGTATACTAAAATAGCTGAGTTTGAGAAGAAGGTAAGACAAATTTTAAAGGATAATAATTGCTCTTTTGTTAGGCATGGTAAGGGTGATCATGATATATGGTATAGTCCTATTACAAATAAGAACATAACTGTTGACACAGTTATTAAATCACGCCACACTGCCAATGCAATTATGAAACAAAGCGGTATAAGTTACCATTTTTAATACAGGCAGCGTTTTCAAGCAAAATTAAAGGCTTATCTATTTTTGTAGTTAAGTCTTTTTTCATTCGTATCTTAAATAATAGATGGAGGAATATTATGAAGCTAAGAAAGATATGTTACAGCGTGTTATTTATGATGCTGTGCTTTATTACAGGCTGTGCAAAGCCTACAACATACACCTATAGAACGACAGGGAAGGATATTGTCAAAAGTCTTTATCTCGAGAAAACAGAGTATTATCCTGACAAGATTGTGATATACCTTGGCGGTGAAAATGTCGATGCCTCGAGTTTTGATTATTCTGTGCCATTTGAAGTGAAGGGTAATAAACTGATATTAAAGTCCGATAGTGCAGGTGCCATAACATCATTTGAAATGAAGGCTAATGATATGTCTCAAACTAGTTATAGATTTCGCTATCTTGATACTAATCAGTATGCATGTATATGCACTATTATGGATTCGGAAGGTGGACTTCATGATAGCGGAAGTATAGACCGCTATTATACATACGAAGAAAAGGCAGCTCAGAAGGAGAGAGTAGAGAAGCTAAAGAATGAGCAAAGAGAACTCTTTACTAAGTATGAGGGAACATGGACCAGTGAGGAAGGATATTATTTAAAGATATATGAGGATGAAGAGGTAGAGGACAACTACTGCGTGGAATTTTACCTTGAAGACCGCGAGGATACTGCGACTTATGTTGGTTTCTATGAGTATTCTAAGGGAGACAAGAAGGGCCTGGATATCGGGTATATAGATGGTCCATTCGATGCCTGTATTCCACTTGATATATCGGAGGATGGTAATTCCCTAATATATAATGGTATTACCTTTACAAAGGAGTAAATTACCTTTTTGAAAGGATTTTTATATGAAAAATAAAACAGCTTTAATATCTGGTATCGTTGGAATAGCGGCGTTCATTTGCTCCATGCTGATGCTAAGGTTTGCTACCATCAAAGATACAACACTATACTACGTAACAAACGATATAATAAGATATGTTAGTATACTGGTTATAATATTGATTGTACTTTGTGCAGTGGCCATCGGCGTAGCCTTTCGGATAGTGAAGGGCTCCGGCAATGGCCTTGTTGCGTTTGGAATAAGTGGTACTATTATCCTGGTTGTGGTACGAGTGATAAAGGTATGTGCAGTTTTGTATATGCTATTTATATTTGCCGACATTCTTAACTGTGAGTTTGGTTTCATAGAAAGAACTGGATATATAGCTAGTGGCTTCGCACCAGCTATCATTCACCCACTTCTTTATAGCATCATTTTTTCAGGAAGCTTTGCCGTAGCAACTACTGTACTGTACAATATAATTAGAATAATAGCTTGCAGGAAACATTAATGTCTAAGAAAAATAAATCTAAAAAAAATAAAGCTAATAAAAATAAAACTTCAATACAAAATATTAATAAGCAGCGTGACAAGGATTTAGGCAACTGGTTCGATGGGGATCGTGCAATTTACTCGGTATTAGCTATACTCGCTTTAATATTTACGTTAAGTGGCCTTTCATTTGCGACAGATGGCAGGGGAAATCCTATGCCATATATCTCATTTTTTTGGTGGTTATTTTTATTGATCGCGCTTACAATAGGTTCATTTGTTGATCCTTTTTTCAAGAATAATATAGGAATCAGCTGGTACAAGGGCTCTGTTGTGCTTATGATGCTGGCATGTCTCGGCCTTGGAGAGGCACTTAACAATAATGAGAAGCAATTAATAGATTTTATGATAATTGCCACAGGCATAATTGGCTTTTTCGGCATAATTTTTGTTTTTAGGTATCTTGTGAAAAGGCACGTACCTGTAAATAATGAATCTCAGGAAAAGATCATAGTATATTTTTTATATTTGGCATATTTTTTGCTCCTGGCCATTTTGTCCATATACTTATTGGTGACATATATAAAATGGTATAATGGCGTTCTGTTTTTTGATAATGGTGCTTTGGTGGCGTGGGATAGAATAGGGCGTTTCCTTGGCCCTCAAGCGGACAGCATGTTATCTCTTGCAGGTTCAATGAGTATAGTCATAATTCTTTTTTTGATAGTTACATATAATAGTACGTCAGGAAAGCCACAGTGTGTATCTATATGGGGAATATATACCGCTCTTATAAATGCATTTAACTTTTTGTGTGTATATAGGGATGATACCTCCTTTGCTTTGCGAGTGGTTACCTCCATCTTCGCATCTTTAGGAAGTATCTATGTATTTTGTGCTTTCCTTATGCATCTGCTTTATAAATATGTTATACCTAAAGAAAAAACATCTTATCAAAAGAAAAAGGAAATGGAAGCTGCTAAGCGTAAAGCATCAGAAGCTGCTAAGCGTAAAGTATCAGAAGCTGATAAAGAAAAAAAGAGTCAGCATTTTGAATATTATGTGGATTTTGATGTTGAAGTAGATGCACTAAAAGAAGTGTATGATAAGCTGATTCAGGACGATAGTATGAAGGAACTAAGAAATATATCTATCTCCTTTGAAGAGGCTGGACAATATCAGACCAAGATGAAATGCACCATTCGAAGGCCTTTTATCTACAATCTCATTGGCTCACTAGCGAGTAGCTACGACGAGAAAATGACTAAAAAAATCAACGAAAAGCTTGTTGTCGCCATTCATAGTAAGATATACATCTTACGATGATACCAGCGCTATTATGCCAAAGCGCGTAGTCATTCGAGGCTTCTGTGGTGATAAGAGAATATTTGCTCAAGCAATAAGGAACTGGTAGCCCAGTTCCTTATTTTTTCGTATGCTATGTTATTTTATTCAACTAACGCCGCTTTATAATATGCATTGTTAAAGTCATCATTTTCAAAATCGTTAATAAATTCGGTGCGAACAATATAGCTTTCTTCTGGGGCTACGTTGATTTTGATCTGCTCCTTGAATACAGCGCCCTCGCCTCCAAAGTAGATCATCTGATTTACTAGCTTCTGGCATAGAGCCAGCTTGTCTTCGCTAACATCCTCCATACTGATATCAGGTCTGCCGAACTTGGACATACCCCTTGTATGAAGCCAATAGGTATCATTAGTCTTTGATACAAGTATAACCACGTGATCCTGTGCATTAATATCCTTCTCAAAGAATTTCTGAGTGTAAGCTTCTGGTGAGAAAAGAGAAAAGGTGAGTAAATCAAGGATTCCCACAGCACCATTTTCCACAAATGCCTGCATAACGCCAATCAGATTTTTCATATAATCAAATGTTGCATCCTCGATGGCAGCGCCCTGGATAATCACGCATTTTTCCTGCGCCCTGCACTTGTTATAGAGCTCTTCGTTACTTTCTTTTATGATACTCCCAATAGCACCCTGGAAGAAATTCTCGATATAATCATTGTTATTAGTTCTGTTAACACACATAATATCTATGCCAGCTGGTATCTCATCCACATGATGCTTCGATTTTGATACCTGCATATTGTCCTCGGATACTCCGAAAACCACATAAAACAAAAATGGCTTGTAATCAATGTCATTATAATATTTGCGTTCCATATTCATAATATATCCTTTTTGACACTATCATTCTTTTTATAGGTAGTTTATACATTGCGATTCATTAAAGGGGCAAGTCGCTCGTGGGCTTTCTCCTTTTCTTCATACATACTATCGTCGGCTATCCTGATATAGTCGTCGATGGTTCCATTATCATTAGGATTAATGATGCAGCATCCCACACTGACAGAGAGAGGGAATGAAAGCTTCATACTCTCTATGGATTCTCTTATCGAGTCAGATATTTCCTGTCTGAGCGTCTCCACATCCTGGTCATCACAGTGGCCAACAGCGATAAATTCGTCGCCGCCGTATCGACCAAACAGCCATCCTTCAGAAAGTGCCTCACGCATAGCTTCAGCAGTAGCCTTGATGGCAGTATCGCCGTTTAGGTGTCCATATATATCATTTATATATTTCATATAGTTGATATCAGCAAATAATAAAACAATAGTATTTTTCTTCTTCTTACTATTCTCAATATATGAATAAATATCAGTTTCGCAGCCAGTTCTGTTATACATACCAGTAAGAAAATCAGTCATATATATATCGCGAAGCTTACGGTTATTTTGCTGAGCATGAATATACTGCTTGATGAATAGGAAGGTAGGGTTCATATCGGCCTGAAGTCTTCTTAATCCCATACCATATATTATTTTTTCAGAGTTTTTGAGCGCGACATATCCGATAACCATGTTTAAATGGTTAAGTGGCAGGAATACATATACATTGGATTCGCCATCCACCTTTTTATAATCAGGATAAAGCTCTTTGCTCTTAAATGAACGAAGAGGTCTGCTGATACCGTTCTTTTTCTCGTATAGGATATCCATTTCTTTATGATATCCGCGGATTCTCTTAGGATGTTTATCCTCTTCATTGAATATCCATGGATTAACACATATACAAAAGTCCTTGCCAAAAAAGTCCTGAGGACCCATAACCCTGGTACATATATCATTGAACTCTTCCTTGGTTTCCAGGTTTGAAAGGGCGAAACGAAGGTTCTGAAGCATTACATCCTGCATATCCATATAGGCCTGTTCGTTACGCTGGATACGGAACTTTTCATGGCGCATTTCGATTGATGATGTATCAGAGGAACAATTACAGCTTTCCGATGCTATAAATGTAGTGCCGTACACCCTATTAACTGTAGGATCAGAATTCTTGATCTGGTTCATAAGTTCCTTGTAGGCATATCCTCCAAGTTTATCCCATAGGCGTGATACAGTGGAAACAAGTGGAAGAGATATACGGGCTTCCTTTATATAATCGAAACCTGTTACAAATACATCGTCTGGAACCTCAATACCCATCTTATGAAGCTCACTTATTATACCAAGAGCCATATGATCATTGGCACAAACAAAAGCTTCTGGAAGAGGATTGCCGGCATTTAACCAGTCAGCAATTTTCCTTGCAGCATTATAAAAACTAAAATCACCACGAACTTCATCAACCAGCTTGAGACCGTGTTCTTCAAGTACGTCCACAAGAGTTTTCTTACGAATAGCGCATTCTTCGTTTCCTGCGATACCGCTGACATATACTATTTTTTTAACATTGTGCTTTTTTACTAGATGCTCCGCAAGTTCGCGCATACCAGTAACATTGTCAGTACCTATGCAGGCCATATTAGGAAGCTGTACTTCAGTACTAACCATAGGTATACCGCTTTTTTGGAATAGATTAAGAATTCTTTCTGATTCGCAAGGAAGATTGAAAGTATTAGCGAGGACTATTGCCCCGTCAAAGTCATGTGGATTAGGAAGATGGAATATGTTGAGCTGGCACTTACCCTGCATTTCAGGTTCGCCCCAGTTGATGTAGGTCATGAACACAAAAATATCAACGTCGTCCTTGGCCGCCTCTTTTTTGACACCTTCAACAACCTGCTCGAGATAATCCGTACTCCAGCCATTAGCAAGGATGGCTATTTTTTTGTTCTTAAGTAATCCATTATCTTTATTCATATCTGCCTCAACTTTTCATACTAGAAAATATACTTAATCCATTTTACCAAATTCAGGTCCCATTTTCCACCTTCCGCGAAGGGCGAAAAATGGTATAATTAATCCTTGGTCAGAATAGAGGAGAGAAGAAAATGCTAGTTTTAGATATACCTGATATTAGTTTTAGCGCCGGAAGATTCATAGCAATGATGTTTGATAAGGTGGGGCTTATAGATAAGCTTCCAGAGGATAAGCTTGATAGCTATGAATATATACGTGTAGTAATAAAGAACAACAGCATGGACTGTATGTTATCAAAAGATAGAAATCTATACGAAGTTCACTGGGATGAATCCATCAATATGTTCACTGGTCATACCGTAACAGGTACCAACAGGCTTCCTGTTGATGGCAACATGACTGATACTCAGTGTGATGTTTTATATGCTGTTTTTGAGGAGAAAAAAAGCGTATCCAAGGAAGTAAAGCGTATATCAATGGAAACTAGAAAAGATGAAAGCGGTAATCTCGTAATAGTGCCAGTATTCGAAAACTGTACACTTGAAGATTTTATGACATCGCTCCTTGTTAATGACAATATCACCATCACTGACAATATGAGCTTAATTAGTGCTACTAGAAGAGATAAGGCCAAGCTTATCATAGAAGAGTGCGAAAAAATCTCCTCATCACTATATAAAGTGCGAGGAGTAGTTCCGCAGTATATGACAATAAAACTTGGGGATAGCTTAAGAGTACATGGAGGGCAGGAGATGCCAGCCACAGTAAGCAATCTGCGTATCGATGGTCAGGATGAAGATACAGTATATCCTGGAGACCAGGCCGAAATCCTGATAAATGGAGCATTTTTCACTTCAGTTAACAAAGGTGACTATATCAGGGTAGTTTAGATGTTCTCGCCTGTTTCGCTCGCATCTGTTACCTTATCTATTAGCTTATGAGCAATCTCAGCTTCTATCTGCTCTTCAAAATAAACAGTAAAAGGCTGGTTGTCATTTGGCTTGTATACATGAAGTCTGTTGGAGAGCATGTCAGGCTGCGATTCTGCGTCCCATGCATAATGGCACTTATCAAAATCAAAGCGTCCTAAAAAGTATATCAATCCATCCTTGGTAAGATACACATACTTCTCGGCAAATGTCGCAGTGAGATGAACTACTAGTAGCACAGCCATAGTTATTGCCTCTATGATAAAAAAGATAGATAAAAACTTCGACACGGATCCGAATGTTCTAAAGAAATAAATCATTATATAAATAAAAAATAGTTCTAACAGCATACTGAAAAGATAGTTGTGAACTCTATATACAGCACTTATGCCACGAACAATACGCTCGCCGTTATTTCTGGCTTTATTAAGTAATACTCTGCCTTTTATCACGTTATATATTAGTTTAATTGTACTGATATCGCTCATTACTGATATGACTAAGGCAATCGCTAGTACTATCATATTTTCTATATTCATGGTTTTAGTCCCTTTTTTCTAGTAAAATAAAATTAGCTTCGCGCAGTAAAGCCAGGGACTATTTTAGCATGTTCTCAGGTGGTTAGCCATAGAAAAGCGTTTGGCAATCGTATCATAAACAAAAGATTAGCTAAGGATGGCAGCATAAAAGTACTGTCACCTGGTTGCATATAGGAGGAAACAATATGGATCATAAGGAAAAATGCAGACAGCTTCAGGCCATTAGAAAAGGACTTGCAGACAAGCTTGGAATAGACTTGCATCAGACAGAGTGTACATATCCAGGAGAGTGTTCTGGTACCTGCCCAAAGTGTGCCAGAGAAGAGCAGATACTTAACGCAGCGCTTCTAAAAAAGACTGTTGCAGTAGCTGGAATAGCTGCTGGTGCCTTGTCGCTTACAGCATGCGGTGAACCACAGATAACAGGCGATGTTCCTGCACCAGTTAGCGAGTATGACGATGGAACATATGCAGGAGGATTGGAAGTTCCTATAAGAAATAATGGGAAGTATTCACCAGCAGCCCATATTCTTGAGGTTAAGCCTGGCGTATCTTTTGTTAGAATATGTAATGACAAGTATATGGATGATGAGAAATGGTCTGATTATATAATGCAGTATGATACATATACTTTTATGGACATCTATTCAAGCGGGGATGATGGTGCATTAGAGGTCATTGATACGATTATATATGATCCTGATAGCAGAATTGCCTACAATTTGGATTTGGAAGAGGTTGATCTTGAGACATATACTATACCAAAATCGTAATCTATTAGGCCAGAACTGTCCACATATGCTTAGAATTATGGTAAAATTATTGATAGATGAGAAAGTAGATTAAGTAAAAGATAGTACATAATATAAATGAAAAGAGGGTTACTATGGCTATGAGAAAGACTTCTAAATCCACCAATTCACTTAAAGGAAAGATAACCAATCTGTTTGGTAAAAATTTCATTATCACCACTGTGATTGTGGCAGTTGTGGTAGGTATAATCGCTACATTCATTATTATTTCCAGAAGTAATGTTACAAGGAATATTGAGGCCAATGGAGTTGTGCAGGGGACTACGGGCTGGTTTTTGGAGCAGATAGGCCAGGTTAATGTGATTGCCGAGACTCTTGCGTATGAGGATTATATTGGCAGCAGGTATGATGAATCAGAAGCTTTTTTGGCTGATTGCATCACAACCAATTCTGCAGCATACGCATACTATTTTGGCCTTACAGATAATAGATGTGTATTTAGTGATGGGTGGCCAGTGCCATCTGATTATGTGGTGGCAGAGCGAGACTGGTATCCAGAGGCTTTTGCCAATCCTGATAAGTCATATATCTGTCCAGCGTATGTAGACGCTGATACTGGGCGTATAGTTATTACAATATCCAAGGCTATCGTGCAGGACGGTCAGGTTAAGGGTGTATTTGCAGCCGATTTCTTTGTTGACGATTTGATTAGTATTACCGACAAACTTGCCAATAACAATTCATTTGTTATGTTAGTTGACTGTGACGGTACTATTCTTACTCATAAGACAGAAAAGTATATGCCATATGCCGATGAAAATGGCGATATGATAGCAACAAAATATTCAGACATAAAGCTATCGGATTCTTTATTTGCACCTAAGGAGCGAAAGGCATCCCTAGGTTTTGGAGATGTATACACAGCAGAGTATATCGAGCCTGCTGATATGACAGTAATACTTGCTACATCTATCTTTAGCTATGTTGATGGATTACTTGCATTTTACCTTGCAAGTATTATTCTGATAGTTATTATCTACTATACTACTATTAAAAAGGTTGATAAGGTACTTGTAGAATCCCTTGCTCCTATGGAGAATCTTGTCAATGCTACCAGTGATATGAAGAATGGTAAGCTTGACAGTATATCAGTGAAATCAAGCAATGACGAGATAGGAGAACTGGTGGGTGCTATTGAACAGTCCAATGCAGCCATAAGAGGTTACATTGGTGATATATCAGTGACGCTCCAGAAGATGGCATCAGGTGATATGACATCTGAGATATCCCGTGAATATATTGGAGACTTTAAGCCGCTTAAGGATTCTATCAACAATATTATTGCATCAATGAAGAGTGCTATGCAGGTTATTTCCGAGGCTTCTAACTCGGTATATGATTCAGCCCGTGATGTACAGGCTGGCGCAACATCTCTTTCGAGCGATGTAGAAAATGTTACCTATATCGTGTCTGATATTGAGACCAAGATAGATGAGATACAGGAAGGCTTCAAGCAGAGCAAAGAAATAGTGGCGTTGACCAATTCTATGTCGAGTGATGCGGCTAGGTATCTTGATGAAGGAAATGCTGCATTAAATGAACTTATAAAAGCCATGAATGAGATAGCGGAGAAGTCAGAGGCCATATCGTCTATTATCGATATAATCAATAATATTGCTTCTCAGACCAACCTTCTTGCACTCAACGCATCAATTGAAGCTGCCAGAGCAGGTGAAGCAGGTAAGGGCTTTGCAGTAGTTGCTGATTCTGTACGTGCTCTTGCCGAGGAGACAACTAACGCAGCAGCTCAGACAACAGATCTTATTGCCCAGTCTGTATCAGCAGTTAAAAAGGGTAGTGTGCTTGTTGGTACTACTACTCAGAAGATGGGAGAGATTGTTGAACTTACAAGTGCTGTTAATACCAAGATTCAGGGTATATCTAAGAATATTGATGAGGAAAATGAAGCAATCGCCAGTGTTAAGCAGCAGGTTGACAAGATGGAATCATTCACATCCAATACTCAGGCTACCTCGCAGGAATGTGTTGCGTTATCTACATTACTTAACGAGCAGGCTGATAATATGCAGAGCGCTGTCAAGAAATTTAAGATTTAGAAGAGGTCACGCTTATGTCCAGGGGAACAAATCAAAAAATGAAGCTCTATTACCTGCGTGATATTATGCTTAGAAAAACAGACAAGAATCACGCCATAACACTTGCGGATATAAAAAAAGAGCTGGCAGAGAGGGAAGTTACTGCCGAGCGTAAAAGTCTTTATAGCGACCTTACTGAGCTTGAAAATCTTGGCGTAGTAGTAGAAGGTGAGCAAAAGAACAACGGCTATTATTACAAGGTGGTAAAGCGTGATTTTGAAATAGCTGAGCTCAAGCTCCTCGTTGATGCCATTCAGTCATCCAAATTCATAACAGAGCGAAAATCGAGAGAACTAATCAAGAAAATAGAAGGCTTTGCCAGCGAGCATGAAGCCAAGAAGCTTCAGCGTCAGGTATATGTTCAGGGTCGAATCAAGACTATGAACGAGAGCATCTACAATTCGGTGGATGCTATCCACGAAGCCATTGAAAATAACAAGAAGATTCGATTCAAGTACCTAAAGTGGAATATTAAGGCCGAGCTTGAGGAGAGACGTGGCGGTGAATGGTATGTAATCAGTCCATGGGCGCTTACCTGGGACGACGAGAACTACTACCTTGTGGCCTACGACAGTGAGGCTGGTAAAATCAAGCATTACCGCGTTGATAAAATGGATAAAATGGCGATAACCAAGGAGCCAAGAGAAGGCCGTGAGCTGTTTGAGCGTTTTGACCTCGCAGCCTATGCCAAGAAGAACTTTGGTATGTATGGCGGACGCGATGAGCGTATAACCATTCGAGTAGAGAATGAGAAGATAGGAATATTCATCGATAGATTTGGCAAGGATATTACTATCAGAAAGTACGATGCAGGTCATGTTGAGATAAGGGTGAATGTGGCGATAAGTGGCCAGTTTTTTGGCTGGATAATGGGCCTTGGCGATGGTGTCATGATTGTTGGACCTGAACCAGTTGTGGCCGAGATGAAAGCTGCCAGCAAGGCACTGTACAGTAGGTACAAGTAATATCTCAACTAAAAAGAATAGAAATGTTTTCAGTTTGATTATGCCCTTCATCTATATACTTTACTTTATACAAATGCATTTGGAGGTACAAAATGAACGAAACACTTAAAGTACTTGAAACAAGAAGAAGTTGTAGATGCTTTGATCCAGCAAAAATGGTATCTGATGCCAATATCGAGGCTATTGTAAAGGCTGGAACATACGCAGCAACTGGTATGGGTAAGCAGAGCCCAATCATTATTGCAGTTACTAACAAGGAACTTCGTGATAAGCTTGCCGAGGAGAACGCTAAGATTATGGGTGCTAGCATGGATCCATTTTATGGAGCTCCAGTTATCCTTATCGTACTTGCTGACAAGTCCGTTGTTACTTATCAGTATGATGGATCGCTTGTTATGGGCAATCTTATGAATGCGGCTGAAAGCCTTGGTATTAACAGTATATGGATTCATAGAGCCAAGGAAGAGTTCGAGTCAGATTTTGGTAAGAAGATATTAGCTGATCTTGGTATCGAAGGAGACTACGAAGGTATAGGTCACTGTGCAATCGGTTATGCAGCAGCGCCAATCGGCGAGCCGGCACCTAGAAAAGACAACTACGTATATTATATAAAATAAT
>JAZRXF010000069.1:0-43557 GCA_045600085.1 Lachnospiraceae bacterium
ATTAAATAAAAGCCTATTCTTTATAATTTACAATTTCATCAATAAGCTTTGGTACATTTTCTTCCATACTTGCATCATCAAACTGACAAGTACCAACGGCTTTATGACCACCGCCGCCATACTTAAGCATAAGTGATCCGACATCAACATTGCTTGTTCTATTTAAGATGCTGTAACCAACAGCACAGGAACAACCGGCGCCGCCTTTGCCATTAACAATCCATATAGAAATGTTCTGTTCTGGATACATGCTGTAAATCATAAATCTGTTTCCAGAATAAATAGGATCAACTCCGCGAAGATCGGAGATGATAACATCCTTCTCAACTCTTGTATGAGCTGTAACCATTTCCTTGAACTTCTCTGTCTGCTCATTGTATACTTCAATTCGCTCTACAACATCAGGGAGAGCAAGAATCTCTTCTGTATTCATAGTACGGCAGCACTCCATAAGTACTTCCATGAGCTTGTAGTTAGGAATAGTGAAGTTTCTCCATCTTCCGAGACCAGTTCTTGG
Organism: Lachnospiraceae bacterium; assembly: GCA_045600085.1. GTDB lineage: Bacteria > Bacillota > Clostridia > Lachnospirales > Lachnospiraceae > NK4A136. The sequence goes on from JAZRXF010000069.1 coordinate 518, forward strand.
GTCCATAAGGAATCCGATAAGAATCCAACCAGTTGGATTAAGAACTTCATCGATAGAAAGATGACCAGAGTCAACCTTATCAACGGCCTCCATCATATCATCAAAGTGTGAAAATCTTTCTTTTCCACCATAATAATCATAAATAATACGAGCGCAAGAAGGGGTGATACGGCTTTCGCCCTTGTATTTACCTTCCAGTTCGTTACGTTCATGTTCACTAGAGTGATGATCAAACCAAAGTCCGCAACCTTCAACAAAAGGAACGTTGGCGAGAACATCGTTTTCATTAACCTCCACAAGTCCATCCTGAAGATCCTTAGGATGAGCGAATTTCCAACTATCGATAATACCTGCCTCAAGTAACAGAGCACCACATGCAAGTCCATCAAAATCAGAACGTGTAATCAGTCTCATGCTTATTTCTCCTTTACCCCAAACATTAGTAGTTTATACCTAGGTCAATTATACTTTATTTTGAAATGGCATACAAGATTAGTTCTTTATTATTTCCCGTGTTTGTGATATCCTACATACTAGAATATTCTAGGAGGTTGCGCCATTTTGGTGCATGTGATTATGAGTACAGATATGATTAATGAAACTGAAACAACTGAGACAACTGAAAAGGTGTCCAGAAACTTTATAGAGCAGATCATTGATGAAGATCTTTCTGAGGGAGTTTATGACACAGTTCATACAAGATTTCCTCCAGAACCTAATGGATATCTTCATATTGGTCATGCCAAGGCTATATTAGTAAATTCCATGTTAGCACAGCAGTATGGCGGCAAGTTCAACCTGCGTTTTGATGATACCAATCCAACTAAGGAGGATATCGAGTTCGTAGAGTCAATCAAGGCTGACGTTAAGTGGCTTGGTGCAGACTATGAGGATAGATTATTCTATGCATCCAACTATTTTGGTCAGATGTATGAGGCTGCAATTAAGCTTATTAAGAAGGGTAAGGCTTATGTTTCTGATTTAAGTGCAGATGAAATCAAGGCTTATCGTGGTAGCTTTACAGAGCCAGGTAAGGAAGATCCATCTTCTAATAGAAGTATTGAGGAGAACCTTGAGCTTTTCGAAGCCATGAAGGATGGAAAGTTCGCTGATGGTGAGAAGGTTCTTCGAGCCAAGATTGATATGGCATCACCTAATATTAATATGAGAGATCCTGTTATTTACCGTGTGGCTCATATGACACACCATAACACAGGTGATCAGTGGTGCATTTATCCTATGTACGATTTTGCACATCCAATTGAGGACGCTATTGAAGGTATTACTCATTCTATATGTACACTTGAGTTTGAGGATCATAGACCGCTTTATGACTGGGTTGTAAGAGAACTTGAGTATCCTCACCCACCTAAGCAGATTGAACAGGCCAAGATGTATCTTAAGAATATTGTTACAGGTAAGAGATATATCAAGCGTCTTGTATTAGAAGGTAAGGTTGACGGATGGGATGACCCAAGACTTGTATCAATTGCAGCTCTTAGAAGAAGGGGCTTCACACCAGAGTCAATTCGTGACTTCGTAAAGATGTGTGGTGTATCAAAGGCTCATTCAATTGCTGATTATGCAGCACTTGAGTATTGTATTCGTGAAGATCTTAAGCCTAAGGCTCCAAGATATATGGCTATAATTGATCCAATCAAGCTTGTAATCGACAACTATCCAGAAGGACAGATAGAAGAGGTTACAGCGGTTAATAACCCAGAGAACGAAGAGCTTGGATCAAGAAAAGTTCCATTTGGCCGTGAGCTTTATATTGAAAGAGATGACTTTATGGAAGAGCCACCAAAGAAATACTTTAGACTTTTCCCAGGCAATGAAGTTCGACTTATGAATGCTTACTTTGTTAAATGTGAAAGCTTTGAAAAGGATGATAATGGTAATGTAACAGTTGTTCACTGTTCTTATGATCCAGCATCAAAGGGTGGCAATAGCCCAGATGGCCGTAAGGTTAAAGGTACTATCCACTGGGTAGAGGCTTCTACAGCTATTACAGCAGAGGCAAGACTTTATGAGAGTCTTGTAGACGAAGAGAAGGCTGAAGCAGCTGGTTCTGTATACGATGAGGAAGGTAATGTATTCCTTAATCCTAACTCTCTTGAGGTAAAGAAGTGTTATCTTGAGCCAGCATTTGCAGGAAGCAAAGCTTACGATAGATTCCAGTTTGTAAGACAGGGATTCTTCAGTGTTGATCCTAAGGATTCTAAGCCAGAAGCTCTTGTATTTAACAGAGTAGTATCACTCAAGAGCTCATTTGTTTTACCTAAATAAGTTTATTTATTGCGAAACTATTTATAGGATATTTATATAAGTAGTTTCGCAATTTAGATTTTAACCACAATGACAGGATTGTAGTATTTATGAAGAAAATGAGAATGCTTGCTCTGACTCTCGCTATGTTTTTGGTTTTGAGTATGGGCATAAGTATAACAGCTGAAGCCAAGAAGATAGTTCCTATCGATACTTCCAAGGAAAGTAGTCGTGATAGTGGAACGGATCTTTATGAGGCCATGAAATGTCATAATCAAATGGCCCTTGATATTAACGTATCAGATGGTAGTAGCGGATCGAAGCTTCACGATGAAGATAGAACATCGACCCTTACTCTTTCTCCGGGCACAGTTATAACAGTTACTAGTACCAGTGATATGCATGGTATCTATATTATATGGGACAGTCTTGTTCCGGAGTGGACTCTGCGTATTGATGGGCAGGAGTATACATATGGAACATACGGATTTATCCATGAATATGTTGAGCTTCCTGTTAAGACAACTAGCCTCGAGATAGTAGTTGGAGATGGCAAGGGAACTCTTGGTGACAGACCAGGGGCTGTAAATGGGATGCGCATTGTGGATATATATGCATTTGAATCAGCGAATCTTCCTTCATTTGTTCAGCTTTGGCAGCCACCTACAGATGAAGCAGATATTATGATCGTAACAACTCATAGCGATGATGAGCAGATATTTTTTGGTGGAATTCTTCCGGTTTATCAGGCAGAGCAGAACATGAGTGTACAGTATGTGTATATGACACAGCACTGGGTATACGATGCTGCATCAAAGATAAGAGAACATGAAAAGCTAGATGGCATTTATCTTGCTGGAGCCAGATATTATCCTATTACTTCGGATATTTCAGACAACTGGGCTGACACAGCAGATGGAGCTGCGAAGTTTAGTCCCTATGAGCTTGGTGAGAGTTTTGTAATTGAAGCAATTAGACGATGCAAGCCACAGGTTGTAATTACCCATGATTTTGCAGGAGAGTATGGTCATGGTCAGCATATGTATTGCAATGCGTGTACAATAAAAGCTTTTGATTATGCGGCTGATTCTTCTGCGTATAGTGACAGTGCTAACAAGTATGGTACATGGTCGCCATCAAAACTTTATATTCATCTTCTTGAAGATAAAAATATTAAGCTTGATCTTCGTCAGCCACTTACAAGCTTTGGTGGCAAGACTGCCATTGAAGTGGCGAGACAGGCATACAAATGCTACGAGTCTCAGCAGTGGTGCTGGTTTACTATTGATGATTATGGTGAAACTGACAATTCATCATTTGGCTTATACAGAACAAGTGTAGGTGATGATACCTGCGCCGATGTTATGGACAATGTCATTCCTTATAGTGAGCAATCAGGAGAGATTGATCTTACAACATATAAGGGAAAGACATGTATCTATACTGCCGATGATCTTATGGCTGTTGCTAACAATCCAAATGGATCATATATTCTTATGAACGATATCGATATGTCTGGTATTGATTGGAAGCCCCTTGATTTTTACGGGGTGTTTGATGGTAATGGTAAGAGCATATTAAACCTTAATATTGCAGCCGTTGGTAACGAAACTAGAACTACATACGATGGTAATTATAAGGAATATGACACAAGCTTTGCTGGATTTTTTGGAGTTCTCGAGAATGCATCAGTTATGAATCTTAGTCTGCTTGGTATTCATGCTGATGTTGATAGTGACAATCCTTGTTTTGTTGGTACAATCGCCGGATGGGCGGATGGCTCTAACATTTCAGGATGTACTATAGAAGGCTATGCGGGTCTTGATGTTAACGCCAAGATGTTTGGTGTAGGTGGTATAGTTGGCTATGGAGGTAATGGTTCTATTAAAAATACCAATGCCGATGTTACACTTGTAGTTATTGATCTTGATAAAGAAAACCGCGACGAAGAGTTTTTAGGTGGTGGATACTCAGCTGGTAACCTTGATGTTGACAATGTTAAGGTGAATATTAAGGGATACTGTTCCGATCATGGATATGTACACAATGGTGGCTTGGTTGGTATGTATGCACCTTATCCAAGTGGCAATCCGTATGAGGGATATATCAAGAATACGTATGTTGAAGGTTTTATTACATTCTTCGAAGACAATACTGATAGAAGAGCGTATTGTGAAGACTTCGTGGGTGAAACACTTAGATGGCAATATCAGGTATCTGGCAACGCATCTAACTTCACTCGTGATGAGCGTATGGAATATAGTGTGAATCTTGTTCCTCATAACTGCGAGAATCCGACCTATAGTGAGGAAAGTCACGCATCTGATTGTTACAATAATGGTTATACATTATATACATGTTCTGACTGTGGCTATTCTTACAAAGGTAACTATAAGGTTAAAAGTCATGATTATTCTATAAAAGAGCAGATTAAGCAGCCTTCATATGATGTGCCTGGTCTTAATAAGCTTACATGTAGCATATGTGGTGAGACCTGCTACGAAGAAGTTCCTGTTATGGAACTTGAGGTTGTAGAATCAAGTACTGTATCGGGAGACAATGCTACTGTATCTGATAACCAGGGAGGTGGCAGTAAAGTATTTCCTATAGTTGCAGGTGCTATTGGCGGCGTGGCTGTTATAGGTGGTGCGTCCTTTGCCATAATTAATGCTGGCGGAAAGAAACGCAGAAAACGTAGACGTAAAAACAGACGTAATAACAAAAACGGCAATAGCAATAGAAGCAATAGTAATAGAAACAATAGTAGTAGAAGCAATACTAATAGAAGAAATACTAATAATAGAAGTAATAATAAAGGAAATGATAGAAGAGGGAACGCAGGCTCATCTCGAAGACCTCGCTGATAAGATGTTATTAACAGATTCATGAAAAAAAGACTTGGCTGGAAAGCCAATTCTTTTTGTTTCGAAATACGTTTTATACGAAAGATTAAAGATTAAACCTCATCATCATCGAAGAATTCTTCAGAAGTTTCTTCGGCGATTTCCTCGAGTTCTTCAGTTTCGTCAGACTCCACAGCCTCTGTGGCTTCCTCTGTAGGAGCTTCAGGCTTCTTCTCATCATCCATAATCTTTTCAGCAACATCATCAATTGCTGCTTCTGCGTCAGCGACAACCTTACTCATACCTTCTTCAACAACATCGAAGATATCGTCATCGTCATCAGCCTTTACTTCTGTGACATCTTCAATAGTCTTTTTGATTTTCTGCTGAGCCTTGCCCCATAAATCCTTAGCTTTGTCGATTGAGTCATTAACAAAATATTTTGCTGTATCTATTGTGATATAGCTACGCTTATCTTCTGTGGCTCCTTCATCTTTTACTGTATCATCAAAACTATCAAGATCATCGAAATCATCGTACTCATCAGCCTTCTGATCCTTGGTCTGAAGGTAATGGTATACACCAGCTGCTGCAGCACCTGCTACAACTCCAAACAAAATAACTTTACCCATTTTCTTTGCCATGTCAGTATACTCCTTTCGAAATGTTAGTAGAAAATGTAACACTTATATTTTAATATAAATGTGACGAATTGAAAAGAGAAAAAGAGTGTGTTATCTTATTGCTATGAATGAAAAATTTTATGATTTAAGTAAAGAAAAACAGGATAGAATGCTTAATGGTGCGATGCAGGTTTTTGCGCTTTATGGCTATCGTCACGCCAGTACCGACGAGATGGTTAAGGCTGTAGGAGTAAGCAAGGGACTCTGGTTTCACTACTTTGACAGTAAGAGGGGGCTGTATCATAGCGTGTGTTCATACGCCATTAGATATATGCTTATGGAAGTGTCAATTCAGGTAGGCGACGGTGAAAAAGACTATTTCGTACTACGCGAAAAGCTTGAAAGTGCCAAGATGTCTCTGATTGATAAATATCCATATCTTCCATTATTAATAGCTTCTGTATTAAAGGAGGCTGATGAAGAGGCGATAGAGGTTGCAGGTGACATTAGGCAGCAGTATATAGATAAAATAAAAGAGATTTATGAAATATCTGACAGATCTATTTTCGCTGATGCCAATGAAGCCAGGTGTATAACAGAGATGCTAGATGCTTCTTTTGAGAACAAGCTTTGGGAATGCTATCTTGCTCCAGTATTTAGCAAGCAGAATTATTTGGATGGTATTCACAATTATATTGAGATTATTAAAAAGGTAGTGCAAAACCACTAATTATGTGGTATAGTTTTTATCTATAAATACTAAGTGCAATTAATAGAAAGGCATGGCAAGTTTATGATTAATGTAGCAGTATTCGGATATGGTACAGTTGGTAGTGGTGTTGTTGAGGTTATCAATGACAATGCTGACCTTATATCTAAGAGAGTAGGGGATGATGTTAAGGTAAAGTATATTCTTGATCTTCGCGATTTCCCAGGCGACAAGTACGAGAGTCTTGTTACACATGATGTAGAGGATATCTTAGGTGATCCTGAGATTTCTATTATATGTGAGACAATGGGCGGAACTAAGGTGCCTTATGATTATACAAAGAGAGCGTTAGAGGCTGGTAAGAGCGTATGTACATCCAACAAGGAGATGGTAGCAGCTTATGGTGCAGAGCTTATTGCTCTTGCAGCAGCTAATAATTGTAACTATTTATTTGAGGCCAGTGTTGGTGGCGGTATTCCAATTATTCGTCCTATTAACGAGTGCCTTACAGCTGAGAAGATTGATTGTATCCAGGGTATTTTAAATGGTACAACAAACTATATGCTTACTAAGATGGAGAATGAAGGCGCAGCTTATGATGATGTTCTTAAGGAAGCTCAGGACAAGGGATATGCAGAGCGTAATCCAGAAGCCGATGTAGAAGGCTTTGATGCATGCCGTAAGATAGCAATCCTTTCATCTCTTATGTACGCTGAGACAGTTAATTACGAAGATATATATGTAGAAGGAATTACAAAGATTACTCCAGCTGATTTTGCTTATGCTAAGAAAATGGGCAAGACAATTAAGCTTATTGCTATGAGCAAGGAGACAGAGGATGGCAAGTTCGCAATGGTATCTCCTCGTATGGTTGGTAGCGATAGTCCACTTAGCGCTGTTAAGGATGTATTCAATGCAATACTTGTTCATTCTAATATGCTTGATTACTCTATGTACTATGGTAGAGGAGCAGGTAAGCTTGCTACAGCTTCAGCTGTTGTAGGTGATGTTATTGAAGCTGCCAAGAATCTTGGTAAGCACCTTCCACTTCTTTGGGATGCTAAGAAGGCTATAGTTAGCGACAAGGACGCTCTTGTTCAGCAGTACTTTGTACGTGTAAGCGGTAGCGACAAGGCAGCAGTTACAGCAGTATTTGGTGATGTATCATTTGTAGAGTGCGTAGACGGCGAGTTCGCATTTGTTACAGAGGCAATGAGTGAGGCCGATTACAAGGTTAAGGCAGAAAAGATAGCTGGCATCCTTGGTATGATCAGAATGTAATTATTATTTGAATTGATATATTAAAAAAAGCCGAATTTAAGGTGGTATCTTGTGAAAAGATACCACCTTTTTTGCTTTCGCGATAAACTAAAATGAAAACGAATGTCTGTAATCAGGTGAATATATGGTGTTTATTATACATATTAAACAAAGTAAAAGAATGGTTTTAAATAGTATATACAAAAATGAGAATATTCTGTAAATTGTATAGAAAATTAAATAAAATGTATTGACAATAATAAATGCGATGATATAATGAATACATAATCAATCAAGCACACAACGAATTATAAAATCTTTACTATAAGATTCGATTTAAAAGTTTTATAAAGAAATAACAACACACAGTGTTGATTAAATAGATTGGTGCTTTACTAACATTTAATAATTAAAAAAATCGATCAGAAAGAGAGGTATAGACCACCAGAATAAGTATTTAGTACCGAATTAATATTTAACGAAAGGTACAAAGGTTAGTTAGGAATCAATAGTGATTGGAAGTCTTGGCCGTGAGCGTAAGGAAGCTCCAGTTTCATAAAACATTTGCCAGATAGATTACTTGTAGCATTCTTATTACAATTGAATATCAGAAAAATTACCATTAGGAGGTATGGTCCGTTGGACAATGAACAGTTTTAGAGAACTCTTGTAAGTTATTAATCAATTTGCAAGGGTTCTCGTTTTGTGTTATACTTTGGCTAGTTTACATAAATATTTCGATATATTTTATTGATTGTTAATAAAGAGGTTAGACTATGGCTCGAAAAGAAAAAGACGAGATGACAATAGAAGAACGTAGAGAGTATAGAAAAACACGCAGAATTAGAAATCAGATATTAGCGTACGTATTTCTTGTACTTATACTTGTGTGTATAGGAATTGGTGGATTCTACGGGATCAAGTTCCTCATAGGTAAAGTAAGTAATATTGTTTCGAGGGGCAATGATGTACCAACTATTTCCGAGGATTCAGTATCTCAGGATCAGTTTGTAATGTCTATGGAGAGTAGCGCTGGTGTAATTTCTACCCCAGAAGAAATTGTGGAGCCTGAAGTCACAGAGCCAGAAGTGACAGAGTGCGAAGAGGCCAGAAATTATATTAACGCAATGAGCCTTGAGAATAAGGTTGCTGCCATGTTTATGGTATCTCCTGAAGATGTAACTGAGGTTGACCGAGTTACAGCAGCTGGCGAGCAGGTTAAGGCTGCAGTTGATGGATACGGTATGGGCGGTATTATTTTTACTGATAATAATATTACAAGTGCTGAACAGTTTGCTGAGATGGTTTCAACTGCGCAGGGCTACTATCAGACAGCTTATAATAACACAATGTGGCTTGCTTACAAAGGAGACAATGCCGATAGCTACAAGGATTCAGGCATTAATGTGACTATGACAAACGCTAACAGCTTTGCTCTTGGAAGTTCAGGCGTGCTTGACTGCGTTACAATGTTCCCATTTGCCGATGGAAATAGCGTGGATTCGCTTGATGAGTCAATTGATGATATGAGAGAAACAAGATTTGCGGCATTTAATACAGCAGTTAATTCTGGTGCTGATGCGATTATGCTTTCTAATGTTAAGGTACCTTCAGTTGAAGATTTACCAGCATCTCTTTCATATGCCATGATTACCGAAGTTATTAGAAATGATATGGGATTTAATGGTGTTATTATCACAGGCTTTATGGATGAAGCTGCTATTACAGATAATTATACAGCAGGTGAAGCTGCTCTTATGGCAGTTAATGCTGGTGCAGATATTATTCTTTGCTCCGATGATTTCTATGCTGCCTACGATGAAGTACTTACAGCAGTTCAGAGCGGTGAAATTCCAGAATCAAGAATTGATGAATCGTTGATGAGAATATATACAGCCAAGTATCAATAAGAGATATCGCGATACTAAATAGTTAAAGTTTTGTAACTGGCTGAAATATCAATAAAAATATAATTGAAAAATTATGAAAAAAATACAAAAAAGTATTTGACATAGAAATATAGGTATGATATTATTCTTATTGTCGTTGAGACAACGACACAACGCGATAGTGGTGCAGTTGGTAGCACGCGACCTTGCCAAGGTTGAGCTCGCGGGTTCGAGTCCCGTCTATCGCTCTTAACTCCAAGTAATATTGCTTGGAGTTTTTTTATGTCTTTTTTTAATTATTTTCGTATAATACAGCAAAATGTAGTATAATGTTTATGGGTTATAAAAATGACGTTTCGTCATTTGTTAATTGTATTGTAGCAAGGGGTATTATATGAGTAAGAGAAGGAAGATAACCAGTGCGTTACTGTTCGCAGTGGTACTGGTGGCATTGCTTATTGCAATCATTCTGATCGGACCAGCCGAGCGGCACGAGTCCATCCAGGGCGCAATGAAGGATTCTGTACTTCATGAAACCAACAAAATAGATCTATTTGGTCTAATGCAGGTTAATCCAGCGCTCATATCAGCATTTACAGTTACAGGAGTGCTTTTCATTTTTGCACTTATTGTCAGGATATTTGTTATCCCTAGGTTCAAGTTTATACCTGGCAAGTTTCAGCTTCTTTTAGAGACCGTTGTTGGCCTGTTTGACAATCTGGCCAAAGGAAACAGTCCTCATAAGAACAAGCTTTTAGGAGTATATATATTCGCCGCAGGCGTATATATATTTGTTGGAACAATATTCGAGCTATTTGGTATTCAGGTCATGAATATTCATGGAGAACCCATAGCACTTCCGGCACCGCTTGCGGATATTAACGGAGCGATTTCCATGGGCTGCATGTCTTACCTATTTATTTTAATTGGTGGACTTGTGAATAATGGAATAGGGGGCGTGGGACGAACGCTAAAAGATTTTTCACTTCCTATATCCATGAGCTTTAGACTTTTTGGTGCGCTACTTAGTGGAGCGCTCGTGACAGAGCTTGTTTATTATTACATGGCACTTAGTTTTGTGCTTCCAGTCATCGTAGGTGTGTTATTCACACTGCTACATGCACTCATTCAGGCGTATGTACTTACGATGCTTACGAGTCTTTTCTATGGCGAGGTTACAGAAAAACCTCATGAACATACAGCAGAATAATTTAATAATTGGAGGTTAATATGAAAACAAAAACTATTAAGAAAATCACAAAAGTAATAACAATGCTTATGCTTATCATGGTGCTTGGGATTATAGTTGCACCAAATAAGGTTTACGCAGCAGATGCTGCAACTGAAGAAGAGGCGTCAGCCGATGAATCATCAGTTATTGGTGATAAGGCTCTTGCAGCTGGTCTTGCAATTGGTCTTGCAGCAGGTGCAGGTGCGATTGGTATGGGCTGGGCTATTGCCAAGTCAGCAGAAGGTGTTTCTCGTCAGCCAGAAGCTGAAAGCAAGATTAGAACAATGCTTATGCTTGGTCTTGTATTCGTGGAGACAGCTATTATTTACGCACTTATTGTTGCAATCCTTATTATCTTCGTCCTATAAATGGCTGGACAAGAAATTATTGGAGCAGCGGGTATTATTGATTATTTATTTTAGTGAGGGGTATAAATATGAATTTGCCACTTAATATTGATTGGCAGCAAATATTATTACATGCATTCAATTTCGTATTATTATTTGCTATTTTATATTTCTTACTCTATAAGCCTGTTAAGGATTTTATGGAGAAAAGAGAAAAGCACTACAAGGATATGGATGATGAGGCCAAGAAGGCAATAGAGGATGCCAAGGCTACTCAGGCTGAGTATCAGAATAAGCTTGCATCAGTTCAGGAAGAGATAGCGAGCGAGAAACAGGCAGCTCTTGATGAAGCTGCAAAAGAACGCAAGGAAATAATTGATCAGGCTAGAAATGAAAGTACATCAATTATTGAAAGTGCCAAGAAGAAAGCTAAATCTGAGCATGACAGAATGATAACAAGTGCTCAGGCAGAGATTACTGAAATGGTTACTATGGCCACAGAAAAGATAGTAACAGGTAATGTTTCGGATAGCTATGACAGCTTCCTTGATTCAGTTGGTTCTAACAAAGTAGATGGAGAATAGAATGGGGAAAGAAGTGTGTGCAGCCGTGCTTTATTCTAGCGAACCACCAAGTGGTGCACAGGAAGCAAGGTTTGTGTCATTTATAAAAGAAAAATACGGTGAAGCTGTTTCTTTTGTGTGGAAGCAGTCGGACAAGTATGAAGGAGGCTTCAGGCTCGTAGTAGGCGGTGATGTCTACGACTGGAGCAATGAGGGAAGGCTTGAGCAGTTCAAGGAAAGACTGCGTTCTCTTACAGGTAAGCATGATAATATTATTTCTCTTATTAGGGAAAATATAGAGAATTGGGAACCTGAAACAGTGCCTCATGAAATAGGAACAGTTCTTACTGTTGGTGATGGTATTGCATCTGTTTCAGGGCTTGAGAATGCCACCTATGGTGAAATCCTTCTCTTTAATAATGGAATAAGAGGAATGGTTCTTGATCTTACAGAGGATGAAGTGGGTTGTATCCTTTTTGACGATGATGAAGAGATATCAGAAGGCAGTACTGTTCGAAGAACAGGCAAGACTGCAGGTGTTCCAGTTGGTCAGGGATTTGTTGGCCGTGTAGTCAATGCACTTGGAGTTACAATTGATGGTGAGGGTGATATCGCACCTGATGGATATAGAGAGATAGAGCATCCGGCTCCATCAATCATAGAGCGTCAGCCTGTAAATAGACCTATGGAAACAGGACTTATTTCAATTGATTCCATGTTCCCAATAGGAAGAGGTCAGCGAGAACTTATCATTGGTGACAGACAGACAGGAAAAACTGCAATTGCTCTTGATACCATTGTCAATCAAAAGGGCAAAGATGTTATATGTGTTTATGTTGCAATAGGACAAAAAGCATCATCGGTTGCGCAGCTTGTTAATAATCTTAAGAAGCGTGGAGCCATGGACTACACAATTGTAGTTAATGCATCAGCTTCGGATGCAGCACCAGCTCAGTATATTGCACCATATGCAGGAACAGCTATTGCTGAATACTTTATGGAAAAAGGTAAGGATGTCCTTATTGTGTATGATGACCTGTCGAAGCATGCTATCGCGTACAGATCGCTTAGTCTTCTTCTTGATAGATCACCAGGACGAGAGGCTTATCCAGGAGACGTGTTCTATTTGCACTCAAGACTGCTTGAACGATCAGCTCATCTATCTGATGAAATGGGAGGAGGCTCATTGACAGCGCTTCCTATAGTGGAAACTCAGGCAGGTGATGTTTCGGCATATATTCCTACCAATATCATTTCTATAACTGATGGGCAGATATTCCTTGAAAGTAATCTGTTTTTCTCGGGACAGCGTCCAGCTGTTAATGTTGGTCTTTCTGTATCGCGAGTTGGTGGCGATGCCCAAACCAAGGCTATGAAAAAGGCTGTAGGAGCGCTTCGTCTTGACCTTGCACAGTATCGTGAGATGCAGGTATTTACGCAGTTCTCAAGTGACCTTGATGAAACAACAAGATCACTGCTTAAGTATGGACAGGGACTTATGAGGCTTCTTCGTCAGCCACAGTTCCATCCTTATAGCCAGCATGAGCAGGTTATTATTCTGGTTACTGCTATGGCGCATATGTTCCAGAACATTGCACCAGGAGATATAGAAGATAAGGTTAAAGGACTGTTACAGTATTTTAAAGATAACGAAATGGCTCTTTGTGGTCGAATTGATTCTACTGAAAAGCTTGAGCCAGAAGATAAAGAAGAAATATTAAAGGCAGCAAAGGCGTATTTTGCCCTTGGATAATTAGTAAGGTATAGATCTGGAGTGAATAGAATTGGCTAGTATGCGAGAGATTAAAAATCGAATAAATAGTGTCAATGATACTCGAAAGATTACCAGTGCCATGTATCTTATTGCATCAACCAAGATGCGTAAGGCCAAGGAAGGACTGGATAATACAAGACCTTACTTTGATGCACTTAGACATGAAATAAAACGTATCTTTAGTGTAAAGGATGACATTGAAAATTCCTACTTCTATCCAAGAAGAGGGGGACATGATTTGCCTGGTACCTATGGATATCTGGTTGTTACTGCGGACAAAGGACTTGCCGGTGCATACAACCAGTCGGTTATCAAGGAAGCGATGAGGCTTATGAGTGACCACGATGACAACAAGTTATTTGTTGTTGGCGAGTATGGAAGACATTATTTTCAAGCTCACAATATTGAGATGGAAAAGACCTTCTTATATACAGCCCAGAATCCAACGCTCGCGAGGGCAGGAGAGATAGCATCAGAGCTTCTAGGTATGTATGACAGAGGTGAACTTACCAAAATTTTCATTGTATATACAGATCTTGTAAACAGTATGTCGTCCCAGGTAGCTACTAGCAGACTTCTACCTCTTAGTAGAGGCGAATTCATAGAAGGTGAAGATATGGATGGCGATGGAATCATAGACATGCCTAATACAGACTTTGAGTTTTATCCTAATATGGTAAGAGCTCTTGATTCCATTATTCCAAGCTACCTCACAGGATTTATCTACAGTGCACTGGTCGACAGCTTTTGCAGTGAGCAGAATGAACGTATGATGGCGATGGACAGTGCCAATAAGAATGCTGAAAAACTTTTGGAGGAGCTTTCAATTCTTTATAACCATGTGAGACAGAATGCTATTACTCAGGAAATCACAGAGGTTTCGTCAGGTGCCAAAGCCAAGAGAAAAAAGCAGGAACTTCTAAAGAAGAAAAAGAAGAAAGAATTAGAAGAAAAGATTGCATTAGATAATAGTGTTAGTGACAACGAGCATAAGGAGAATGCTATATAATGACTGGAAAGATAGTACAGATATCGGGTTCGGTAATTGATGTAAAATTTGAAGAAAAACTTCCTAAGATTAGAGAGGCACTTGAGGTTACGCTTGGTGACAAAAAACTGGTCATGGAAGTTGCAGGTCATGTTGGGGACAATACAGTTCGCTGTATTATGCTGGCAGGAAGCGAAGGCTTATCGCGTGGTATGGAGGTTATCGCCACTGGAAGCGGTATAAAAGTTCCTGTAGGCGAGTGTACACTTGGCAGAATGTTCAATGTTCTTGGTGATCCTATTGATGGCCAGGGTCCAATAGATGATAGAAATGAGCGTTGGTGTATTCACAGAAAAGCGCCTAAGTTCGAGGAACAGACTCCTGCAGTAGAGATTCTTGAAACAGGAATCAAGGTCATTGATCTTCTTGAGCCTTATCCAAAGGGTGGTAAGATAGGTCTTTTCGGTGGAGCCGGAGTAGGTAAGACAGTTCTTATTCAGGAGCTTATTCATAACGTTGCCATGGAGCATGGTGGTTATTCTATTTTCACTGGTGTAGGTGAGCGTTCAAGAGAGGGTAATGATCTTTGGCGTGAAATGCGTGAAAGTGGAGTTTCCGAAAAGACTGCCCTTGTATTTGGTCAGATGAATGAAGCACCAGGTGTTCGTATGCGTGTGGCGCTATCAGGTCTTACCATGGCGGAGTATTTCCGTGATGAAGAGAATAAAGATGTACTTTTATTTGTAGATAATATTTTCCGTTTTGTTCAGGCAGGCTCCGAGGTTTCAACGCTCCTTGGACGTATGCCATCAGCTGTAGGATATCAGCCAACTCTTGCTGAGGAGATGGGTGCTCTTCAGGAGCGTATCACTTCAACTAATCGTGGTTCTGTCACATCAGTTCAGGCTGTATATGTACCAGCCGACGACCTTACTGATCCTGCACCTGCAACAACATTCTCGCATCTGGATGCAACGACAGTACTTAATCGAAAAATTGCAGAGCAGGGACTTTATCCAGCGGTTGATCCTCTTGAGTCAACATCACGTATTCTTGAGGCTGATATAGTGGGTGAGGAACATTATAATACAGCCAGAAAGGTTCAGGAGATTCTTCAAAAATACAGCGAGCTTCAGGACATCATTGCAATCCTTGGTATGGACGAGCTTGGTGAAGAGGATAAGCAGGTTGTTAATAGAGCCCGTAAGATTCAAAGATTTTTGGCTCAGCCAACACACGTTGCAGAAAAATTCACAGGTATTCCAGGTGTGTATGTACCACTTAGTGAAACAATAAGAGGCTTTAAAGCAATATGTGCGGGCGAGGTTGATGATTTGCCAGAGGCAGCTTTCTTCAATGTTGGTACGCTTGAAGATGCTATTGCCAAGGCAGAGCGTATTGCAAGAGAAAATGTGTAGTGAGTTTTAACATAAGCAAAGGACGATAAAACGTGGAATCTTTTTCGCTTAAGATATTTACAGCGGAGCGTATATTTTATGAAGGCCCATGCCAGTCACTTATTGTACCGGTAGAAGATGGGCAGTATGGAATATTGGCTCACCATCACAATACAATACTAGCTGTGGTTCCAGGAACTATGGAATATACCCCTGAAGGCGGCTCTAAGGAATATGCTGCTGTTACCATGGGTATAGTTAAAATAGAGGATGGAGAGGTTCTGCTTCTCGTGGATTCTGCAGAGAGGCCTAGTGAGATTGCTGAGAATCAGCTTCTTAGAGAAGAGGCTCTTGAGCAGGAGGCGAAGCTCCAGGCCCAGTCTTCCAGAGAGTATAAGGAAGCTGAAGCAGCTATGCGAAGAGCTATATATAGGCTTCGAAATAAGCAAGAACACAAAGAAATTTAGTTTTATCATAATATTATTAGTGATTATTTAAGTTGCTTTTTGTATATGAAGGTGTTATTATCACAGTTGTGCGATTATCGCCGGGGGAAGTTTATTTATACGAAAGGAAACTACACATGGTTACTAAAGAAATAGTTATTACTAAAGAATATGGTGCAGATATAATTCCTTACTTAGTTCAGTCAGCATGTCATTATGATTCTACACTTCATATTACAGATGGAAGCAAGAATATTAATATGAAGAGCATTATGGGTATGACAATCCTTCACCTTAAGAAGGGTAGTACTTTTAAATTGGTGGCAGAGGGTTCTGATGAAGCTAAGGCTATTGATGAAATAGCAGTTTGTTTCGAATAATATGATAGGTCATCAGCTTACCAAAGAAGATATTGCAGCTATGGAAGCCGAGATTGATCATCGTAAGCAGGTTGAGAGACCTAAGCTTATTGAAGCGGTCAAGGAGGCAAGAGCTCAGGGAGATCTTAGTGAGAACTTTGAGTATTACGCTGCCAAGCGTGCCAAGAATCAGAACGAAAGTCGTATTCGATATCTTGATAAACAGATTCGCTTTGCAACTATCATTGAAGATACATCTGGAGATGATGAGGTTGGTATAGGCGATGATGTTACTGTCTATTTTGAAGATGAAGATGTAGAAGAAACCTATACGCTTCTTACTACAAGGGGATCTGATTCACTTAATAACAAGATTAGCATTGAGTCACCAATAGGTCTTGCAGTTAGAGGAAAGAAGATTGGAGACAGATGCGAGGTACGCATCAATAAGGATGTATCATTTTTTGTAAAGATTTCCGACATAATAAAGCACTAGCTTTCGCTAGTGCTTTTTGTTTTTGCTGTATTATCTTTTATACTTTTTTAGAGATGAATTAGAAATTGTCAAATCTGTTTAAGTAGTTGGTGTTCTTCTCCTTCTCGTTCGATGCCTTATGCGATGCATAAAGAAAACCTTCTCCCATAATAGCTGTTAATGCAATTCTTATCCATTTGATGAACTTCTTGTTTTTCTTCTGGTCAATATTTGTATTCTCATCATTATCACTAAAATCAAATAAATCATCATCAATAATATTATAATCACGCATATCGTTATCTCCTTTATATCAACTAACCCCTAATGCTCTATATATGTTTCTTTGATGATTTAATTATATCAAAATGTTTAATTTATAACATATGAAAAAATGCACATTAAAGAACTGTAAAAATGGCCAAGGTTGACATAATTACTGCTTTATTATATCATTATAGAATTATTATGGGTATATTGTGTAATAAAGCTGCAATCACATATCAGAAGGCTTTAAGAGCGCTGGTGCGACTCTTAGTAGCTGTCATGATAGCTGTGTCATTATTTACTATATATGACATGACTGCTTATGCTGATGGTGGTTCGCTGCTCGATAAAATTGAATATCCTATTTATAGAGTAAGAACAGGATCTAACCTTAGAGAAACACCTAGCGTTGAGGGCAAATGGCTGATGAACGTACCTAAGGGTGCTTATGTTGTGCTTATGGACGGTAAGAAGCATGGTAATTATTATCATGTGCGTTATGGTGCTTACGACGGATACCTTTACTATGGAAGTATCACGCTTGCTCAGGATGCAGTCTTTAGTGACTATCGTCTTCAGTTCCCAGAACTCTATGGCAACGAGTCAGTGGCAGAAGCTGTTGATAAGGAAATGGCCGACAAGATGAAGGAACTTCAGGAGGTTTATTCAGATATTAATAACCCTGACTATCAAAAGCTCGAGGATATTGATACTAATGTTAAGAAGGCCTCTGTTATCCAGATGTATACAAGAGAGAATGCTCTCCAGGCTATGCCACAGATCAACTCTTTATCAAGTGGAATTAATATACAGACCATTAAGGAACGAGATGGAGCTCGTATTGAAAAGATTTATCAGGAGTCCCAGGAGATTCATGGTGTTGCTATAAACAGGTCTAAGATTCGTAATGTGCCATCAATAGAAGGTGAGCAGATAGCTACTATCAATACTGATGATGAAGTTATTATTCTAGATAGTGGTGAAAATGGATATATACATATTATGTATGGTAATACAGAAGGCTTTATATACAGTCGATGTATAGCCTATGACACATCACTCCTTGATGATGCAGGACTTAGTATTATCGATACTGTAATCATAGAAGAGTTTGAAATCGCTGAAGAAGAAAGTAAAAACTACGAGCAGCTTCTCGAAGAGGCCAAGACCAAGAAGCGAGAAGAGGAACTTCATGAGGCGTCATCAGCTATTAGTCAAGAAATAACGACTATTGCAACCATAGAACCTCAGGTTATAGAAACTAGTGTGAGCGTTAAGGCCGATGAGACAGAAACTCCAGAAGAGGAAAAGGGTCCTGATACAACCAAGCTGACACGAAGAACCAATCTTCGTACACTTCCTGATGGTAATAGTAATAATATTACAACCTTGCCAGCAGGTACCGATGTAATTGTTATTGGTGAAGCTCAGGGCGGATATAAAATGGTTCAGTACAATGGTATGACAGGATATATTCTTGACAATACCACTGTTAATAAGGTTGATGTAAGCAAGCTTGGTGGCGAAGCAGTTCTATTTACTTGTACGGCTTATTGCTCGTGCAAGAAGTGCTGTGGTTCATATAGTCCGGAGGTAAGAGGCGGCGTGGCTCATACTGCTACTGGTACAGTACCACAGGAGGGAAGAACTATTGCAGTAGATCCATCTGTTATTCCATATGGAACCAAGGTGGCCATAGATGGAATGGGCATGTATGTGGCTGAAGACTGTGGTGGAGCTATTAAGGGTAATCATATTGATATTTACTTTGATACACATGAAGGTGCTCTTCAGTTTGGTACAAAGCGTCTATATGTTACTATAGTAAAATAGTCCGTTAATTATAAAGGTGGATATCCTATGAATATTTTGATAATTGGTGATGATCATGGTGCGAGTGTTTTTGATAAAGCGTACTCGCAGGCCAAAGAAAAATGCGCATCTATTGATGCTATCATTCATACAGGAGATAGCGAGCGTATTGATGGCGATTATTACCAGGATATCTGCGGTTTTCCGATTCACATGGTACGTGGTAATAACGATTACAACGCTACTCCATCTTTTTTGGATCTTAGAATCGGAGGTAAGAATATATTTGTGACACATGGTCACAATTATGGCGTATATATGGGAGTTCAGACTCTCTACTATGCAGGCCTTGAACACAAGGCCGATATTATTATCTATGGTCATACACACAGAGCCGATCATTTAAAGGGCAAAGAAGCTGAGATTATCAATCCGGGTAGTCTTAGTGGAGTCAGATCGGGCTGTTGTACCTACGCCATCCTTACAATAGATGATGATGGCGCCACTTCTGTTTCGTTTTATCAGATTGATAAAAATCACTAAAAAACCATAAAACAAGTTGCTTATCCTTGGGTATTTATACTATAATATGTACTTAGAGAGAGTATGGAATATTCTTGGAGGTTATTATGAGAATTTGTGATAAATGTGGGCACAAGTTGGGGAAAAAAGATAAGTTTTGTGGTAGATGTGGATCAGCAATGTATAATGTTGTTCCTTCTAGATATAAGTATTGTTTGCATTGTGGTGAACCTCTTGAGAGCAAGGCCAAGTTCTGTTCTTCATGTGGTAAAGAATGTAGCAATATCATTTCATTTTCATTTCTTGATGATAGAAAAGCAATCCCAGATGATGTTGAATTAGATTTCCTCAAGGACCGTTTACCAGACCTTGAGGTTGAAGATGCTGAGCTTACAGCAGCCAAGGAAGCTGCGCTTAGAGCAGAAGAGGCTGCAAGACTTGCAGAAGAAGCAGCTCTTAAGGCACAGGAAGAAAAGCAGAAGGCAGAAGAAGTAATCCGTAAGGCTGAGGAAGAGCGTCTTAAAGCAGAAGAGGCAATCAAGAAGGCTGAAGAAGATCGAAAGAAGGCCGAGGAAGAGGTCGCACGAAAGGCTGAAGAAAAGAGAATAAGGGAAGAGGAAGAGAGAAAGCGCGCTGAAGAAGAGCGTAAGCGTAGAGAGGAAGAAGAGAGAAAGCGCCGTGAGGAGGCTGCTCGTCTTGCGGAACTTGAGCGCAAGCGCCTTGAGGAAGAAGCTAGAAAGAAGGCTGAAGAAGAAAAGAAACGTGCTGAGGAAGAAGCAAAGCGTAAGGCTGAGGAAGAGCGTAAGAGAGCTGAGGAGGAAGCAAAGCGTAAGGCCGAGGAGGAGCGTAAGAGAGCTGAAGAGGAAGCAAGACGTAAAGCTGAGGAAGAGCGTAAGAAGGCTGAAGAGGAAGCTCGTCGCAAGGCCGAGGAAGAACGTAAGAGAGCTGAGGAAGAAGCAAGACGTAAGGCTGAGGAAGAGCGTCGTAAGGCCGAGGAAGAGGCTGAGCGTCAGCGTGTATTAGAAGAGGCAAGACGTGCTGAAGAAGAACGCCGCGCCGAAGAAGAGCGTAAGCGTAAGGAAGAAGAGGAGCGTATCCGTAAGGAGGAAGAGTACAAGAGACTCAAGGCTGAAGAGGAAGCTCGTCGCAAGGCCGAGGAAGAACGTAAGCGCAAGGAAGAAGAAGAACGCCGTAAGGCTGAAGAAGCTGCCAGATTGGCTGAAGAAAAACGTATCAAGGAACTTGAAGAGATGTACCATGATGCAACAACATCAGCTAAGAAAGCACTTGAAAAATATGCAAAGTCAGCTGATGGAGCAAGAGGTAATCTTGAGGTTGCTCTTGATAAACTCAATACTTTATACAAGAAGGCTGACGTCAATATTGATGTATCAGAAACAAGAAGTGACTATTATAAGATAGAAGAAATCCTTGGTATCACCTATTACTTAGAGGGGGCTTATAAATTATCAATTCCTCTTCTTCGTGATGCAGCTGATAATGGAAGCTGTAAGTGTCGTATCTATTTGACACAGTGGCTACTTAGAAACCGAGGAGAGCTTCCAAGTGACCAGGGCTTTTTACTTGATTATATTGAAAGCTCTATTAAGGGCGATGTTACTGAAGAAGAGATTACGATTGCCAACAGAGTTCTCGCCAAGATGTACCGTGATGGTATAGGTGTTAAGAGAAGTCTTCCAACTGCTTTCGAATATTTCAAGAAGGCGGCCGATGCAGGCGATATCACTTCTGTAGCAACAGTAGGTCAGTGCTATATGTATGGTGAGGGTGTTAAGAAGAATGCGAAGGAAGCATTCCAGTGGAATACTAGAGCCGCAGAAGCAGGCGATGCCACAGGTATTCGTAACCTTGCAATATGCTATGATCTTGGAACTGGTACAAGCCGCGATGCCACAAAGGCTATAGAGTGGTACAAGAAGTTACTTGAGATCATGGGCAATGATCGTTTTGCTATGTATAGAATATCATTATGCCTTTGCAATCCTGATAAGGAATATGCAGGAAAGCCAACTGACGATATGTACAAAGAAGCCATGGAATATGCTGAGCGTGCAGTTGCTGCAGGTGAGCAGAATGCCAATTATGTCATTGGATATCTGTACATGATAGGTAAGGTAGTCATTAGAGATTACAACAAAGCTGTTAATCATTTTTCATTGGCAGCAAAGCATGGTAATTCAAAAGCTAAAGAAAAAATTGAGCTATTTACAAAGTCTGGCTCAGGAAAATATACACTTAAATAAAATTAATTAAATTTTTTCTTGACAAAGATACTGCTATTTGCGATAATCTTTCTTGCGTGAGTTTTCCGCAATACGTGTCCGTAGCTCAGCTGGATAGAGCAACGGCCTTCTAAGCCGTGGGTCGGGGGTTCGAATCCCTTCGGGCACGCTCAGGTTTTACCTGGGATATGGTGGATATGGCGCAGTTGGTTAGCGCGCCAGATTGTGGTTCTGGAGACCGAGGGTTCGAGTCCCTCTATCCACCCTTTTAATTAATAGCTATTTGGTTAGTGATCTAAATGTGATTCGGTTAATAGCATTGGGCTATCGCCAAGCGGTAAGGCACAGGGTTTTGATCCCTGCATTCGCTGGTTCGAATCCAGCTAGCCCAGTTTCAGAATTTAAAGACTCATATGAGTCTTTTTTCTTTTGTTTAATCATTATTTCTATCATTCTTTTTTATTTCAGTTGGTTTATTTTTTTGCAAATAATGATACAATAATATTGGATATTTATTTTTACTTGAACGGAGGCTGGATTATGGATGTTAAAAATAAAGTTAATGAGATAGATAAAAAAATAGATAATAAAACTGTAATGCTAATCAACTACCTTATTACTGGAATGGGTTTTTTGTTCTTCCTGATTTTTACACTTCAGGTTAAGAATGTTGATGTTAGAGCAGTAGGTGCAGCAGGTTCAGTTGTTGGATATGCTTCTATCAATGAGTTCTTTTATAATCTTCTAGGACTTAACAAATTCTTTTATGTTGTATCAGAACTTATAGGATATGTTGCGATACTTGTTATGGCATTCTTTGCACTGTTAGGTGTTTTAAGCCTTGTTAAATATAAGAGTCTTAAAAAGGTGGATTATAAGCTTTATGTGTTAGCAGGTGGATATGCAGTTATGCTTGCTTTCTATATATTATTTGAGAAGCTTGCAATCAATATGCGTCCATATGTTTTAGATGCAGAGGAAGGCCTTGAAGCATCATATCCTTCGAGCCATACCTTCCTTGCAATATTTGTATTTACAACTGCAGCCATTTTATTTCCAGCTTTTATTAAGAAGAGAAAATATGCAAAGATAGCATCGATTGTAAGTATTGCATGTATGATTCTTGGCGTTCTTACAAGATTTTTATCAGGTGCGCACTGGTTCACTGATATAGTAGGATCAATGCTTTTAGGCGCAGCTCTTGTGTCTTTATTTTCAAGTGTGCTATGCATACTTAGTGCTCGTTTTAAAAAGAATTGATATAAAAGTGTTTTTAATAGTAGCTGTTAGCTTTTTTTGTGGGCTTTGGGGAAGGCCCTATGAGGCGCATAGTGTTTTCAGGGGAAGTATAAGAGGGAAAAGTATGAAGATTTTAGTAGCAGACGATGACTTTGCTAGTCGCTGTGGCATAGTCAATTATTTAAGACAATTTGGCGATTGTGATGTTACTGTGGATGGTAGTGAGGCCGTAGAGGCTTTTGCTATGGCTCAGGATTCAGGTATTATGTACGACCTAGTATGCCTTGATGCGGATATGCCAGTTCTCGATGGCTATGGAGCTTATAAGAAGATAAGGGAACTGGAGAATACTAAGGATGGCGAGTATACCAGCAGGGTTCGTATCATTGTCACAACTGCGTATGAGCAGAATGCAATTGATAAGGATAGCTTTGGGGATGTTAGCTATCTTGCCAAGCCTATCAATTTTGATTCACTTAGGGATACTTTAACAGATATAGGGCTTATTAATGCATAGGGAGCGAGGAGTATGAATGATCGAGAAATAATGTTAGGTAATGTTCATGATCTTAGAACCCCTATTAATGGTATCAAAAGTCATGTTAATTATCTGCAAAGCAGACCATTAAATGAAGAAGATAAAAAAGAACTTGAGATAATAGAGCAGTGTTGCCAGGATATGGAGCGACTGATTAATAATATCCTTGAACAGGAAAAATTAGAATCAGGGTTATTTACATTGGAGCGTCGCCAGGTGCCAGTACGTGCCATGGTTGACCGTTTAGCAGCAAGCTTTAATAGGCGTATATGTGAGAAGGGGCTTTCGCTCATTACTCATATCGAGAATCGTGTACCAAGTATATTAATTGGTGATGAGTATGTTGTATCAAGAATGATTGGTAACCTTGTGAACAATGCGCTCAAATATACGACGATAGGCAGTATAGGTATATATATTGATTGTGAGCCATGCAATGGACGCGTGCTCACTCGTATTTCGGTTGTTGATACAGGCGAGGGTATATTAGAAGAGTGGCAGGAATCAATATTTAATGCTTTTGGTCAGGATGAGACTGCTGAGTCTAGAAATGCTAACGGAACAGGCCTTGGTCTTTACCTTGTTAGACAGATGGCCAAGCTTATGGATGGTGATGTCAGCGTAAGGAGCGAGAAAGGCAAGGGTAGTACATTTACTATCAGTGTTATGCTTGAGGCGTTAGGTGAGTGTGCAAGCGAGGATGATAAAGAATATCTTGGGCTAAGTGAATTTGTGAAAAAGCTTGGAGGCAAGCTTGAGGATATAAAGCAGTTTGGAACTGATTCCAATAAAGAGGCTTTGCGCCAGGTTGTGGCAAGGCTTAAGCAATCGCTTTGTCAGGGCGATTTAAGAGAAGCTGATACAAGTGTTGGTGTCATTAAGCTTCTATTATCAGGTGGGCCTGATGAAGGTAAGGCAGCTCTTAGACTGGCCATGGCAGTTCGTGGTGCTAGAAAAAATGAAGCCTTATCATTAATAAAAGAGATAGAGGATTTGTATGAGAAACAAGCTTAAGAGTATATTGATTCCCTTATGCATAATATTGATGCTTGCAGGATGTGGCAAGAGCAGTGTTGACGAGAAGTTTAATAGAGCCATGGACAGTCTTGTGGGTCAGGAGTATGATGCTGCGATTGGTCTTTTCACTGAAGCTTTAAAAGAAGGTGCCGACGCGGAACAGGTATATCGCGGAATAGGCCTTGCATATATGGGCAAGGAGGACTATGCCAGAGCGTTATCTTCATTTAAGGATTCTCTTGAGAAGGCAGGCATGTTCCCTGGTGATATGGAATATGATATCAACTACTATATGGCAGTGTGTTATTACCATCTTGGGGATTATGAGCAGGCAATCAGTGTTTATGATGGAATCATTGGCATGAAGCCTAGGGATGAGCAGGCCTATTTCCTTCGCGGCGATATGAAGCTTTATATGGGCGATGTGGCTGGTGCCATGGAGGATTTTGATAAGACAGTATCCTTCCAGAAGAATAACTTTAGT
This sequence comes from Lachnospiraceae bacterium, assembly GCA_045600085.1. Lineage (GTDB taxonomy): Bacteria > Bacillota > Clostridia > Lachnospirales > Lachnospiraceae > NK4A136. Next base: position 25,812 of record JAZRXF010000069.1, read on the forward strand.
AAATACCTTGATGTGTATACATGTATGAAGGACAGGGGATACGAAAAAGATGCTGTTAAGTATCTTGATGTCGTAATGTCTGCTGATACATCTGAAATCAGTGATTATGACAAAGGCAGACTTTGCTATTATCAGGGTGACTTTATTCAGGGATGTAATTATCTTGAAAGAGCAAGAAAGAATTCAGGCGATGACAAGGAGATAATACTTCTTCTTAGCGACTGCTATAAGAAAACAGATCAGTACGAGTATGCAGCTGTTATTTATAATACATATTTAACATCGCATCAGGATCCGGATATGTACAATCAGCTTGGTATTTGTTATATGCAGCAGGGCGACTATTCATCAGCTCTTGGTGCATTCCAGTCAGGTATTGATATCAAGGAGAATAATACCTGTATACAGGCTCTTCTTCTTAATGAAGTAGCATGCTATGAGTACCTTTTGGATTTTAGCTCTGCCAAGGGTAAGCTTGAGGAATACATGCGTGTATATCCAGTTACAGATGATATCAAAAGAGAGTATGCATTTTTGACAACAAGATAAAACAATATTTAGTGAAAAAATGGAAAATTAGAAGTGTGATTTTATGTTAATCACACTTCTTTTTTTATTTCTTTCATGGCCTGGGCCTTGTAAAAATAAGGCTCGGCGCTGTTATGACAATAATGTCAATAAACCACTATATCTAGTGCTGCTCTGAATAAGGATACATGATATATTGTGTATTCGTATTGACTTGGTATTTTCCCTTTGGTAGAATGATTTTGCACGGGAGTAAAAGTACTTATGTTAACCACTTTTAACACGTGCAGTTTTAAAGTGAGGGATAGAGATGTTTAGTGTAATTAAGAGAAATGGAGAAAAGGCTGATTTTACACTTAGTAAAGTCAATGACGCCATTATGAAGGCGTTCAATGCATGTGACATGCAGTACAACAACGATATTATTGATCTTCTTGCGCTTAGAGTTTGCGCTGATTTTCAGGGCAAAATCAAGGATGACTGCGTTCAGATAGAGGACGTTCAGGACAGTGTTGAGAAGGTTCTTGAGCAGGCTGGTTATACAGACGTTGCCAAGGCATATATTCTCTACAGGAAACAGAGAGAGAAGATGCGTACCATGAAGACAACAATTCTTGACTACAAGGACGTTGTCAATAGTTATGTTAAGGTTGAAGACTGGAGAGTTAAGGAGAATTCTACTGTTACATATTCAGTGGGTGGTCTTATTCTTTCTAACTCTGGTGCAGTTACAGCCAACTATTGGTTATCAGAAATCTATGATGAGGAAATAGCAGAAGCTCATCGTAATGCTGATATTCATATCCATGATCTTTCAATGCTCACAGGTTACTGTGCAGGATGGTCACTTAAGCAGCTTATCCAGGAAGGCCTCGGTGGCATTACTGGTAAGATCACATCAGCTCCAGCAGCTCACCTTTCAGTTCTTTGTAACCAGATGGTTAACTTCCTTGGTATCATGCAGAACGAGTGGGCAGGTGCACAGGCATTCTCTTCATTTGATACATATCTTGCTCCATTTGTTAAGGTTGATAACCTTTCATATGGAGAGGTTAAAAAGTGCATCGAAGCATTTATATACGGTGTTAATACTCCATCAAGATGGGGAACACAGGCACCATTCTCTAATATCACACTTGACTGGACTGTACCAGCCGATCTTGCAGAGCTTCCAGCAATAGTTGGTGGCAAGGAGATGGACTTCAAGTACAAGGATTGTAAGAAAGAGATGGATATGGTTAACAAGGCATTCATCGAGACTATGATCGAGGGTGATGCCAATGGACGTGGATTCCAGTATCCAATCCCAACATATTCAATCACAAGCAATTTTGACTGGTCTGATACAGAGAACAACAGATTATTGTTCGAGATGACAGCCAAGTACGGTACACCATATTTTTCTAACTACATCAACTCAGATATGGAACCTAGCGATGTTAGATCAATGTGTTGTAGACTTCGTCTTGATCTTCGTGAGCTTAGAAAGAAATCAGGTGGCTTCTTCGGTTCAGGCGAGAGTACAGGTTCTGTAGGCGTTGTTACAATTAACATGCCTCGTATCGCTTATCTTTCAGCTAATAAGGATGAGTTCTACAAGAGACTTAACAGAATGATGGATATCGCAGCAAGATCACTTAAGATTAAGCGTGGCGTTATATCTAAGCTTCTTAATGAAGGCTTATATCCATATACAAAGAGATACCTTGGTTCATTTGATAACCACTTCTCAACAATTGGACTTATTGGTATGAATGAAGTTGGACTTAATGCTAACTGGCTTCGTGCTGATATGACAGATGAAAGAACACAGGAGTTTACCAAGGAAGTTCTTAATCATATGAGAAACAGACTTTCTGATTACCAGGAGCAGTATGGTGATCTTTACAACTTAGAGGCTACTCCAGCAGAAAGTACAACATATCGTCTTGCTAAGCATGACAGAAAGAAGTGGCCTAATATTAAGACTGCAGGAAAGGCAGGAGATGTTCCTTACTATACAAACTCTTCACACCTTCCAGTTGATTACACAGCTGATATTTTCGATGCACTTGATATTCAGGATGAGCTTCAGACACTTTATACATCAGGAACAGTATTCCATGCATTCCTTGGTGAGAAGCTTCCAGATTGGAAGGCAGCAGCCAGCCTTATTAGAAAGATTGCTGAGAACTACAAGCTTCCTTACTACACACTTTCGCCTACATATTCGATTTGTAAAGATCATGGCTATATTGCAGGTGAGGTTAAAGAGTGTCCACACTGCGGAGCCAAGACAGAGGTTTATAGCCGTATTACAGGCTACTACAGACCAGTACAGAACTGGAACGATGGTAAGCTTCAGGAGTACAACAACAGAGTTGAGTATGATATAGAAAATTCTGTACTTAAGCGTCCATCAAGTCAGGTTGTAACATTCACAGATATTGATGATGATGATGCTGCAATCACAGTTGAGGCACCAGAAGAGATAAGATATCTTTTCACAACAAAGACTTGTCCTAATTGCAAACTGGCCAAAGAGTACTTAACCAATGTAAGCTATATGCTTATCGATGCCGAGGAGAATGCAGAACTCGCACTTAAGTACAAGGTTAGACAGGCACCTACATTAGTTGTTATCAATGGCGATGATGTTAAAAAATATGCCAATGCATCTAACATAAAAAAATACGCTGAAGATTACGTTTTAGCATAAAGCAATACCCTGCTTCATAAGAAGCAGGGTTTTTTGTTATAAATGATATAGAAAGATAATGCATTTATAGTTATAATAAATACAATGTAATATTATGGGCAAATATTGAGAGGAGAGCATAAATGATTAACAAATTAGTTGAGAACATTAAGAAGACAGGAGCTCCTATAGTAGTAGGTCTTGATCCTACATTAGCGCTTGTTCCAGACAGCGTACTTCAGAAGAATTATAAAGAGTTTGGTGCCAATCTTGAAGGTGTAGCAAAGGCAATACTTGAGTACAACAAAGCACTTGTTGATGCTTGCTATGATCTTATTCCAGCAGTTAAGCCTCAGATAGCTATGTACGAGCAGTTTGGTATTCCAGGACTCATTGCATATAAAGAAACAGTTGATTACTGCAAGAGCAAGGGTCTTGTAGTTATTGGTGATATCAAGAGAGGTGATATCGGTTCAACAAGTACAGCTTACGCAATTGGTCACCTTGGTAAGGTTACAATCGAAGGCAAGGAATTTAGAGGAATCGACGAGGATTTCGCAACAGTTAATCCATATCTTGGAACTGATGGTGTTAAGCCTTTCGTCGATGTATGTAAGGAAGAGAAGAAGGGTATCTTCGTACTTGTTAAAACATCTAACCCATCAAGTGGTGAGTTCCAGGATAGATTGATTGACGGACGTGCACTTTACGAGCATGTTGCCGAGAAGGTTGTTGAGTGGGGCGCTGATGCAATGGGCGATTCATACAGCTATGTTGGAGCAGTTGTTGGAGCAACTTATCCAGAGCAGGGCAAGATCCTTAGAAAGCTTATGCCAAAGGCTTATATCCTTGTTCCAGGTTATGGAGCGCAGGGTGGTAAGGGCGCTGACCTTGTTCACTTCTTCAACGAGGATGGTCTTGGAGCAATTGTAAACTCTTCAAGAGGTATTATCGGAGCTTACAAGCAGGAGAAGTATGCTAACTTTGGCGAAGCAGCTTATGCCGATGCAGCAAGAGCGGCAGTTCTTGATATGAAGGCTGATATCGAGGGTGCACTCGCAGCAAGATAAGCAGGAAAAGATAGGTATTACGAGCCTAGGTGGTTTGATAAACCATATGTAGTATGTTAAAATTTTCAAGGTTAAATTCAGTATTAGGAGGCCTCTAAAATGGAGCAGTATAAGCAGGAATTTATAGAGTTTATGGTAGAAAGCGATGTTCTTAAGTTCGGTGATTTCACTTTAAAGAGTGGACGTAAGTCACCGTTCTTCATGAATGCAGGCGCTTATGTAACTGGTTCGCAGCTTACAAGACTTGGTGAGTACTATGCCAAGGCGATTCACGCATCTTATGGCGATGATTTCGATGTACTTTTTGGACCAGCATACAAGGGAATTCCTCTTGCAGTTGTTACAGCAGAGGCTTATTCAAGACTTTATGGCAAGGAAATCAAGTATTGCTGTGATCGTAAGGAAGAGAAGGATCATGGTGCTGATAAGGGTGGTCTTCTTGGCTACAAGCCAGTTGATGGTGACCGTGTTGTAATGATCGAAGACGTTACAACATCAGGTAAGTCAATGGAGGAGACAGTTCCTAAGGTAAGAGCAGCAGCCAATGTTACAATCGTTGGTCTTATGGTTTCCCTTAATCGTCAGGAAGTTGGTTTATCAGGTGATGTTACAAAGACAGCACTTGATGAGGTTGCTGAAACATATGGCTTCCCTACTAATGCCATTGTATCTATGGCAGAGGTTACTGAGCATCTTTACAATCGTGAGTGCCAGGGAAGAGTTGTTATTGACGATACTATTAAGAGCGCAATCGACGAGTATTATAAGCAGTACGGTTGCAAGTAATAGGAGGTTATGATGGACGGAGAAAAGGTATATAAGGTTATGCGTGGCACAGGTGCCATGAATATAGCAGCTGGAGTAATCAGTATTGTTGTTGGGGTGTCACTTGGAATATTAATGATTGTAGCGGGAGCTCGCTTACTTGCACATAAGAGCAAGATAATGTTCTAAGATGAATATATTTGGTAAATATAAGTTTTCGGATAAGGTTCATTCACCAGTAGGAATCATGTCCGCCATATTAGGTGCGATGGCGCTATTATCAAGTGCTTTAGCAACGATTATGCCATATCTTACCAAAGCTTCAAGCTCAGTAAGATACGCTATGGTACTTGCACTTTCACTGCTTATGGCTGTGATAGGTATAGTACTTGGATTTATTGGTAAATCTAAAAAAGGTGACTATGGGCTGTTTCCAAAACTTGGATTATTCTTAAGTACACTAGTTGTACTGTGGAGCTTATTTATAATTATTATTGGAGCCGGAATTATATGATGGAACCATTCGAGACAGAGCGTTATGAGCTTTGTAAGGATAAAATAGCTGATATACTTGGCGGCGATAGTAGTATGCCAGAGAAGTATATGGATTATTTTAAGGCAGAGGCAGCTTTTTTATCTAAGGTATGTGAGGCCTATGAATATATGCTTCCATACAATGAGCGCAGTAATGAGTCTGTTAGTAGTGAGCTTTCTAGTCTTAAGCTTAAAGACTTAATGACAGAGCTCTACAATGATATATTAGTTGAAAATTATGATAAGTCATATTGCAATCCTACTTTTACAGTATCGAAGTTAGGTATGGAGATTGGTAGGATTTTTTCGCTTGTGGCTTATGAGCTTAGAAGTACTATTCCATTTGCTTACGAGGGTAAAGGTCGTCATTTGCTGATGCGACTAGAGCTTTTCATTGAGATTTACTGTATTATAGAGAATGCAGTCAGTGAAGGAGTAGAGCCTAGCGCCGAGAACCTTCGTGAAAGTATTTACTGGTATGTCAGTGATTACAGCGAGGACGAGTCGCTTCTTCGCGTAGGCGAGATGGTTGATGAGACTAACGATTTTGCTACAAGAATCGTGATGAACATGGATCTCAATAATCCTGATTATCTATATACCTATGGTGAATACATAACAGACAATGAAATCAAGCTTTCAAGCTATCTTGCATCACTTCCGGAAGACAAGATAAAGAAGATGGCTGATACATTTTCTGAAGGTTATAGGATAGGATTTGTCACAACTGGCAAAGATTTATCGAAGAAGAATACGGTTAATATAAGATATCCTCTTGGATTTGAAAAGGTGGTACGAGTTGCCATTGAAAACTTTGAGAAGATGGGGCTTAAGCCTGTAATATACAGAGCCTACAGCTCATTATTCAGAAGACAGAATGTTCAGAAGATAGGCTACTTTGGTGCCAATCCTAATATGCAGTATGATTACGATCACAGCAAGGATGAAGCATTAGTGCTTGATGGTCAGCTTGTTACAAGGAAGCTTGAAGCGCTTAAAGAAGCTTTCGAAGCCAATAAAGACAAGGCTTATGGACATGCTGGTCCAGCGGTTATGGAAATCTTTGGTGAGGAGCCATTTGTTCCAGTAACTAAGGACGAAAGTTATTCATTGTCAAAGGAGCAGCAACAGCTTACTGTTAAGCAGGCATCTAAGTCTGGCGCACTTACCAATGAATATATTAAGGGCGAGGAGAGAAGCTTTACAATCATAGCTTTCCCAGTTCCTAGTATAGGCGAGAATTTCGAGGCCATATTTGATGAAACTCTCGAGATTAATACACTTGATTATTATCTGTATCAGAAACTTCAGCAGAAGATCATTGATACATTGGATACAGCCTGCAAGGTTAGAATAGTAGGGCAGGGCAGCAATCAGACTGACATAACAGTTAATCTCATTGATTTACCTGATCCTGAAAAGCAGACAAAGTTTGAGAACTGTGTGGCTGATGTTAATATTCCAGTAGGTGAGGTATTTACATCACCAGTACTTAAGGGAACTAACGGAAGACTGAATGTATCAGAGGTATTTCTTAACGATCTTAAGTATGAAAATCTTATCGTAGATATTAAGGATGGCTACGTAGAAAGCTATAGTCTTACGAACTACGATGATGAAGCCAAGAATAAAGCGTTCTTCATGGACAATGTGTTATTCAATCATGACACACTTCCAATTGGAGAATTTGCTATAGGTACTAACACAAGAGCCTTCAAGATGGGTAAGGATTTTGACATAGCTGGCAAGCTTCCAATCCTTATAGCTGAGAAGACTGGCCCACATTTTGCACTGGGCGATACTTGCTATTCCCACGCTGAGGATGTGGTAGTATATAATCCTGATGGTAAAGAAATATATGCCAGGGACAACGAGGTAAGTCTTCTTAGAAAGACTGACCCATCAAAGGCATATTTCAACTGCCATACAGATATCACTCTTCCTTACAATGAGCTTGGACTTATTGAAGCGATTAGAAGTGATGGTAGCTCAGTTAAGATTCTTGAAAACGGTCGATTCGTTTTGGAAGGTATGGACGAGCTCAACAGATATTTGGATTAAATTAGTTATATATATATTAAAAAGGAGAGAAATAATGGCACAGGTTGGTATTGTAATGGGCAGCGATTCAGATATGCCTATTATGAAGAAAGCAGCAGATGTTTTAGAGGAGCTTGGAATCTCATTTGATATGAGAATTATCTCAGCTCACAGAGAGCCTCAGGAGTTCTTTGACTATGCTAATAGCGCAGAGGCAAAAGGTTTCAAGGTTATTATTGCAGGAGCAGGTATGGCAGCACATTTACCTGGTATGTGCGCAGCTATCTTCCCAATGCCAGTTATTGGTATCCCAATGCATACAACAAGCCTTGGTGGTAAGGATTCACTTTACTCAATCGTACAGATGCCAAGTGGTATTCCAGTAGCAACAGTAGCTATTAATGGTGGTGCTAATGCAGGATTACTTGCAGCCAAGATATTAGCAACTAGCGATAGTTCACTTCTTGATAAGCTTAAAGCATACTCTGCAAAGCAGAAGGATGCTGTTGTAGCCAAGGATCAGAAGTTACAGGAAGTTGGATATAAGAATTATTAATATATAAGGAGAACAACAATGGATTACAAGAACGCGGGAGTAGATATCGAAGCTGGTTACAAGTCAGTGGAGCTTATGAAGCAGTATGTTAAGGAAACAATGAGACCAGAAGTACTTGGTGGTCTTGGCGGTTTCTCAGGAGCTTTCTCACTTGGCGCCATTAAGAATATGGAGGATCCAGTACTTTTATCAGGTACTGATGGATGTGGCACAAAGGTTAAGCTTGCATTTATCATGGACAAGCATGACACAATTGGTATCGATGCAGTTGCTATGTGTGTTAATGACGTGGCTTGTGCAGGTGGTGAACCACTTTTCTTCCTTGACTATATTGCATGTGGCAAGAACTACCCTGAGAAGATTGCTACTATCGTTAAGGGTGTAGCTGAAGGATGTAAGCAGTCTGACTGTGCACTTATCGGTGGCGAGACAGCTGAGCATCCAGGACTTATGCCTGAGGATGAGTACGATTTAGCTGGTTTCTCAGTAGGTGTTGTTGATAGAAAGGATATCATTACAGGTCAGAATATTAAGGCTGGTGATGTTCTTATTGGTATCGCATCAAGCGGTGTTCATTCTAACGGATTTTCACTTGTTAGAAAGGTATTCACAATGTCTGAGCAGAATCTTTCAAGATACTGTGACGAACTTGGCAGAACTCTTGGTGAAGCTCTTATCGAGCCAACAAGAATTTATGTTAAGGCTATGAAGTCTGTTAAGAATGCAGGCGTAGTTGTAAAGGGATGTAGCCACATTACAGGTGGTGGTTTCTATGAGAATATTCCTCGTATGCTTCCTGATACTATTACAGCTAAGGTTGTAAAGAACAGCTACGAAGTACCAGCAATCTTTAATATGCTTCAGAAGACAGGTAATATTGAAGAGCAGATGATGTACAACACATTCAACATGGGTGTTGGTATGGTTCTTGCAGTTGATAGTGCTGATGTGGATAAAACAATCGCAGCTATTGCAGCAGCTGGTGACAAGGCATGGGTTCTTGGTGAAGCTGTTTCAGGTGATAAGGGAGTTATCTTATGCTAAATATTCTGGTATGTGTATCAGGTGGTGGAACTAATCTTCAGGCAATTATTGATGCTATTAATGAAGGAAAGATTCGTAACACTAAGATTAAATGTGTTATTAGTAACAATGAAGGAGCATTTGCATTAGAGAGAGCAAAGAATGCTGGTATCGATGCAGCATGTGTATCTCCTAAGAACTATGAGACAAGAGAAGCCTTCAACAAGGCTTTCCTTGATAAGGTTAATGAAATTAATCCTGATCTTATAGTACTTGCTGGATTCCTTGTAGTTATACCTCCTGCAATGATTGAGCAGTATAGAGGAAAGATTATTAATATCCATCCATCACTGATTCCATCATTTTGTGGTACAGGATATTATGGACTTAAGGTTCATGAGAAAGCTCTTGAGCGTGGAGTTAAGGTTACTGGCGCAACAGTGCATTTTGTAGATGAAGGTACTGATACAGGTCCTATCATATTACAGAAGGCAGTTTATGTTGAGAAGGATGATACTCCTAAAGTGCTCCAACAAAGAGTTATGGAGCAGGCTGAGTGGATAATATTACCACAGGCTATCGATATGATTGCAAACAACGAATTATAAAATAAGTATCTACTTGATAATAGTAAGAGAAAGGAAGACGCATGAAGGTTTTAGTAGTAGGCGGTGGCGGAAGAGAGCATGCTATCTGCACAGCCGTTAGTAAAAGCAAGCGCGTAGACAAGCTGTTTTGTGCACCAGGTAATGCAGGTATTAGCAGTGTTGCAGAATGTGCACCAATCAGTGTTATGGATTTTGAGGCACAGGTTAAGTTTGCCAAGGACAATGCAGTTGATTTTGTTATTGTTGGTCCTGATGATCCATTAGTAGGTGGTATTGTTGATGCTTTTGAGGCAGCTGGAATCCCAACATTTGGTCCTAATAAGGCAGCAGCAATTTTGGAAGGAAGTAAGGCTTTTAGTAAAGACCTTATGAAGAAGTACGATATACCAACAGCTCAGTATGAGAACTTTGATAATAGTGATGCAGCCATTGAGTATCTTAATACTAAGGCTAAGTTCCCTATCGTTCTTAAGGCTGATGGTCTTGCACTTGGTAAGGGCGTACTTATATGTAACACTAAGGAAGAAGCATTAGAGGGTGTTAAGTCTATCATGCTTGATAAGCAGTTCGGCTCAGCTGGTAACATGATGGTTATCGAAGAGTTCATGACAGGACGTGAGGTTTCAGTTCTTTCATTCTGCGATGGTAAGACAATCAAGACTATGACATCGGCTCAGGATCATAAGAGAGCTATGGATGGTGATCAGGGACTTAATACAGGTGGTATGGGAACATTCTCACCTAGCCCATTTTATACAAAAGAGGTTGATGAGTTCTGTCAGGCTAATATCTATCAGAAGACAGTTGATGCAATGGCCAGTGAAGGAAGAACTTTCAAAGGAGTTATCTTCTTCGGACTTATGCTTACAGCCGATGGACCTAAGGTTCTTGAATTTAATGCACGATTTGGAGATCCTGAAACACAGGTAGTACTTCCAAGAATGAAGAATGACATTATGGATGTATTTGAAGCATGTGTTAACGGAACTTTAGATAAAATAGATCTTCAGTTTGAAGATAACGCAGCAGTATGTGTGGTACTTGCCAGCAAAGGTTACCCACTTAGCTATGAAAAAGGCTATCCTATCACAGGATTTGAAGCTTTTGATAACAAGGATGATTACTTCTGCTTCCATGCAGGTACAAAGCTTTCAGATGGTAACATCGTTACTAATGGTGGACGAGTACTTGGTATTACAGCTACGGGCGCTGATTTAAAGGAAGCAAGAGCCAAAGCTTATGAAGCTACCAAGTGGATATCATTCGACAACAAGTACATGAGAAATGATATCGGAAAAGCTATTGATGAAGCGTAAGTATTTTTGTTATAATAGTTCTATTGCGTTTGTAATTAAAGAGAGGTAAAGGGAAATGAATAAGCTAGGAAGAAATTCTTTAAGACTTGCAATAAGTTTAATAGCTGCATTAGTTTTATGTTTTGCCATGTCTATCGTTGTATTTGCAGCAGAAGACAATGGTTCAAACACACAGATGCAGGTTAATGACAATAATGTTAATGTACGACCAGATGCTGGTACAAATGGCGATCCAGTTGGTAAAGCCAATTCAGGACAGGTAGTAAATGTACTTGGACAGAAGAACGATTCATCTGGTAACGTTTGGTATCAGATTTCTTACCATGATGATTCAACAGGTAAGGATATCACAGGTTATATGATGGGTAAGTTCTTATCACCATATCAGGCTCCAGCAGCTGATCCACAGCCAGCAGTTGATGAGAATCCAGATGATGGTGGTGAGGCAGCAGAGCCATCAGAAGGACAGAATGAAATAGTAGGAGATGGTTCATTCACTCCTATGGAAGGTGAAGGAGAGCCAAGCGCTATTCCTGAAAACTTTAGAAATGTATTCGTTAGAATTAACGGTGTAGAGATTACAGCATGGACTAATGACAGATATTATATCTTCTATGCTCAGTCACCAACAGGTGCACGTGATTGGTACATCTATGATACAACAGAAAAGTTATATGTTCGTTATGATCCTACATTCATGGCTGGTAGCGTAGTTGGTTCAGTATCATCTAATGGCGAGAAGGGCGGATCCAATGCACTTACATTTGTGTTAATCGGTATTTGTGCAGTTCTTGTTATTGCTACAGCAGTTATGGGTATTAAGCTCGTTAATGGTGGTTCTAGTTACGATGATGACGATGACTACGATGATGACGACGACGATGACGACGACGAAGACGATGATGACTATGATGATGAGCCAAGAAAGAAGAAAGGCTTCTTCAGCAAGTTTAGTCGTGATGATGACGATGATGATGAAGATGACGATGATGATGATGATGACGACGATGATGATGACGACGATGACTACGATGATCGTCCATTAAGAAGAGCATCAGCATCTTCTTCACAGAGAGTAGCTCGTCCAGCTCAGGGCCAGAGACCTATGCAGGGTCAAAGACCAGTTCAGGGTCAGAGACCTATGGGCCAGAGACCTATGCAGGGCCAGAGACCAATGCAGGGCCAGAGACCTATGGGCCAGAGACCAATGCAGGGCCAGAGACCAGTTCAGGGTCAGAGACCAATGCAGGGCCAGAGACCAGTTCAGGGTCAAAGACCAGCAGCTCGTCCAGCTCAGAGAGTTATGAGAGATGAGGATGACTATACAGGATATGATAACTAATCATTATCTTGATAGAATTAAATAAAGTATTATCTTGCGTGCACCAGTATTATATTGGTGCACGCTTAATATTATGACCAACAAGGAGAGAATCCGATGCGTCTGGATTATACAGATAAGGCAAAGATTGCTTTAGTATATGCAGAGAAGGCTTCCAAGAATATGAAGTCATCCTACATAGGTACTGAGCATATCTTGCTTGGACTACTAAAAGAGAATACAGGAGTCGCAGCTCAGATACTTAGAAACAACAAGGTTGAAGAGGAAAGGATAGCTGAGCTTATTAATGAGTCAATCAATCCTGATTCCATGACACTTCTTAAGGAGCGTAGAGATTTCTCGCTTCGTGCAAGACGTGCATTAGAATCAGCTGAGCGTATTGCTGACGGTTTTGGAAGCAAAGAGATTGGAACAGAGCATATATTAATAGCTATTCTTCGTGAGCAGGAAAGTGTTGCTGTTAGACTTATTATGGCTATGGGTGTTAGCCCTGCCAAGGTATATGGCGATATTATGGTCGCTATAGGCCAGACAGATAAGCTTCGTGAAGAACAGCAGGAGCATAGAAACAAGAAAAATGGTAAGGAAAAGACAGCAACTCTTGATAAGTACAGCCGTGATCTTACTAAGTTAGCCAAAGCTGGAAAGCTTGATCCTGTAGTAGGACGTAATCAGGAAATGCAGCGTATTATCCAGATTCTTAGCAGACGTACCAAGAACAATCCTTGTCTTGTTGGTGAGCCTGGCGTTGGTAAGTCAGCCATAGTTGAAGGTATTGCTAGCCGTATAGTAAGTGGTGATGTGCCTGAAAACATGAAGGATATGCGTGTTCTTATGCTCGATCTTCCGGGTATGGTAGCTGGTAGTAAGTACCGTGGTGAGTTCGAGGAGAGAATTAAGAGAGTTATTGAGGAAGTTATTGACGATGGTCATGTTATTTTATTCCTCGATGAAATACATACTATGGTGGGAGCTGGTGGAGCAGAGGGCTCAATTGATGCTTCCAATATTTTAAAGCCTTCTCTTGCAAGAGGAGAGCTTCAGCTTATTGGTGCTACCACAGTAGAAGAATATCGTAAATATTTTGAAAAGGATGCTGCTCTTGAGCGTCGATTCCAGCCAGTTACAGTGGAGGAACCTACTGTTGAGGAAACAGTGGAGATTTTAAGAGGTATTGTTCACAAGTACGAGGAGCATCATAAGGTTACGATTATGGATGAGGCTCTTATTGCAGCTGCCAGTCTGTCATCAAGATATATTAATGATAGACATTTACCTGATAAAGCCATTGATCTTATCGATGAAGCGGCTTCAGCAGCCAAGCTTCATGTAACACATATCCCAGATAGTATTCGTGAACTTCAGGCAAGTATAGAGAAGATGCAGGAGCAGATAGAGCGTTCTATTACAATGGAAGCATTTTCTCAGGCCGGAGAGATTAGAAGCGAGCAGGAGAAGCTTAAGAAGAAGCTTAAGAGACAAATCGACAACTTCGAGAAGAAGGCCAAAAGTCAGGAACTGGTTGTTGATGAAGAGGCTATAGCAGAGGTTATAAGCTTGTGGACTAAGATCCCTGTTAAGAAGCTTACAATCAAGGAAAGCGAGAAATTGCTTGGACTTGAGGAGGCACTTCATAAGCGAGTTATTGGTCAGGAAGAAGCTGTAAGCGCTGTTGCCAGAGCGATTCGTAGACAGCGAGTTGGACTTCAGGATCCAAATAGACCAATTGGTTCATTCCTTTTCCTTGGTCCTACAGGTGTAGGTAAGACAGAGCTTTCCAAGGCTCTTGCTGAGGTTGTATTTGGTAGTGAGGATGCACTTATTAGAGTTGATATGACTGAATATATGGAAGCTCATTCTGTATCTAAGATGATTGGTTCACCTCCGGGATACGTTGGTCATGATGAAGGCGGCCAGCTTGTTGAGAAGGTTAGAAAGCATCCTTATTCAGTGGTTCTTTTCGACGAAATAGAAAAGGCTCATCCAGATGTATTTAATATTCTTTTACAGATATTTGACGATGGACATATCACTGATTCCAAGGGACGAAAGGTAAGCTTTAAGAATACAATTCTTATTATGACATCCAATGCTGGTGCCAATAGAATAGTTGATCCTAAGAAGCTAGGCTTTGTTCAAAAGACCAGTGCTGAGCTTGAATATAAGGCCATGAAGGACGGTGTTATGGAAGAGGTTAAGAGAATCTTCAAGCCAGAGTTCATTAATCGTATTGACGAGATTATTGTATTCCATGCACTTAATAGTGAGAACCTTAGAAGTATAACAACACTTCTATGTAAGAGCCTTGTATCAAGATGCAAAAAGCAGATGGATATTAAGCTCAATATTCCAGTTTCAGCCAAGAACTATGTGGTAGAGCATTTTACCAATATAAAGATGGGCGCAAGACCACTTAAGCGTGCTGTTCAGACCTTTATAGAGGATGAACTTGCTACTCAGCTTCTTGAAGGCAATATATCAAGTGGCGATAGCATTACTATGTCAGTGAAGGATGATAAGGCAGTCTTCACAAAGAAGTAATAATTAACAAAAAAATTCATTTATTGTTTACATACAGATTGCGAAGAAAATAGTATAATAATAGTATCTGTAATGTAGACATAAGGAGGAGCATATAATGGCAGTTGTTACAGAGCTTATTCGTAGCGAGGCTAATGGAGCTGTTAGCTTTGGAGATTACACTCAGACTGAGAAGAAGAAGCTTGAGGATTTCGCTCACGGAGCTGATTCTTTAAAGGTTAAGACATTCAACGAGATTACAAGACTTGAGAAGAACGGATTATTTGTTTATGAGTCAGTACCTGGTACAGCAGTTACTATGTTTGAAGAAACAGCTGATGGTATTTCATTTACAGTAGAAGGTCCACAGGATGCTCAGATAACAGTTGGTCTTGCTGAAGATACAGAGTACACAGTATCAGTTGCTGGAGAGTCTATTGGTAAGATGAAAACAAACCTTGGTGGAAAGCTTAGCTTCAATGTTAATCTTGAAGGCAATGGTGAAGTTCCAGTAGTTATTGGTAAATAGTTGTTAGTTTTATTGGCGCCGTTATTAATAATAGCGGCGCTATTTTTGGTTATAAAAGAGAATTTTTTTAAAGAGGAATTGTATGGCAAAAGCTAAAGTAAAATCAGTTTTTTTCTGCAAGGACTGTGGTTATGAATCACCTAAGTGGATGGGACAGTGTCCAGCATGTAAGGCATGGAATACTATGACAGAGGAAATAGTTAGTACAGCTAAAACACAGTCCACAGGTATAGGTGCACGTAATCAGGTGGCCGAAGCGAAAAAGCTTTCTGAGATAAGTATAGAAGATGCTGACCGTATTAACTCTGGTATGCAGGAACTTGATAGAGTTCTGGGTGGTGGTATTGTTCCAGGTTCACTGGTACTTGTTGGTGGCGATCCCGGAATTGGAAAGTCCACACTGCTTCTTCAGACCTGTCGTTTGTTATCAAACAGTGGTCATCAGGTTTTGTATATATCAGGTGAGGAATCACTTAAGCAGATTAAGATGCGTGCAGAAAGACTGGGGCGTTTTGAAAATGATATGGAGCTTCTGTGCGAAACAGATTTAACACTTATATCAGGAATACTTGAGCAGAAGAAACCAGAGATTGTTATTATCGATTCAATTCAGACCATGTTCAATCAGGATGTTTCAGGTTCACCAGGAAGTGTATCTCAGGTTCGAGAGTCAACAGCAGTACTCTTACAGCTTTCCAAGAACCTTGGTATAAGCATCTTTATAGTAGGCCATGTTACCAAAGAAGGTATGGTAGCCGGGCCTAGAGTTCTGGAGCATATGGTTGATACAGTTCTGTATTTTGAAGGTGACAGACATGCTTCTTATAGAATATTAAGGGGCGTTAAAAATCGTTTTGGTTCAACCAATGAAATAGGTGTATTTGAGATGCGCGAGGAAGGTCTGGTTGAAGTTGCCAATCCTTCAGAATATATGCTTAGTGGTAAGCCAGGCGATGCATCGGGCAGCGTAACAACATGCTCGATGGAAGGTACAAGGCCAATACTTCTGGAAATACAGGCCCTTGTATGTGCCACCAATTTTGGCTTCCCTAAGAGGCAGAGCGCGGGAGCTGATATTAATAGAGTGAACCTGCTTATGGCAGTTCTTGAAAAGCGTCATGGGCTTCATCTTGGCAACTGCGATGCTTATGTTAATATTGCTGGCGGTATGCGTATAACAGAGCCAGCAGTTGACCTTGGTATAGCTATGGCCATTGCTTCTAGCTTTTTAAATGTGCCTATTAGCGATAAAACTTTAGTAATAGGTGAGGTAGGACTTAGCGGCGAGGTTCGAGCAGTCAGTATGATAGAACAGAGAGTTGCTGAGGCCATTAAGTTAGGTTTCAATACAGTGGTTATCCCGAAGGTCTGCTACGAGCGTGTTAAGGGCATAAAAGGGTGCAAATACGTACCTGTAGATAATGTAAGAGAAGCTATAAGCGCAGTATGCGGTTAATATATATTAATTGCATATTTTGATTGATTTTAGTATAATTAAGAAAGTTATTGTTATAAGGAGGATTCAATAATGAGTTTATTAGATGATTGGAGAAATAAAGCCTACGATTCATCTCTTCCACGTGAACAGCTTGAGAGATTATGGAATGCTTATTTTGCAATTGAAAAGGGTATTTATCAGCAGCTTCTTGCTGATCCTGATACAGTAGTTAAGGGCACAGTTAAGGAACTTGCAGAGAAGTACGGAGTTAGCATTGAGCATATGGTAGCTTTCCTCGATGGTATTGATGAGTCTCTCGTAGAGTCTAACCCTATTGAGACAATGGAAGAGGATACTCCAGTTAATCTCGGTTTTGATAAAGAGAAGTTATATAAGAACATGGTTGCAGCTGATGCTGAGTGGTTATACAACCTTACTGAGTGGGATGCAATCTTTGATGCAGACAAGAAGAAAGAGCTCTACAAGGAGCAGAAGGCTTCTGGTACTATCAAGAAGGAAGCTAAGGTTTATCCTAACGATCCATGTCCATGTGGCAGCGGTAAGAAGTACAAGAAGTGCTGCGGCAAGAACTAATTGATTAGTTGTCTGTAAGCTTTATAATTTAAAAGAATTTAGGACGTCGATAATGATATGCCATATCATCGACGTCCTTTTTTTATGAATATTCAGCTGTGATTTTAAGCTTTTTATTTTGGAAATTAAAACATTATTTTTATGGAGTGGAAGTGTCATTTTTAAGCTTCTTTATTGATTTAATATAATAAAATAATTGAGGTTAA
>JAZRXF010000070.1:0-19931 GCA_045600085.1 Lachnospiraceae bacterium
GCAGCAAGCTTCATTTCACCTTCCTGCTTGTTAAACTTTTCAGCTGGTACGTGACATACAGGACACTGTTCTGGTGCCTCATCTCCTTCATGTACGTAACCACATACTGAACATACCCATTTTGCCATAGTAAAATCCTCCTTGTAAAAAATATAATTACTGTCTAAAATATTGCTCTATTTTCTCAATAACCATTGCGCCTGTTGCAGTAGTTTTGAGTATATAACCTTGAGGACGTAGTGCAAGTACTGCCTTAACAGAATCCATATCACTTTGCGCCGTCAGGAATATAACTGGTATATCGCTGGTGCTTTCATCCTCTCGAAGCATCTGAAATAACTGGGGGCCTGAACATATAGGCATCTCATAATCAAGTAACATTAAGTCCGGCTTTTTTCTATTAATCGCATCTAAAGCTGTTTTGGCTGAGTTGGCTAGCATAACTGTATAATCGTTTTCAAGCCATCCCATAACTGTTCTGAGCATTGGACCAGAATCATCGACAACAAGAATTGTCTTTTTCTGATCTGGATTTTCTATTGCTTCTATAATCCTAAGTAGCTTGCTAACCAATACTTCATTCTCAACTGGTCGTACGTATGTTGCAGCTGTTTTATTTCCCAGTCCAGCACCATTAATGTCGGTAATTTTTTCAGCACTTCCATAAAATACTATTCTTTTGTCACAATCAACAAACTTCTTTTTAAAGCTCGTAAAGAAAATGGACTTTGCATCAAATTCATCACTTAATACCGCAAAAGCAAGTGTTACTTCTGATAAATATTCACCGATTCTGTCATCCTCAAAGGTAGCTTCGATTATATTAATAGACTTGCCAATTTCATTACAAATTGCGCGGTATGTGAAACCATTTTTATTGTCTGTGACTACTAATAAGCTTCCCACGACATTATCCTCCGATAATCCTATAATCTAGAAATCAAATCTATTAGCTCATTACCAAGGCTTTCAACCTTGTCTATATCAAGGTTGCTTACTGCCCCCGATAACTTGCTAAGAAGGTTATCAATATCATTATTATACTTGTATGACTTCACCTTCTCAAGTGCCAGGTCGGCATTATGTACATCAAATATTGATATCTTTTCAATAAGCTCATTAATATATCCAACTACTTCATCTTTATCAATAATCTCGCTCTTCTCGCCATCATCCTTTTGGCCTATGACTACTTCCAGTTTTTTCTTCAATGCACGAAAATCCTTCAAAAAATAAGGCGTAATGTCTATAACTTTTTCTATCTCGCTATCTCTAGCTGCGTATTCAAGGCTTGCTGCAGTTCCAGCAATTGGTAATAATCCAAGTAATGTTGCAGTAGACTTGAGACTATGGATTTTTATTCTAAAAGAATCAATTGCCTCCATGTCTTCTCTGTTCGCCACTATTCTTGAATGATAGTCAGCTAACTCATCAGCATCTATTTCGATCGCATTATATACATTTTCTACCGTAGAAAGAATGGCCTCTGAGTTACCAAGGTGAAGACGTGCGTATTCCCAGTCTACGCCTTCTATCATAGGAAGGCTTTCCTGATATTTAATACTCTTCTTTACTTCTTTTTTTTGACCTATTATTATCTTTTCCTTAGGAAGATAATCGGCAATAAGCTTTTCAAGCTTCTCTGGAATAATTGGCTTTGACAGATAATCTGTGAAACCAGCACTGATATATTGTTCCCTGGCTCCAACAATGGCATTGGCTGTCAGTGCTATAACCGGGATACCAACGTTAACATGATCATCACTTGATTTAATCTGCTGCATTACCTCTATGCCATCCATATCTGGCATCATATGATCAAGGAAGATGATGTCATAAGCTTCTGCCTTTATCATATCTAACGCTTCCATACCACTATCAGAAGTATCTACCTGCAATTCTGTTTCCTTTAATAGCCCGCGAAAGACAAGAAGGTTTGTTTGATTATCATCTACCACGAGTACCCTGGCTTCAGGCGCTGTAAATGATGTCTCATATTCATACTCAGCAGCCATTTCGGCCATTCTGGCAGTTATATTTCCTACAGCTTCATCCTTAATAATTTCCTGCTCTAAATCAAAGGAAAACTCGGAGCCCACTCCATATTCGCTTTGAACATCGAGTGATGAACCCATCATATCTAATAGATTAATTGTAATAGACATTCCAAGCCCTGTTCCTTCAATATGTCTATTTCGTAGTTCTTCTATTCTCTCAAATTTAGCAAATAATTTATGAATATCTTCTTCTTTAATACCTATTCCTGTATCCTTCACAGAAAAATGAAGTTTTTCTACATTACCGTTCCTAGTCCCCTTTATTCTTAAAGTGACCTCTCCATTTTCCGTATATTTAACTGCATTGCCAAGAATATTTACAAGTACCTGTCTGATTCGTACATCGTCACCACGCAAGGTACATGGAATATCGTTGTCAACTTCAACATTTAATGTTAATCCCTTGTTTCTGGCCTTTTCATGAATCATATTCACCGTATCATTTACAAGTGATGAAAAATCATAATTGGCAGGGACTATCTCCATTTTACCTGACTCTATCTTTGATATATCCAAGATATCATTAATAATAGAAAGAAGTGCTCGTCCTGCTCGCTGGATATCCATGGCATATTCCTTAATACGTGGTTCCTTGCTTTCCCTAAGAATCATGGTATCCATACCTAGCACTGCATTGATTGGAGTACGAATTTCATGAGACATATGTGCCAAAAATTCGCCCTTGGCATCACTAGCTGCTTCTGCCTTGATAGCGGCACGTATTCCACTTTCTCTCTCTTTATGGATTTTATCGTAGAGTTTTGCAGACACATATGCACCTGTGAAACATATGATGATTGAAGCAAATCTTATCATCACATCTTTCATATTGTCGGACGTAATAGCATTCTGAGTATATGAGTATATTGATGCCAAAATATTAATGGATATTGCTATCACAAACGTATACATTATGAGTAGTGGCTTATGATACAAAATAAGAAAACACAGTAGCGGCAAGATATAGTTTGATACCATAAATGTTGCACCTGTAAACATTACAAATGTGTACATAAATGAGTAGCCAAAGACAATCATATAGCCTAGCTTGTCCCAGTCATTTTTCTTTTTATACATACCAAAAACAATCATCCATGGAAGAATCATGATGATAAAAAAGATTATGAGATATCCCATATCTCGTTCACGCATCAACACCTGAATCAGATATGAAAAAAACAGGATACCAATAATTGATAACCAGCTTACTAGAAGTGTTTTATTGATTGTTTTCATTTCAGAATTCATAAGAATACCCTATCATAAATACAAATCATACTTATTTCACTAATAATACCAGTAATGTTCGTCCGAACCTTCCACCGTGATTAATCTTTGATAAACACATGCCTTTACGCCACTTTCATCTGAAGCAAATGATAAATAATAAATACCATCTGTCATAGGTGAGACAGCTATACCATAGATTAACAATCTGTTCTCATCATTGGAAGAATGTAAAAACGCTGCTTCGTCTAACGATGATGAATCACTAATAATGTATGTTTTCGCACTATAATTATCATCTGTAATATCTGATATAGCATAGTAAAGACTACCGCCAGCAACATTAATTGCTGATACAAGCTGATTCTCTCCCATTTCAGGAGCAAAGCTTTTTATCTTTCCTGACTTTAATTCGTATCTAACAATACCATTGCCTTCGTTGGCATACAGCGCTTTATTATCGGCCTGAAGTATTTGAATCGAATTGTCAGCGGTATATAAAAGTTCCTTCTTAACATTCTGCGATTCAATAGTAGAAAATGATACTTTATAAATACTCTTGTCGCCTGCTCCAATGAAATATAAATTATCTTTCACTATCGCAACTGATGCGTCATCAACGATACTGGCTATTTCCACGTATTGGCCTGAATTCCAATCTACGTAGCATAGGTTACACTGCCTGTCACTACTTTGCAAAACAAGAAAACAACCTGTATCACAAGCAATCATTCTTTCTATGGTATCACTAATATCAGAAAGGACCTCAAGATCAGAAACTGTATCCGTATCAAGATTGTATCTACGTGGCTTGTTATTCTCGAGGAAATATACATAATTATCTACTTTAGTTATAGAAATGATTTCATTAGACGTCTCATGTAAAAGTGCCGAGCCTTCTTTTTCATTCCAAACCAGTAAACCAAATGAAGGCTTACAATAGTATTCATCACCACCGTCATAATTCATTGGTGAACGATTGGTGTTATTCACTATCTCTGGATCAAACTCGGATATCTTAGCAATAAGAACTTCATCCATATCAGAGTCTTTTTTGTCAGAATCTTTTTCATCAGAATCTTCTTTATCAGACTCCTTTTTGCTGGAATTCTTTTTATCTGAATCTTTTTCTCTACTTATCTTTGCCACTTCTTTAGCATTAGAATAATTAGCAAAGATAACAATACCAAAAACAATTAGTATAACTGCAGCTACGCCTGCTATCGCTATCCATAAAATCTTGCTAGAAGATGTATCATTTGAAGATTCATTATTTAACGGTTCATTTTCGTAAGAGGCAGTTGTATTTTCTTCAACCTTAACAATATCCTTGGCTGGCTCAGTTACTAAAGCGGTAGCTTTCGTACTAGCAGCTCTTACTTTTGTCTTCTCTATTCCTTTGGCCGAAAAAAGTTTTTTATATGCTTCTTCTTCGTTACCTTCATACTTATTCCACCAAAGAGCCTGGATACGATTCATACGCATAGCCATGCCTTTTGGAAGTTCTACATTTTCCAAATAAACGAGGAACTGCTCCTTATCTAAGTCTCTGGAATAATTAAGCTCATCCTTGCAGTTCTTGGACTCTATATAATTGTTACTCACAAAAGCAATGAAATACGAACTGTTAACTACATGCTCAGCTATTGTTTCGTCCCATTCTGTTCCAGGATCAATTCCCTCATCATACCAGACATTAAATCCCGCGTTTGATAATCTATCAATGATAGGAAGCACTCTATCTGTGTCTTTGTGAGAATAACTTATGAAAATAAATGGTTTACTCTCATCGCATAATAGCATTATATCTATCTCCCTTTTAAATCCCTTTTATTACTTAATTGATTCTACTATCGCGAGAAATCTCTTTTCGATTTCATGAGCCTCAAGTGTATCCTTATATTCTGGATTCACAAAACCACCAGCCATTTCCTTATGACCGCCACCACTACCAATTCCGCTAAGCGCCTTTCTTGTAAGTACACCTGCATCAATACTTTGTGGTATTTCACTTCTAACAGAAAACTTGATGCCATCTTCGCGAAGTGAATATACGATAGACACTTCTATGGCTCCGAGTGACAGAATGAAATCAGAAATTATAGCAATAAGTCCATCAGGACAGTCAAATGGTATTCTTGCAAAACCAATATTGTCATAAACCTTGATACTTTCGATGGCTGCTGCAAATGCTTTTAAATCATCTAGTTCCATGACATTAGAATACATCTCGCTAATCTTCATCTTGTCTGCCAGGTGATATACATAAGAGAACATATCAATGTCAAGATCAGTAGTACCACGAATAAAGTCTGCTGTATCCATCTTGATTCCATAAGAAAGGGCTGCCGCCAGGTTAGAATCCATAGGTGTTTTTGTCACGTAAAAGTATTCGGCAATAAGTGAGGCACATGCACCCACAATACGAACATCCTTATAGTGATACTCGCACTGAATAAACGTTGGATGATGATCAATACATGCCACTTCATCACCGATGAAGTCTGTTAGGTTAGTATTATATTTCTGGGAATCCACGCACACAATATAATCATCTTCCTTCATTGCAGAAATCTCTTCGCTATTCTTAACTGCAATGCCAAAGACGTCAAACATTTTTCTTGTGCTAAGACGTTCTATTTTACCGTCGTAGCATATCTCAGCCTCTATACCATGCTCTTTCAGGAAAACCTGCAGACCAAAAGCCGATGCGATGGCATCAGGATCTGGAAAATTATGCGTTTGGATATAAACTTTATGCCCTGTTAATAGATCAATAAGCTTTTGTGGATCCATAATATTCTCCTTATCAGCATTTTCTTTAATAATAACACATTTAAGCACAAAAAAACCGATTGATTACTCAATCGGTTTCCACCAGCGCTACCAGGATTCGAACCTGGAAATGACGGAATCAGAATCCGTTGCCTTACCGTTTGGCCATAGCGCTATATGCTTGCAAGTCCTTAGCACTCGCAAAGAATATTATATGATAACGCTATTTAAAATGCAAGCACTTTTTCATTTTATTTTTTGAAAGATTATTTCCCTAAAACATATTTACTGTAAAAAGGATATATCTCAGCGCTATCACGAACTACACATCCGGTTCTGCATCGTCCTGGATCCATGAGTTTATAGCATTGATTACAGTTCACGCAGCACTGCTGCTCTTCCATCTTTCCTTTTTCCAATAAATCAAAGGCAAAGCCCGGATAAGCTAGAGCCTGTCTTCCAAAGCCAGCAATATCGAACCAGTTTTCCTCTATGCCACCGATTGCAACATACCCGCCTTCAGCGCCGAAGCTACTTAGTCCCGTACACATAAAGCATACACCATCTACATTTTCTTTTAAAATCTTTGTAGCCGCCAGATAATCACAGCTTGAACCATACTTCTTATAACTAACATCTTCTGGATCTACACCAAAGATACGCTCACTTGGAGATGATGCAGATATATTGATTAATTGCACTCCCTTATCTCTAAGCATAGTACATAGCTTTATTGTCTCAGTAAGGTCCGCCTTTAGCTTACCATTTTCTTTAACCACACCATATCCATCTGGATATGCCTCACTATCATATGCATTGAGTCGTACACATATACCTATCTTGTCTCCTACCGCTTCCTTTATTCCGTCTATTATCTCAAATATAGCCCTCGTTCTATTTTCAAAGGAGCCACCATATCGCCCCTCTCTATTGTATGCGCTAAGAAGCTCACTTAAAAAATATCCATGACACACCTTGACATCAACGGCATCAAATCCTGCCTGCATAGCAAGCTCTGCTGCCCTGATATGTTCATCTATAATACGCGTAATCTTTTCATCAGAAGCGAACTCTGCGCTATCATCATCTGCCACTTTCTTCGGTGATAGAGGGATTGCATTCCAAGACTCATCTTTAGATACTCTGCCCGAATGAGTTAGCTGCAGTACTTTGAAACAGTGCTCCCTACCAAGCTGCTCTGATCTCCTATCCATTTTCTCAATAAGCTCGTGAAACGTGGCTACATTATCCTTATGAAGCATCATCTGCATCGGATTACTCTTACCATCTTCACTAACTGCACATGCCTCAAACCAAATGAGTCCTGCTCCGCCTTCCACAAAGCGAAGATATCTCCTGTATACATATTCCGATGGTGAGCCATCTTCCTTGGAATCAAAGCCTTCTAAAGGAAGTATTCCTATACGGTTATGAATCTTTTTCCCATACAATCTAAGTGGCTTAAGTAATATATCTTTATCCGTACCATAAGGAATTTCTAACCCATGACGTAATAGTTCTTCTTTATAATTCATAAAACACTATTCTTTCTTATAATCAAAATCAGTAAATACAGCTTTAAAACTAGACTCTCTTGGACTGCATGCATATATTCCAAAACGAACACTCTTGCCAATATCCCACATATGACACATACGAAGAACCGAGAACTTCTTTCCATCTTCAGAATACTCTAGTAAGTAATCATCTCCATTTCTAGTAAGCCTGTAGCACATAGTTGTCTTATCAGCAGGGACATCTACAAAAGCCCAGTCAGAAAATCCTCTATTAGTAGCTACTGAGCCAAGATGCTTAATATCTTCTTCGCATTCCATAGAAGCTTTGAGCCAACTATTTTCATCCTCCGATTCCCAAAGTAACATAGGTGCATTGTCAGCTGATTCACTGCCAAAGGTCTTTTGATTCTTTCTTTTTTAACATATGCTTCATTCCTTTCATAATAAAACCATGACTATAATATAATCATTCACAAACATATCAGTTAACAACCACAGATTAATTATAAATATATATTGTGAACTAATGATTAACACAAAGATAATATATATCTGTAAAAAAAGCTGCAGCATCGCTACAGCTCATTTTCGTCTAAAATATTAAATAATTATTCAAAAAGTGGTGTTGAGAAATATCTCTCGGCTGTATCAGGAAGCACTGTAACAACTGTCTTGCCCTTACCAAGCTTCTTAGCAAGTCGAAGTGCTGCTGCCACATTAGTACCAGATGAAATACCACACATAAGACCTTCCTTGCTAGCAAGATCTTTGGCTGTCTGAAGAGCTTCTTCATCAGTGATGATAGCTATCTCTTCATAAATGTTCTGATTAAGAACCTTTGGAATAAGTCCATCACCAATACCCATCTGAATATGTGTACTTACTGTACCACCTGCAAGAATAGCTGCGTTCTCTGGCTCAACAGCCCAGATTGTAATATCAGGATTAAGCGCCTTAAGTGTCTCTCCAATTCCCGAGATAGTACCGCCTGTACCAATACCTGAACAAAATCCATCGATAGGACCTGCAACCTGCTCTAATATTTCAAGACCTGTATGGAATCTATGAACTGCTGGATTAGCATCATTCTCAAACTGCTGAGGAACAAATACTCTAGGATTCTCAGCCTTCATACGCTGCGCTTCCTTGGCACACTCATCAATACAGTCACCAATATTACCTGCATCATGCTTAAGGATTACCTTAGCACCATAATGCTCTACGAGCATCTTTCTTTCATGGCTTACAGAATCTGGCATGATGATAATTGTCTCATATCCCTTGACTGCACCAACAAGTGCAAGACCTATACCCTGGTTTCCACTAGTAGGCTCTACGATAATAGAATCGGGCCTTAGAAGTCCATCTTTTTCAGCCTGTGAAATCATGTTGTAGGCTGTTCTTGTTTTGATAGAACCACCTACGTTTAGTCCTTCAAACTTAACTAATACTCTTGCTGAGTCTTCCGGAACCATTCTATTAAGCTGAATAATAGGTGTCTGTCCCATGGCTTCTAGTACATTGTTATAAATCATTGTTTTTGCACTCCAATACTTTTATTTACAGACCATTTATTTGTTACAAAATGAATCTCTAACCCCGTCCCCAAGGTATCATACCTCAAAGAGAAGATCTTCATATGTTGGGAATGGCCAGATTTCCTTGTCAGTAATCTTCTCAAGTTCATCTGCTGGCTTTCTAAGTGCATCCATGGCTGTCTTTACATTATCTCTGTAAGCAAATGCTTTTTCTTTGTTGCCCGAAATTACCTTGGCTGCTGCGAGCTGATTCTCAAGATCTGCAAGCTTTTCACCAACCTGTCCAAGAATATCATTGACATTCTTAAGTAAATCTTCAGCCACCTTGCAATCACTACCAATACTCTTAGAAAGGCTCACTGTCTCAGCAAGATTCTTCACGAACTTAAGCTCTGCTGGAATAATCTGCTTCTTAGCCATCTCTATCATACAGTTGGCCTCGATATTGATTGTCTTAGAATAGATTTCGTATAAAATCTCTTTTCTAGACTCAAGTTCTGGTTTAGTGTAAATACTAAACTTCTCAAAAAGCTTAACTGCCTTATCTGTTGTAAGAGCATCAATGGCATCAACCATTGTAGGAATATTAGGAAGACCACGTCTCTCAGCTTCCTTCACCCAGCTCTTAGAATATCCATCACCATTGAAGATGATTCTCTGATGCTTAGTAAGGTACTCCTTAATAAGGTCATGTACTGCATTCTCAAAATCATCTGCTTTCTCTAATACATCGGCTGCCTCACAGAAAGCCTCTGCAACGATGGTGTTAAGTATAATATTAGGATCACCAATTGAGTCTGCTGAACCAACACTTCTAAACTCGAACTTATTGCCTGTAAATGCAAATGGCGATGTTCTGTTTCTATCAGTAGGATCAATAAGTAAATCTGGAAGCGAATCAGCACCTGTTTCAAGTACTGGCTTTTCCATGCAGTGTGTGGCTTCACCTGTTTCAACAAGCTGCTTAACCACATCCTCAAGCTGCTCTCCAAGGAAAATAGAGATAATAGCTGGAGGAGCTTCATCCGCACCAAGTCGAAGGTCATTACCTACATCTGCAGCGCTTCTTCTAAGTAAGTCTGCATGAGTATCAACGGCCTTCATTACACAAGCAAGTACTAAAAGGAACTGGATGTTCTCATTAGGTGTATCACCTGGATCAAGAAGGTTATATCCATCATCAGTAGTAAGTGACCAGTTGTTATGCTTACCTGAACCATTGATTCCTGCAAATGGCTTCTCGTGAAGAAGACATGTAAGTCCATGTCTCTCAGCAACCTTCTTCATAACCTCCATTACAAGCTGATTATGATCAACTGCAATATTGGCTGTTTCATAAATAGGTGCAAGCTCGTGCTGAGCTGGAGCAACCTCATTGTGCTGAGTCTTTGCTGTAACACCAAGCTTCCACAGCTCAGTATTAATATCCTTCATATATGCACCAATACGTTCTCTGATGCATCCGTAGTAGTGATCGTCCATCTCCTGACCCTTAGGCGCACTAGCACCAAAAAGAGTTCTTCCAGAATATATAAGATCATATCTCTTTAAATATTTCTCTCTATCGATAAGGAAATACTCCTGCTCTGGTCCAACAGATGGAGTAACCTTAGTAGCCTTGCTATTACCAAAAAGTCTTACAATACGAAGAGCCTGTTCGTTAATGGCCTGCATAGATCGTAGGAGTGGAGTTTTCTTATCAAGAGCCTCGCCCTTGTAAGAGCAGAATGCAGTTGGAATACAAAGGATAGTTCCTGTTGCATCCTCTTTGATAAATGCCGGAGATGTAATATCCCATACTGTATATCCACGTGCCTCGAATGTAGCACGGAGTCCACCTGATGGGAATGATGAAGCATCTGCTTCACCCTTTACAAGCTCTTTGCCTGAAAGCTCCATAATCATCTTACCCATCTTGTCTGGATGAGTTACAAATGAGTCATGCTTTTCTGCTGTTGTTCCAGTGAGTGGCTGGAACCAGTGAGTATAATGAGTCGCACCCTTGGAAACAGCCCAGTCCTTCATGGACTTAGCTACGATGTTGGCTGTATCCTTGGACAGCTCACCGCCATGTTCAGAGACTCTTTCTACTTCACTGTAGGCTTCCTCTGGAAGCCACTTTTTCATTGTGCCGAGGTTAAATACATTTTCACCAAAAATGTCTTCGATGTTAATGTTATCCGCCTTATTAACTTCGTTCATTTTGTTCTCCTAATATTTAATTGTTTATATCAAGCCTCATCGGCCTGTACCCTGATAATATCGTACTGATCTGGGAGCTCACTTAGTGTCAGCCATATCATCTGTTTTGAATGAGGACAACTATCAACATGCTCGCCGTCCTGGGTCTCCATATCGCTGACCTTCACCTTAACATTTCTTCCGTCAGGCTTCATAAGCTCAACCTCATCGCCCACACAGAATTTATTCTTCTGCTGGATAAGAGCCTTGCCTTCTTTAATCTCAAGGACTGTTCCTAGATATACATACTCATTGATATATGTGTTACTGTCATATATCTGGTTTTCATGAGTTGGCTTTCCGTAAAAGAAGCCTGTTGAAAACTGTCTGTATGTACACTTGCTTATCTCTTCCTTGTACCAGTCCATATTACTCTGGTACTTTTCTAATGATTCATAATAATCATTAAGAGCCTTTCTATAAGTACGTGCTACAGTAGCAACATAGAGCGCCGTCTTCATTCGACCTTCTATCTTAAGACTGTCAATACCAGCATCTATCACGTCCGGTATATGCTCTATCATACATAAATCCTTGGAATTAAATATGTATGTGCCACGCTCATTCTCAATGACTGGAAGGAACTCGCCTCTTCGCTGCTCCTCTTCAACATAGTAATGAAGCTCATGCTCATCTTCTATGCTCTTATCTTCCTTGCCATCACATACTGTATATTTCCACCTGCATGGATGAGTGCAGGCACCCTGGTTTCCATCTCTTCCGGTAAAATAGTTGGAAAGAAGACATCGTCCAGAATATGAGATACACATGGCTCCGTGAATAAAGGATTCTATTTCCATTTCATCTGGAATGTTAGCACGTATTTCTTTTATCTCTTCAAGAGACAGTTCTCTTGCCGAAACTACTCTTGTTGCTCCTAGCTTCCACCAGAACTTATACGTCTCGTAATTCGTATTGTTAGCCTGAGTTGATATATGAATATCTATTTCAGGGCATATTTCCCTGGCAATTGTAAATACACCTGGATCAGAAATAATAAGTGCATCTGGCTTTATTTCTTTTAGTCTTGCAAAATAACTACGAGCTTCCTCAAGGTCACCATTATGCGCAAGAATATTGGCTGTTACATATACCTTCACACCTTTGGAATGAGCAAATGCTATACCTTCGGCCATTTCCTCATCTGTAAAGTTCTTGGCTTTGGCTCTAAGAGAAAAAACTTCTCCACCAATATATACTGCATCAGCGCCATATATAACTGCTGTTTTTAATACTTCTAAATTGTTGGCCGGTATAAGTAACTCCGGTCTTTCTGGTCTACTCATATATTTCTTCCTAAATAATGAATTATATTATTTTAACTTAACTGACAATGAAACACCATCGCCATTATTAAGTATTACTGTTTCATAAGTATCAGAATGTGTAAGCTCATAAAGATAATCACGTACCCTTGTATGAATGGTCCTATCTCTTCTTGTTACAGCATATCTTGACTCTAATATATCGCCGCCCTTAAGGATATTATCAGTAACAAGTATTCCACCTTTTGTTAAAAGCCTTGTAACATCAGGCAATAAATTAATATATTGAGCCTTGGCTGCATCCATAAATATAAAAGGATATTCTCCCTGCATTGAGCTTAGTATTTCAAGGGCATCGCCCTCGAGAAGCGTAATATTATTACTTGCACCTGCTCTTTCAAAATTGCTACGAGCTTCTGGTATACGCTTTTCATACTTCTCAATCGTAGTAATATTAGCCTTTTTACCTGAAGCCTCCCACATAAGGAGCCCTGAAAATCCTGTGGCTGTTCCAACCTCTAAGATAGTTTCAGGCTGATGAGCTTTAACAAGATAACGAAGAAGGCTTTGTGTTTCCTTTCGAATAATAGGTACTTCATCGCGAAGCGCTTCTTTTTCAATGGCATTTAATAATTCTGAATTACCTCTATCAAGAGACTCAATAAATGATGCTACTCTTTCCTCGCCCAGCATTATTCGCCGCCTCCTGTAACATCCATATCTACTGCTCCATCCATAGGCTCTATATCAAGTCCCATAGCCGCCTGAGCATCAGAGCTTATAGGAGTTTCAAAATCTTCCTCACCGAAAACATCTTCATCTGTTGCGGCCATAATAGCCATCATTTCCATTGGTGTCATGGCTGTACTAAGCTCATAAATACCTGGCTGAAGCTGATCGTGATAATCGGAAAGAGCTTCCTGAATGTAGAAAAGAAAAGCACTGTCTATAAGTCCCTTTTCTTCAAGAATCTCTCCTATTTCCATGGCAGACTTGCCCTCAACTATTGCCACTGACATAGTATATCCAGGAGGGGCTGTCATAGGTTCTTCTGAAAAAATACGAAAACCAAAGCTATAAGCTTTGGCTGCAGTTCTGTATACAAACATGCAAATAACCATAGCGATAGCTATGGCTATGCAGGTTTTAAATATTCTAAATACTAAATCTCTAGTTTTCACTTATGTCTCCAGTATCCTTACTCGAACTCAAGACTCTCAATCACGCTGCTTGTAAGCTCCTGAAGCATACGACACAGATTATTCTCTGCATCAAGATAAGCACTAACACGTATATCCTCAAGAAAATCTGCATTTCTTTCTGCAAATTCATTCATCTTGGCATGAATATTGTTGTCGTCACAACTGTTCTGAAGTCTAAATACTTCCTCACGATACTTGTTAATGCGCCCCTTAAGCTCTGCGTCTTCGTTGATAAGATTTCTCTGCTTATCATACTCCTGAAAAGTCTTGGATTGTTTTACAGCTTCTATAAGCTGTTCAACCTCTGTAGCAATTTCATTCATTTTTGTAACCCCATTTGTAATATCTTATACTTCAATGATAACAGGCATAATCATAGGTCGACGTTTTGTCTTCTTCCATATAAATTCGCCAAGGTTATCCTTGATAATATTTTTAATCTTTCCCCAGTCTGACACACTGTTGTCCTGAACATAGCATATACTCTGTTCTACTATGCCATGAGCCTCCTCTAACAGGTCGTCAGCTTCCTTAACATATACGAAGCCTCGTGTTGATATCTCAGGTCCTGCCACAATCTGACCACTATAATTGTCCATAGCTATTACCACGACAACAATACCTTCATCGGCCAGCTTCTGACGATCTCGAAGTACCACATTACCAACATCACCAACTCCTAGTCCATCAACTAATACTGCTCCGGCTTCAACCTCACCTACAATACTTGCTTCGGTATTGTTAAACTCCAGAACGCTTCCGCTATGAAGTATGAATACATTTTCCTTGGAAACCCCCATTTCCTCGGCAATCTTGGCCTGAGCCATAAGATGCTTGTATTCACCATGAACTGGAACAGCGAACTTTGGCTGAGTCAGTGAATATATGAGCTTAATCTCCTCGCGGCATGCATGACCAGATACATGTGTATCCTGGAATATAACATCGGCACCCTTAAGGAATAACTCGTTAATTATCTTAGTTACTGCCTTCTCATTTCCTGGTATAGGATGTGATGAGAAGATGATTGTATCCTTAGGACCTATTGATACCTTTTTATGAGTACCATTAGCCATACGACTAAGTGCTGCAAGTCGCTCACCCTGACTACCTGTTGTAATAATAACTGTTTTTTCATCAGGATAATCTCGAAGCTGCGACACATCCATAAGCGTATTTTCTGGTATCTTAAGATACTCAAGTCTCGTAGCAGTCTCAATAATATTAACCATACTGCGTCCTTCAATGGCAACCTTTCTGCCAAACTCGTACGCTGTATTAATAATCTGCTGAACACGGTCTACATTCGATGCAAATGTTGCAACAATAATTCTGTTGTTTCTATGCTCATCAAAAATAGACTTAAGTGTCTGACCAACAGTTCTCTCTGATGGAGTAAAGCCTGGTCTCTCAGCATTGGTACTGTCGCACATAAGTGCAAGTACACCCTTCTTTCCAAGCTCAGCAAATCTCTGAAGGTCAATGGAATCTCCATAAATAGGAGTATAATCCACCTTGAAATCACCTGTATGAATAATGATTCCCTGAGGTGTATATATTGCAAGCGCTGCCGCATCAACAATACTATGATTAGTCTTGATAAATTCCACATGGAAATCACCAAGAGTTATTGTCTGTCCAAAATTAATAACCTTTTTGGTTACTATATCATTTAAACCATGCTCCTCAAGCTTGTGCTCGATAATGCCCATGGTAAGCTTAGTACAGTAAATAGGTACATTAATATTTTTAAGCACATAAGGTAATGCACCTATATGATCCTCATGTGCATGGGTAATAACAAAACCCTTTATCTTACTGATATTATCTTGAAGATAAGTAGTATCTGGTATTACCAAGTCAATACCAAACATATCGTCTTCTGGAAAACCTAGCCCACAGTCCAGAATAAATATGCTGTCCGCAGTCTCAAATGCAGTAATGTTCATTCCTATCTGCTCTAATCCGCCAAGCGGAATGACCCTTACGCTCTGAGTGCTCTCATCAATTGTCTTCTTCACTCTTAAACCTTCCTCTTTAACTACTCTTCATCCGCACTAAAGGTAATATCATCAAGGAGACTTTCAAAAACTTTGGCAACAGCATCGAGCTCTGCATCATCAGATACCACCTCAAATACAGCTTCACTGTCCTCTCTTTTTGATAAGTCCTTGAGAATAAGAGCATCACAATCGCCATCTTCACTTTCTGTGGCAAGGAAGTAATCTATACCTCCTATTGTTGTCTGCTCCAGTACGAATAATTCTATTTTTTCTTCTCCTTCTGGAGAAATAATAATCTTTTCCATATAACAATTCCTAAACAATAGTTAATACTAGCTTCTGCTATCAAGAAATCCCTGCAATATAAATACTGCAGCTATCTCATCCACGTAGTCCTTACGATTCTCACGTCTAATACCAGCTTCCATCATATACTTGTCAGCTGCCACTGTGGTAAGTCGCTCATCCCAAAGACTAACTGTAAGACCTGTTCTTCGCTCCAAATCTTCCTTGAAGGCCTTGGTTTTTTCTACTCTCTCGCCTTCACTTCCGTCCATATTCTTAGGGCAGCCAAGAACTATTTCAGAAACCTCATATTCCTGAATGAGTTCTTCGATACGCGCAAGAGTCTGACGAAGCTTGTTCTCGCGCTCTCTTCTTATTATCTCTTTACCCTGAGCAGTAATAAATAGTGGATCGCTAATAGCTACGCCCACTGTTTTACTACCAAAATCAAGTCCCATTATTCTACTCATACGCGAGGTGCCTCTTCATCCCATCCATTGTATTTAATATATGCTTCAAGCATCTCCTCAACAAGCTCATCACGCTCAGCCTTCATAATGATACTTCTTGCGTTTCTATAGCTCGTGATGTATGTTGGATCACCAGACATAATATAACCAACTATCTGATTGACTGGGTTATAACCTTTCTCTGAAAGGGCATCATAAACCTCTGCTAATATAGCCTGTACACTATCTTCTGGCTCTGCATCTACTTTAAAATATTGTGTGTTCGAAATATCTCCCATTGCATTCTCCATCCAAGATTCATGCATTCTTTTTCACATATACAGCCTGCAAAAAAGAACACTTCTCCTAATATGACACATATAGAAATTTTATCATATTTTAGCGCTTTCTACAAACAATAAAAAACTGCAGTAAACAGAATTCACTACAGTTTTATACTCTATCAAAGATCTGTTAATACTTGACTATATCCAGATAACCTAAAAAATTGTCGAACACAATAGCGTACTTTGGTTCACCATCGACATATACATAATAAATATCTACAGAACCATGTGTTATATAATATGAAGCGCTTGTACATAATCCTTCCTTATCATAGTAATACGCCTTTGTTTGCCATTGTGTTCCCCACAACCATGGATTTTGATATTTTACAAAGTAATCCAAATTACCCTCAGCATCATAAAAATATTCACATGAAACGAGTTCTATCTCATCACCTTCTTCATCGCTCTTATTTATTGTGTATAAAGACTTACCACCTGATGTGTAAGACCTAATTAATTCTCCGTCGTACTCTTTTTTCTCATACCAGTCTTCTACAAACTGGCTGCCATCACTTCCATCTGTTGCTGTGAAATCATTCAAATCAGGAATTTTACTAGAAAAACCATCATTATACATTTCTACACCATCTTTAAGCGTGCGTACAGAGTAGCAAAAAACATAGCCGCTGTTATCCACAAATGAATAAGCAAAGAAATTGTAGTAAAGATTCTTACTTTCATCAAAATATGACTCCACTAAGCAATTAAATCTATCCGTATGCTGATATATCTTCTCTGAATCAGTTGCTTCGTATAGCTCAAGAATCTCCGATACATTTTCATCAAATATATCACCGCTAAGCGCCCCACTAATATCTTTTCTTACAGATACTTCCCTTCCAAAGATCTCACCATATAACTTCTCATATTCATCCATAGTGATTTCTTCATCGCGGTATCTAAATTGACTATCGGCATCATAGTGATTCTGACCATCATAATCTACTGACAATGTAAAAAAATCTACGATACTATCTCCGCCTTCATATCTCGTAAGATTGAAGTACTTCCTACCTCCATGCATAATATCGCTCTTCACTATCCAGTAAGCATCGTCATAATATGTATACGATAGCCTTATTGCTTCGCCTTCTCCTTCAGCTAATACATATAGCGCATCATCCCTTTTATCAAGATACATTCCTCCATATGGTCCATTGAGTATAAGCTCCGCCATGCCGTCATTATCAAGGTCTATCTCTTCACCTATACTATACGAATCCAATTCACCAGTATCCATCACTAAGTCAGTGATATAGAAACTGCTGCCGGTTCTTTCGTTAAATACTGGTATAGAGCCATCCAGAAAAGCCTGAAATAAATCTTCTTCGATATTCTCTAATTCTCCGCCTTCATTTATGTTACTTATATTTTCACTAATACTATCCGCTGACAGAGAGTCACCTGCTATCTTGTCACCTGAAAGTGAACAACCTGGAAGAGCGATTGCCACCGCTAAACCAAGACAGGTATTTTTTATTGTGGATTTCAATTTATTATTCATATTAGGTCTCCATAATCTTCATTTTCATTAATCCTAATAATATATACGAATAAAGCGCATATTTTTATTGGCTATTGCCATAAAAATACACGCTTTTTTCTAGAATATATATGTCCTTTTTAACCTCGTTTATTTATGTACTTAATTACGAAATATAAGTATACATAGTTATTTTACACTACCTAACATATATTCACCTGCAAGGAAATCTTCTATACTTACCATCAGAATATCGTTGGCTGATATTGTAGACATATTTTCGCTATCTACTTCCACTGCAACCTTTACATATTCCTTGGTGTGACCGACCATATAAGTCTTGCCATCAATTTCTTTTTCTTCTTCGAAAAGAACTGTCTCTGATTTACCGATATAATATTCTCTAAAGCTTCTGGTCATCTGCTTCTCAAGTTCTTCTAACACATCGCTTCGCTCTGACTTAACTTTTTCGGTAAGCTGACCTGGCATAGAGGCTGCGACAGTCCCCTGTCTCTTGGAATACTTGAATATATGTATTTCGTAGAAATCAACTTCCTTAAGGAAATCTCTACTCTCTATAAACTCTTCCTCTGTTTCTCCTGGAAAACCTACTATGACGTCAGTTGTAATAGCTGGATGATTGAAATACTTACGAAGAATCTGACAGTTAGCCAGGTACTCTTCCTTGGTGTAGTGTCTATTCATCCTCTTAAGAGTAGCTGCGCTACCACTTTGAAGCGAGAGATGGAAATGTGGACATATCTTCTCTATCTTTGAAAGTCTCGCTGTAAACTCATCTGTGACAATTCTAGGCTCAAGAGAACCAAGTCTTATACGCTCCACGCCTTCTATATCATTAATGGCTTCAAGAAGTTCAAGAAGCTTCTCTGGGCAAAACTGGTCTGCTTTCTGTTTCTCATACACAAAATCAGAACCATAAGAACTAAGGTGAATACCTGTGATTACAAACTCTTTGAAACCGTTACTAACAAGCTTTGTAATCTCAGCCACTACGCCGCCTGGCTTTCTACTTCGTACTCTACCCCTTGCAAATGGAATAATACAGTAGCTACAAAACTGATTACATCCATCCTGAACCTTGATAAAGCATCTGGTATGACTAGTAGACTTAGATATACTCATATCATCATATTTTTTATCCATATCTGAATCCTTGACGATAACTGCTTCATCTATATTTTCATTTATATCAGACGCAAGGTTTTTATCTCTATAATCAAGAAACTCCTCAAGTATCTCTATGATCTGTCCCTTTTTATTATTACCAATACAAAGATCTATTCCTTCGTTTTTAAGAAGCTCCTCTTCTCTTGTCTGTACATAACAGCCAACAGCTATCACAACTGCATTAGGGCTCTGCTTTCTAGCCTTTGAAAGCATCTGTCTGCTCTTTCTATCTGCAATATTGGTCACTGAGCATGTATTAACCACGCACACATCAGCAGGCTCTCCCCATGGAACCTCCTGGTATCCGCGCTTTTCAAAAAGCTCTGCCATTGCATCAAGCTCATAGGTATT